>DATGJX010000203.1:0-44956 GCA_035294905.1 Vulcanimicrobiaceae bacterium | reverse complement strand
CACCCATGGCGTGAAGCATCGCCGCAATCGCATCGATGCGGTCGCTCTCTTTGACGCGCAGTTCCGCGGCGCCGCGAACCACCGTTCGTCCGCGCGCCTGCGTTGCAAGCACGGCGATGAGCGGCACCTCGTCGATTAGCGCGGGGATCTCGTCCGCGCCGATTTTCAGCGCATGCAGCTCGCTGCTGCGCGCAAACACCGTCCCAATCGGCTCGGGTTCGCGCCGGCGCAGCGCGATTTCGATTTGCGCGCCCATGCCGCGTGCCGCATCGAGAAAACCCGTGCGCGTCGGATTGAGCGATACGTCGCTGAGTGTCAACTCACTGCCTTCGGTGATAAGTGCAGCGGCAATCCAGAACGCCGCGCTCGACGGGTCGCCGGGAACCTCGACGAACGCTCCGCGCAGCTGCTGACCGCCGTCGATTGCAATGCGTTCGCCGTCCGCATGCAGGCTAGCGCCGAAGCGCGGCAGCAGCCGTTCGGTGTGATCGCGCGAAAGCAGTTTCCCGCGTAATTGCGTTCTTCCGTTCGCCGCAAGTCCGGCCAGCAACAGCGCGCTTTTGAGCTGCGCGCTGGCTACCGGCAATTCATAGTCAATCGCTTGCAGCGGTGCCTTGCCGCGCACTTGAAGCGGTGCGACGCCGCTACCGCTGAGCGTAATGCCGGCACCCATGCGCTGCAGCGGCTCGGCAATGCGCCGCATGGGCCGGCGCCGCAGCGATGCATCGCCGGTCAGTTGCACCGTGCCTTCGTGCGCCGCGAGCACGCCCATGAGCATCCGCATCGTCGTGCCGGAATTCGCGCAGTCGATGCTGCCGCCGCTCGGACGCAGCGCATCGCGGCCGCCGCCTTGCACGATGACGGCCTCTTCGTTGCGTTGAATTTGCACGCCGCAAGAACCCAGCGCGCGTATCGTCGTCGTTACGTCGGCGCTTCGCGGCACGCCAGTGATTCGCGTCCAGCCGTGAGCGATTGCGCCCAACAGCAGCGCGCGATGCGCAATCGACTTGTCACCCGGCACGCGCAGCTCGCCGCGCAGCCGTTTCGCCGGCTCGATTTGTACGTTCATGACTGCACCTCGACAGGCTCGGCGCCCTTCGACGTAGCCCTGCCCTGAGGTATCGTGGCGTCAGGGTGACACTTTGGTGCCTTACCGTGACAAAGCGGAATTTCTGCAAGATCGTTTACGATTGACGCAAAGTCGTCGAACGTGAGCGCCTGTTCCTTGTCACTCTTGGCTTCGGGCGGATTGGGATGCACTTCGACGAGAATGCCGTGCGCTCCGACCGCCTTCGCCGCGCGGCACAGCGGAGCGATCCAGCGCCGTACGCCCACGCCGTGACTGGGATCGACCAGCACGGGCAGATGCGAACGTTCTCGTAACACGGGAACCGCCGAAAGGTCGAGTGTGTTGCGCGTCGCCGTTTCGAATGTTCGAATGCCGCGTTCGCACAGCATGACGTTCGGATTGCCCTCGGCAAGAATATATTCGGCGGCCGCGAGCAATTCGTCAATCGTTGCAGAGAGACCGCGTTTGAGCAGCACCGGTTTTCCGCTGCGGCCGACTGCTTTGAGCAGATCGAAGTTTTGCATATTGCGCGCCCCGATCTGCAGCACGTCGATCTGTCGCGCCATCGGTGCGACTTGATCGACGGTCATCACTTCGCTCACGGTCGGCAAACCGGTCGCGCGTCCCGCTTCGGCAAGCAGATCGACGCCTTCCCAGCCCAGCCCTTGAAACGCGTACGGACTGGTGCGCGGTTTGAATGCGCCGCCGCGCAGCATTACCGCACCGCGCGCCTTCACCGCGTGCGCGGTGAGCAGCACTTGCTCGCGCGACTCGACCGAACACGGCCCCGCGATGATTGCGAATTCACCGTCACCGATGCGCACGCCGCCGATTTCCAGCGCGCTGCCGTGCGGGCGCGCCGGGCGCGAAACACGCGGCAGCGCCTCATTATTGTGCACGTGCACCGGCTGCGGATGCCAGCTTGCGGCAACGGCGATTGCCTGCGTGTCACCCTGAGCCTGTCGAAGGGCACCCCGAGCGTAGTCGAGGGGCACGCCCACGTGCGCATCGTAACTGCCGAGCAGCGTGACTTGCACCGACAGCCGCCGCACGTTGCGCAGCGCTTCTTCCACGCGCGCGTTGCGCGCGTCACCGTCCAGATCGACGTAGAATACGTGGTCGCTTCCGTGACCCAAACGCGGCTTCGACTCCAGCTTCGAGAGGTTCACGCCGCGCTCTGCAAACTCGGCCAAACATCGAGCCAATCGGCCGGGTGCGTCCTCCAAACTGAAAATGATCGACGTTTTACGCCGATCGGAATGCGCAAGCAGCGCGATCGGATGCTCGGCTGCCTGGTGCTTCGGCCGGACGATCAAGAAGCGTGAGTACGTACTTGGGTGATCGCCGCAGTTGGCTGCCAGTTCGTCGAGGTCGTAGATGCGCGCCGCAGCCGGCGGCGCAAGCGCCGCGACAGCGCTGTTTCCACCGCGAGCGACCTCGCGGGCTGCAACGCCGGTATCCTCGCACGGAATCGCGCGCGCATTTTTCAAACTTTGCAGAAAGCGGCTGCACTCGGCGATGGTCAGCGGATGCGCCAGCACTTCCCGCACGTCCTCGAGCGACGCGCCGTGCACACCGAGCAGCCGATGATCGGTGCGGCACAGTACTTCGGCAACGGGCGCGAGTTCGAACTCGGCCACCAAGTCGTAGCCTTCGCGGACCGTTCCGACGATGGCGTTCTCAATCGGAATGACGCCCGCGCTCGCGCGCTCGGCACTCACCGCCGTTGCGACTTCACGATAGGTCGGCATGCCGAGTGTGCTTGCGTCGAGGCCGCGATCCCTGAGAAACTGCGCAACGACCAGCTGCGAGAAGGCTCCGTCGATCCCTTGAAATGCCGCGATCATGTCTACTCCCAAAAAGAAAAACAAGCCCCCGCCGGACGGCGGAGGCTTGTTTGCGAACTTTTATTACCTTTTATCTCGTTAGGTGCGCAAACAGCTCTCGGCCCGCCCGGCGGACGGCCAAAAATAGTAATACGCATAGGAAAACGAGACGTTCATTGGCGACCATCTAATCATGGCTCAGGCGAGAGTGTCAAGTCTAGCGGTCGCCGGCGCTTCCCTTGTGGCGGCTGCCGCATCGCTCAGCGGCTGCATGAAACCGGCGGCGCGGCTCGCCGTTGCGCAGCCGGCGCCCATGACGACCCCCGTGCGCGGCGAGCAGACGCAGCCGCTGCCCATTCGCATCGGCCTGCCGGTCGATCCCGGACCCGCGCTGCAAAACGGGAAAGTCCATGCGCTCCCCTCGACGATCGACATTCCGCCGAACGCGGCGAGCAACGGAGCCGCCTATTACTACCAGGGCGGCTCAATGATCGCGTTCGACCTCGTACGGGCGTCAGTTCGGTGGCGCCGCACTGCGCAAGGACTGCCAAATACGATCGTCGCGACGCCGTACGGCGTGGCATTCGTTCAGCAGTATCCCCAGCCGCTGACGTATCTCAGTGCGCAGACCGGCGCGCAAATCTTCGGCGTTAAGGACACAACGGTTTCCGGTGCACTCGACGGCGTGCTTTTTGCGAAGAACAACGATACGTTCAGCTTCTTCGCCGCCGATGCGAAAACCGGTGAGAAACTCTGGGGCACCTATGGCGGCGGCATGCAGATCGCCGGCCCGCCCCAAATCCGCGACGGCACGCTGCTTCAGCCCTTCGTCGACGACGGCGCGATCCTCGAAACGCGGCTCTACGCATTCGACCCGGCGAACGGTCACGCGAAGTGGGATACGCTCTCGAACGCGCAGCCGCTAGGTTTTCGCAGCAACGTGGTATACGTCGATTCGACCTGGTTCCCGGAGCAGATGGATAACTACATGCCGCTCACAGTCGCCGCAATCGATATACGCAGCGGTAAAAAACTCGACGAGTTTACGTACGCTCCGGATCCGCAGCAGAATGCCGCAACGTATCGCAATTCCAACATGAAGGCGTACGTTGCGGGCGGTTTCGTGTATTTGAAAGTCAATGGCACGTGGTACCGGTACGACGCCGATCGCGACGCCTCGGATGCTCATCCGTCACGCCTGCAGAACGTTGATATCGTCGCAGCCTTCGACAGCGGTACGCTGCTGGCGAACAGCGGACACAATGCTTATGTCGCGACCGGTTCGGAAAGCGCGATGACGCTGCGAACGCTGCCCGGCGGTGCAATTCGATCGCCGGTGGCACAAGGAGCGAACGGCATCGCCTATGCGGTCGCCGGCACGACCCTCTATCGATTCAATTCACAAGGCGACCCCCACGCGGTCGGCAGCGTCGGCTGCGGAAGCGTTGAAGCCGTGCTGCCGTGGCCCGGTCACGTCGCCGTCATGTGCGCCCATCACGAAGAGCTTTTTGCCGACAGCTCGCAAGCGGCACCGGTGGCGATAGCGCCGCAACGCATACCGCAGGGCCGGTTAGCATTGCACGCCTTCACGCTTCCGCCGGCGCCTGGCTTTATGCATCAATGGTGGGTCGGCCCCGTTACGCCCTCGAGCAATGGCGGCGTCGTGATGTCGCTCGATCACGGCGCGCTCAACTTCGCCGGTGCGATTGCATACGTTTCGAAAGACGGACGTATTCGAACGATCCCTGACGGTCGAGATTTGGCGCCGCCGCCGCCCGGAAGCCGCTTTGCTCCGACGCAGCCGCGATCGCAGTGGCCGCCCAAGCCGACGACGATTGTGCAGGATACGTCCGGAAACGTCTGGTTCAACAACGCGTTGTGGCCGGTTCTGTACAAACTCGATACGGCGAATCGGCTAACGAATTCGGTCGTCGGAGAAACATCCGCGAATGCATGGCGTCGCGGCGCAATTCGGCTCGCGCGCGGCCCGGATGGACAGGCATGGTTCGCGCGCTCGCATCCAACCAGAGAAATCGCGCGCGCGGACGGCTCACGCGCGTTCCCGATTCCGCTGCAATATGGTGACGCACTCATCCTTGTCCCTGCGCGCGACGGTTTCTGGTTCCTTTCGCAAACGCAGCTCGTGCATATGACGCTGACCGGCCGGTTTACCGCAACGCCGCTGCCTGCCGAATTGCAAAACGTGCGCACAGGGCCGGGACTCCGTGTTACCAGCGCCGGCGATGCGCTATGGATTGCGAGTGGAGCATACGTCGCGAGAATGAATGAGCGCGGCGTTCTGGCGCATTACAATCTTCCGGATGCAACGCTTGGCGTGAATGCGATGGTTACCGGATGCGACGGCTCACTCTACATCGCCGAAAACGCGCCCGAGGTGCTGCGATTGCGTCCCGGCGCCAAGTCGTTCGAACGCTACGACATCGAGTATCGGCAGCTCGACGGCTTTACGCGAACGCCGGACTGCACCATCTGGTTCGTCGAGGGCTCGAACATGCCGACGCAGCACGTTGGAACGCTCGCGCAATGAGCATGCTACTTCGCAGCCCAGTCGCACGCGAGCATCGCGTACATGATCAAATCTTGAAAACCGCCGTGAATCGCGAGCACTTGCCGGTGCACCCCTTCTTCTGTAAATCCTAAACGCTGCGGTACGGCGCGGCTCGCGGCATTCTCCGGCGCGCACCGGATCTCGATGCGATTCAAACGGAGATCGTTGAACGCATGATCGACGAGCGCGCGCGCAGCGGACGTAATCAGACCTTTGCCTTGATGATCGGCATCGATCCAGTAACCGATGCGCGATATGCGGTTTCCAAAGTCGATTTTGTACAAACCGATGCTTCCGGCGAACTCCTCGCCGTCGAATATGCCGTACGGACGATCCAGCGCGGGTTCCGGCTGCAGTTCCACATCGATGAGATATTGCTGCGTCTCGGCAAGCTGCATGCGGTCGGTGGCCCGTAAAACCATGGACGGAGCCGGTCGACGTTCTTACACGCGCACGCAAAGTACGCCAGCGCATCGCTCAGATGGAGCGGCCGCAGCGTGACGTTATCGGTCAGCGTAAACATTGTTGTTGCAGGCACGAGGTGATGGCTTTCTGCGACCGTAATGGCCCGGAATGATCCGATCGCTTATTCCCCTTGCCGTATTCTTTGCACTCTTGGCGCCCTCGGCCGGCGGCGCGTCCCTTCCGGTCGACAATCTCCATTGGCGTGAAGCCGGCCCCGCCATCGCCGGAGGGCGCGTCACCAGTGTCGCCGGATCGGCACACGATCCGAATCTCTACTACCTCGGTGCAGCAGGCGGCGGCGTCTGGAAGAGCACCGACGGCGGCGCGGCGTGGACGCCGGTATTCGACAAACAGAGCGTCGGCGCAATCGGCGCGGTATCGATCGATCCCACGAACGACGAGACGGTTTGGGTCGGCACGGGCGAGTCGAATCCGCGCCAAGACGTCAGCTATGGCGACGGCGTCTACAAATCCACCGACGGCGGCAAGACGTGGACGAACGCCGGCCTGCGCGATACGAAATACATTTCACGCATTCTCATCGATCCGAGCAATCCGCAGCACGTCATCGTCGGCGCGCTCGGCAACGTCTTCGCCGATTCTGGGGACCGCGGCGCGTACGTGACGTTCGACGGCGGTAAGACGTGGAGCAAAACGCTGTACGTCGGATCGATCAGCGGTATCTCGGATCTCGCGATGAATCCGCACGAGCCGAACGTGATCTACGCAGGCGTCTGGGAGTTTCAGCGGAGGCCCTGGACGTTTCGCAGCGGCGGCGAACAAGACGGACTCTACCGTTCGACCGACGGCGGCCGCACGTGGAACCGTCTCACCGGCGGCGGACTGCCCGAAGGAATCACCGGACGCATCGGACTTGCGGTCGCACCAAGTGACCCAAATCGCATTTACGCGCTTATCGAATCCAAGCACGGTATTCTCTGGCGCTCCGACGACGGCGGCAAAACGTGGGCGCTCGTCAGTTCCAACACGCTGATCGATCAACGCCCGTTCTACTTCTCGCATATCGAAGTCGATCCGAGCAATCCCAATCACGTGTACACCGCGTCGACCGAACTCGCACAGAGCACGGACGGCGGCAAAACGTTCAAAGCGATCGCGAGAAGCGTTCACGGCGACTATCACTCGATTTGGATCGCGCCGAACGATCCCAAACGCATCATCGTCGGTGAAGACGGCGGCTACGCGCTCAGCGTCGACGCCGGCAAGACGTGGGCATTCTGGTCGAATCTGCCGATCGGCCAGTTCTATCGCGTAGGTCTGGGCAACGACAATCCGTATACGATTTGCGGCGGGCTGCAAGACAACAACTCGTATTGCGGTCCGTCGAATTCGCTCGACATGGCCGGCAACAGCAATGCCGGATGGTTCGCCCCCGTGCAAGACGACGACGGCCAGTGGGCGATTCCCGATCCACGCAATCCGAACGTCATCTGGTCCGACGGTCAGGACGGCGCGCTCTTCCTTTTCAACAAGCGTACGCGCGAATACACGTTTACACAGCCGTACCTCACGAGCGTGCAGCAAGACTACAACATCGCGATTAGTCCGTACCGATTCAATTGGGAGTCGCCGCTCGGTTTTGCGCCTTGGAATCCGCGCATCGCGTGGTTCGGCGGAAACGTCGTTTTTCAATCGACCGACGGCGGCTATTCCTGGAAGCCGATCAGTCCCGATCTCACGCGCAACGACAAGGCGCATCAAGCACCGGCGGGCGGTCCGATTACACACGACGTGACCGGCGCGGAGTACACCGATACGATTCTCGACATCGAAGGCTCGCGCGTATCTCGCGGCGAGATTTGGGTCGGAACCGACGACGGTTACGTACAGATGACGCGCGACGGCGGTCTGCACTGGAAGAACGTCACGCCGCCGGGCGCAATTCCGAACGGCCGCTTTGAAACCGTTGCTCCTTCGCCGCTCGAGCGCGGCACGACATACGCCGTCGAGACCGCACACAAGATGGGCAATAGCGCGCCGCACGCATGGATAACTCGCGATTACGGCGCGCATTGGCAGTCGATCGTCGCCGGTTTGCCGCACGATCTTTGGGCGCGCGCAATTCGCCCGGACGATCGCAATCCCGCACTGGTGTACCTTGGAACCGAGCAGGGGATGTGGGTTTCATTCGATCGCGGCGCGCAGTGGCAACCCCTGCGCAACAACATGCCGGCCGTGTCGGTGCGCGACATTCGCATTCAGCCGCACTTCGACGATCTCGTAATTGCAACGCACGGCCGTTCGATTTGGGTGATGGACGACATCCGTCCACTCCAGGAGCTTCCGCAAGCGGCCGCTGCCGGTACGATGCTGTTCGCGCCGCGCACCTCGTACGAGTACAACCTCACGAATAATACGGAAGGGCTCTACACGCAATACGCGGCGGAGAATCCGCCGTTCGGCGTGCCGATCTCGTACTATCAATCGGCTCCGCAGACGCATGCGCCGGAGATTACGATTCTCGACGCCGCCGGTCGTACGGTGCGCACGCTGCACGGAAGCAACGATGCGGGTATCAACCGCATCGTTTGGAATTTCACCGATGAACCGCCCGTCAAATGGACCGGCGCACCTAACCGCAGTTTCCAGGGTCCGGATGACGGTGCAACGGTCGTGCCCGGCCGGTATGCGGCGCGCATTACGTTGAATGGGCGGACTTTCTCAAAGTCGTTCACAGTGAAAGCCGATCCGCAGGCGACCGAAACGCTCGCGCAAATGCGGCAGAGTTACGACGCATTTGCCAAACTCAATCAGCTGTATTCGAGCGTCGACGTCATGCTGAACCATCTAGACACCATCGGCAAAGCGCTCGACGGGCAGCCGTCCGGCGGTGCAGCGCAAGCTCCGCTCGATCGCGCGCGTCAAAACCGCGCGTCGGTGATGGCGCAACTCACCGCAGCTTACACGAACGGCGAGGATTCGGTCTCGCGTCCGGGTTCGCTGCGCGAAAACCTCGACGGCGCGCTGTCGTCGCTCCAGTCGTTCCCGGTGCAAGGCATCATCACGCCGGCCGCTGCGCAATTCTACGCGCGCATCGACTCGGAATACCGTGCCGCGCGCAATGCCTACAACGCGTACGCGCGTTCGATTCCGCAGGTCAACGTTCAACTCACGAAACTCGGGCTGCGGCCGCTTCCCGCGATTCCGCTCGAGCACTAGGCAAGCGCCCGCCCGATGACGCGAGGACAGGCAGACGTACGTAGGAAATGTACGAACGCCGCATGCTTATAAGGAGACGGAACGATGGTTCGAAGAGTCATCGCATTAGCGTTCGTATTCGCGCTCGCCGCGTGTGGACATCGCTCGAACGTCACGACGCAGAGCGCTGGAGCCGGTAACGCGCCGGCCGGCGGAACGACGGAGGTTGCCGCCGGTACGGATTTCTACGGACGACTGCAGCAGACGATTAGCACGAAAACGAGCCACGACGGCGACACGTTTACACTCGTGCAAACCGATACGTTCCTGCACAAGAACCCGGCGCTTCACGGTTCCGTAATAGACGGCCATCTCGAAAACGTGCGCGCAGCGGGCGAGATGCGCAACCCGGCGATCACGATCGTCTTCGACGACATCCGTATGGCCGACGGAACCAAAGCGCCGGTCGACCTCAAACTCGTGTCGATGAAAGCGTTCGAGCCGAAGACGCATCACCTGCGCACGCTCGCCATGATGGCCGGCGGCGCGATTGCCGGACACGAAATCGCAAAGCACACCGGAAAGCACCACGGCGGACTCATGGGTGCTGCCGGCGGATATGTTCTCTCGCAAACGCTGAAAACCGACATCACGGTTCCGGCCGGTACCGTGCTCGAAGTGCGATTCGTGCAACCCGCGACTTCAGCGAACTCGAACACCTAAGCAGAAGACCGTGTCGAGCGACGGCGGCGTCATCGGGGTTTCGGATCACGGCGGTTGGGCGGTCCTCGTGACCGTCGCGCGCGATGGGACGCTCCTCGACCGCCGCCGCGTCGAACTCGTGGACGACAGCTTGCCGGCTATTCCACACCATCACGAAGGCCAGATGCTTCCCATGGATCAAGCGGTGGCCTTAGTCGAGCGCGTGCGATCTTCAGCGGAAAAGCATGCAATAATTGCACTGGATGCGGTCGCAGCTTCGGTACCGAACATCCTCGGCATCGCGCTTCGGAGTCGTCCGCAGCTTCCGCCGACGATTGCCGAACGAATCAAGGATCACCGCGCACGAAACGTAGCCGACTGGGTGATGTATCGCGAAGCTCTTGCTTCCGCCGCGAAAGCGCGCGGCTGGCCCGTGCACTGGTACGACACGAAGACCGTCCTGGACGCGGCGAGCCGGGCATTGCGCGTCGAGAATTTCGACGCGCACTTTCTTCAAATGCGAAAGACCTTCGGGCCGCCATGGAACAACGATCACAAGCTCGCGATGGCAGCGGCCATCGTTTCAGCGACCGCGCTATGAAACCCCTTATTTGAGCCGGATGCGCGTCGCCCGCCGCAAAGGCGGCGGTTATTTTTCAGATAAAAGATCGGCGTGGCGGTGCACCAACTTCCAGTCGCCGTCTTCTCGCCGAAACACTTCGGTTACACGTAGGTTCATTGAAATTGCCTCGCTCTTGCCGCGCATGCGTGCCTTTCCGCGCATAAGACCTACCCAATACGCGATCTCCCCGTCCGCCGCCATTTGCAGCACCTCGAAGCGAAAATCGCTCCCGTTATCAAACGATTGAGCGTCGGCAGCGTATCGTGATGCAACCTGTTGCGCTCCCTGGACGAAATCTCCGGCCGGCGAGAAAAAGGTTGCCGGCAAGTCACACGTAGCAATTTTGCGTAGCGGTGCTGGATCGCCGTCGACGTACGCCGCTGACGCAGCTTCCCGCCGCTGCATAAATTCTTTGAAGTCGGCTAATCTATTCACAGCGACCTCCCTCAGGCTCTGACAGCAGCCTGATATTGAGCCAGCAAAGCAGCATCGTCAATCGATCCATGATGATGCGTCCGACGCCATCCATCGTCCTGCAAACGTTATTACGTCGCTTCCCCGATATTCGACAATGTCTGGGAAATCAATCCATACGCGAGCCGGCCCGTTAAAGATACGCTCGTATAATCTGCGACGATGCGGCCGTCAACGTCCGGTGACTCAAAGGCCAACATTGAGAATAACTTTCCCAGCCACGCCTCGGCCAGCCTTAGCCGCAAAGGCTTTTTTCGCATCGCTGAGGGGATAGACTGCGCCGATTTGCGGTTGAAGATTGCCGCGGTCCACCATGCGGCTCATTTCAACGAGCTGCAATCCGTTCGGATCGCGGATGAAATGAACTATGCGAATGTCTTCTCGCGTTTTCTGCGGCGGCGCCATGACCGTCACTAGTGTTCCGCCGGTCTTCACGATCCCGAGCGAGCGCTCGAGAACGGCGCCGCCGATGGTGTCGTAGACAAGGTCAGCCTGGCCGATGCGCCCGTCCCATCCAGGTTGCTCGAGGTTGACAAAAACATCGGCACCCGCGTCAAGCACTTGCGACTCGACGTTACTCCGCCCGGTGCCGACGATGCGAGCACCAACAGAGCGTGCAAGTTGTATCGCAATATTCCCCAATGCGCCGGCGGCGCCGTGAATGACAACCGTCTGGCCCGCGGTCAGATGACCATGATCGAAGAGAGCCTGCCACGAAGTCAGTCCGGATTGCGGAATGGCGGCGGCGTGAACGTGGTCGATGGTTCTTGGTTTAAGCGCCACTCCGCGCGCCTCAACTGCGATGTATTCGGCGGCAGCGCCATCGCGTAGGGCATCGATGAGGCCATACACCTCATCACCGATCGCCATGCCGGCCGTTCCGAAGCCAAGGGCTACCACCTCGCCCGAAAATTCATTCGCCGGGATGATGTAGTCTCGTTTGTGTCCGACGCGGTCCACCCAAAGCGGCCATTCCAACTCGGTTGGCGTGATACCGCAGACGTGCACCTTTACCAGGACGTCGAGGCTGGAAGGCTTTGGATCGGGAGCGTCTTCGTACCGAAGGCCTTCAACGCCGACGGGCTCGTGCAAGCGAACAGCTTTCATTTCAATACCTTCTCTTGTTTCGATTTTGATTGGAGACGTATTTTAAACTTAACGATCCGTCGGATGAGTTGTACGGGTAGCGCATGGCGTAAAGGAAATTGGATTGAGCCCTTCGCCGTCTTATACGCGGCCAGATCGGCCTTGAACTCGGCGATGGCCGAGGCACCCGGATAGAAACCAATGTGGGATTTAAACGCAGCAAACCACACAACTACTTCATCGTTTATGGCAAACGCCGGAAGATTGTAGCTGATCGTCTCTTCCGCTTGTGGCGCAGCTTTTCGAATGGTGGAGCGCACCTCGAGCAACGCCTTCTGCGTGTTTTTGGGGAAGTGCCTTGCATAGTCGTCGAAATCCACCGGCGCGATCTTGCGCATCATTTCGCCTCCAACAGCAGCGGTGTCAAAATAGCGGCTCTTCGGGCTCCCAACCCAATGTTGAAAGCACTCTTTCACTTGCGCACCGGTGCGAAGGCGGCTCACCGCGCTTGTCCACGCGTTCGGGGTGTGCCGCGCCGATCGAGTCCGCCAACACGTCCAAGTAATCACCCTCGCGAACGGGTTCCGCATTGACGTTTACGATCAGTGGGGGTGCGGTCGCTTCAAGCGCAAGCACAATTGCACGCGCATAATCCCTCACGTGCACAGGCGAGATGAATTGCCGACCGCTCCCGGCTACCTTCATTGTTCCGGCATGCAAAGATTTGATGGCGTTGATCTGGCCGGTTTCAGGGCCGACGAGCCGGCCGCCCCGCAACACCGTACAAAGCAAGTCTTGTGAATGCGCATTCTCGACTAGTAGTTCCATGTCTATGACCGGACCGCAGAGCGATGCGCGCTCCTTTGAACCGTCGAGAGCAACCGATTCATCGATCCATTCATCGCCGCAGTCGGGGTATGCCAGTTCTACACTCTCTTGAACGTATCTACGCACTCCACAATCGCGCGCGATGCGTAGCAGCACACCGGCACCTTCGGTCCGCAATCGCCCGGTCAACGCGAGGACTTCCCTGCTCGGCGCTTCCGGATGTTTACCGAGCGCAGTTGCAACATGGACGATTGCTTCGCAGCCCTCGATGAACGCTTGCAAATCCTGGTGCGTGCCCGTATCGAGCAGATCAGCTACTTGTGGTTCGACGCCAAGTTCTCGCAACAACGCGCAGCCTTTTTCGTCTCTGGAGAGACCTTGCACCACGTGCCCGCGCTCCCGCAAGAGCGGTATCAGGTTTCTACCGATGACGCCGGTGGCGCCGGCTATGAACACTTGCATGATTCAGAAGCTTGCTTTAGAACCGCAAGTACAATAGGGACAGCCGCCAAGAGAGACTTCTCCGTATGATGGGACTGAGCGTGCGCAGCACGCCATTTCGAATTGCCCTGGCGGGGCCTCCTAGTGTAGCGTTTCTTGTCAGGAGGTCGGTGATCCAAATCACTTGTTTTGCGATGCGCCGCTGCGTGCGCGCGTAGTCGTCAAGAGAAGTGACGGACCCGTCTCCAAGCGCACTTGAGAGCGCGGGTGCAAGGGCAATCGCATCGTGAATGCCGAGATTCATCCCCTGGCCTCCCAGTGGGCTGTGAACGTGCGCGGCATCGCCGGCAAGGATAATCCGCCCGGCGCGATACTTGTCGGCGATCGCATGGTGCGTGAGGAATCGGGAACCCCAAGTAACGTCGCGAATTGCCGTACGTTCGCGTTCGGGACCTCGATCATCGAGTAACCGCTGCAGAAATGGAGCGTCCGGGTGCTCCGGAGCTTTATCGACGTGCCCAACAATCCGGTGCAGACGGTCAGGCAAAGGCAAGACCACGAGGTGGCCTGCCGGCGAAAAATACACGACTAGTTCGTTGTCCGGAACGCCACCGGTCGAATGCACGTCTGCAAGCGCATAGGACGCCTCTTCGCCGGTGTAGGTAAAGCGAATCTTTGCCTGTTCGCGTATCGTGCTGTGGACGCCGTCGGCGCCGACAACATACTTTGCGCGGACTTGCTCACCGTTTGAAAAGCGCACGGTCGCGTAATCGGTGTCCTGTGTAAGCTGCGTGGCCGTGTATGGCCGCAAGACGCGGCCGCCGAGATCTTTCAGTCGCTCGAGGAGCACACTTTCGGTGACCGCTTGCGAGACTAAAAGGGCGTAAGGAAAGCGCGTCCGCAAGTTGTGAAAGGGTACGGGTGTCAAAATCCGATCCCGATCGCGGATCGTAAACCGCGCGGTCTTAATACCCTTCGCGGCCAGGCGCTCGGCGACACCATACGGGTCAAGGATTTCCAGCGTACCGGGATATACTACCGCGGCGCGTGACTCGTTGCCGCCTTCCTCCAGTTTGTCCACGATCGTCACGTCGCGGCCGCGCGCGCGCAGCGCAAGAGCTACGGTCAGGCCGGCGGGTCCGGCGCCCACCACAAGGACGTTTGTTGTATCCGGGAGGTCAGGCGTCACTTCGAGCTATCTTTCGAATCCCGAGGCCGTCGTCTGTCCGACCTCAATGAGGTAACCATCGGGATCGCGCATGTAGCAGCGAATTTCCGCGCCGTGGTCCTTTGGTTCGGTCAAGAAAAGCGCGCCGCGCGTTTTCACATCTTTATAGAACGCGTAGACGTCCGCAACGCGAATATTCATAAAGTTGCTGGCTTCGTCGGGATTTTTTGGGGGGCACAGCGTCACTGCCGGTTTGTCATCCGTCGGTTCACCCCCAACGTTCATGATAACCCAGGTGTTGGCTAACTCCACGATCGCCGGCTTTTGGCGAATTAGCGTTCCGCCGAGCACATCGACGTAGAAACGCGTCGCGCGGCCCACATCCGCAACGGTTAGAAAATGCGTGACGACGATGCCACTTTTTGGCGGCAGTTCATAGTGAGTCACCGGGACTGCTCCCCTGCTCGGACACTAGACGCTCGCAACTGGCTCATTCATGTCTCCTAGATCACGGAATGTGCTTTTATCCTATTGACTGGTGAACCAAACAGTCAGAATAGGCCTTATCTCGGGCATAAGCGTTTCATGAGGAAACAGGCGATGGCTAGTAGGTCGGGGCAGCCGGCGGCGTCTCGGCGCCGGCTCGAGGCGGAGGAGCGCAAGGGCGAAATCCTGGATGCTGCATTTGAAGAGTTCTCGTTGCGCGGGTACGCCGGGGCGCGCCTCGAGGACGTAGCGGTCCGCGCCGGCGTAGCCAAAGGCCTGCCGCATTTTTATTTCAAACGCAAGTCGGATTTGTTTTGCGCCGTTTTGCGGCGAATCATCATTCCTACATGGACAGATCTCGCCGAAAGCGCGACGGCGTCGGATGCGCCAACCCGTGAGGTGCTGAGCTCGACGCTTCGAGAAATGTATCGGCGCCTTGCCGCTAACAAAAAAGCGCAGGAAGTCATGCGGCTTCTCATCGCTGAGGGCCCTCGCTTTCCCGAATTGGTCGAGCTTTATTACCACGAGGTGCTCAAGCGCAAGATTGCCATCTGGACACAAATCGTCAAACGCGGGATCCAGCGCGGTGAGTTTCGCGAGACGCCGCTCGTAAAGCATGCTCAGATCATTCATGGACCGGTCTTCATGGCCGCTATTTGGCAGGCTTTGTGGGGAAAGAACCACGGCCTGGATCTGGACGCGTGGATTGAGTCGCATCTCGATTTAGTCTTGCATGGCCTTGAACGGAAGGGTGGCAGAACGAAGCGTTGAGGGAGTTTTTCGATACCTCAGGATGACAGCCGACAACGCGAATACGGCGATGACTGCTGCGAACACGGCGCTCGCGACAAGACCGTTCACAAATTGCGTGAGCAGCCCAACGCTGATGACGGGAATCGAGTTTCCGATGAAGCAGGCAATAAAGTAGGCGGAGATGACCGCGGCGCGGCGATCGGCGGGCGCGATCTCGTTGACGACCTGCAGGCTTCCGCGATAGCCTGCGCCGAGCGCTACTCCGGCAATGGCACTCCCGAGCAGCACGAGCGGCATCGACGTAAATGCTTGCGCGGCTACCAGTACGATCACGCTCGGCACGATGAGGACGAGGCCCGAAACCATTGCCGTGCTGCTTGCTACGCGCGTCGTGACCGCGACCCCAATAATCGCTGCTACGGACATTTCGAAAACGACGGCGCCTGCAACGGCCAAGTTGGGCAAGTGTAAATCATGCCTCAAGACGCTCGGCAAAAGTGCGAAATAAAACCCCGCAAGACTCCAGATGACGAATGCGGTAATTGCGGGGGTGATAAATTGAGCGCGAATTTCCTTCGGAACCGCGATCTGCGGGCGCAGCGATACATCACGCAAGCGTTTCAATTTCGAAACGGTTTCCGGCGTAAATAGCACCGCTGCGCTTACCCCAAGCAGAATACCGATGTAGATGATGAACGGCAGGCGCAGAGGCGCCGAAACGTACTGCGCGATCGCTCCCGCGAAGATTGGACCGATTGCCGCTCCTGCCAGATTCGAGTACGTAGCGGCTTGGGTCGCGTTCCGCCGCTGCCTCTGGTCGTATTGATCGGCCAGCCATGCCGTTCCGGTCCCCGACGCTAAGCCGACGGCAAGTCCGCTGAGCAGGCGCGCCAAGAACAACCAAAGCGTACTGCCCGCAAACAGGAACAGCAGCGCAGCCGCGATGCAGAGTGCGAGCGCAAATACGCTGACGCGCCGGCGTCCGGCCTCATCGGAAAGTTTTCCGAAAAATAGCAACGCGGCGATCGTGCCGACGACGTACGTCGCATAGATGAACGTGAGGACTGCTTCTGAGAAGTGAAACGCGCTGCTGTACAGGGCGTAAAGCGGCGTAATCATCGTGCTGCCCATAAACGCGAAGCAAGTGAGCGCTGCGGGCGCGAATCGCCGGGAATTCATACCGCGCTACTCTACCCACGTTTCACCCGCTGCATTGCTATTCCCGGGCGTCTCTGACTTCGCGCCATTGCGGTTTGCCACTTTTCGATGGACTTGCGATTCAGCGCGTCGTGAATCGGCCAGAGCCGCTCGCGGTAGATCGGCGAAACCTCGTCAAGCACGCGCTTCAGGTGCGCGGGCGGCGTACCGGCGACCAAGTCGTTTTCCAGCGCGTACATCTCGTCGCCCTTCTACGTCAAAGTTGTCTTTTTGCCAACACCCTAACATACGGCTGGGATCACTGTCTTGAAGAAATCGGCAAACGAGAACGGCGGCTCCATGCGGTCGGCGATGCACCCAGGAGTTCACCAAATTCGCGAAATCACGTGGGCTTGGTCCGCGAAACCGGAGCTTGCTGCTATTTCTCCCCAGGGGATAGCGTGGCATTGAGAACCGACGAGGGCGCGGTGCAAACGCTCGATGCGAATCACGCGTTTGGGTGACAGCCCGACGTACTGCATCATGCGAGAGCGCAGCATCCTGATCGGCAAATCAGTTTGAGCCGCCATGTCTTCGAAGCGCGCGCATCGGCCAAGAGGCAAGCGGGGGACGCGATTATCGCCTATCCATTCGGCCAAGAAAATCAGAAATTAGGCTAATCGCACAGACTGGAGCCCTCGATTCATCTAACTGTTCTACCAACTGCCTGCCGTGTGCGCCGAAGACGTCCTCGACGAGAACAGCATGATCCGTGAAATCCGACGCTGAGAAACGCGTGAGGAATGGTAATGCGCCGGGGCGCAAGCGAGCCCCGCACGTGAGAATCCGATTCTCCATCGTTACATCCGCAAAGCGAGAGCGCGGACCGACGAGAAAGCATCGCCCATGGACGCGCGAATCCTTACGCGACAGCACGAAAATCAAATAGGGATTTCCGTCTGGAATAATCCGCCGGGCGTGCCCTAGGGGGTTCGAACGAGTTTGTTGTATCCAGAAGTGTTCCACGAAGGGCTCCTGGTTGGGCAATGGCGGAAAAAAGCTTGATCCGTTTGCACCAGCGCCCGCTTGATCGAGGAGAATCATGAGCCGGACCCCATACGAGCATCCTTTACGAGTCTGCGCCGTAGGGCTCCGGCCGCACTTTCGCACGCTTGGCGAGTAAGGCATTGCCGGCGTTCTAATGTTGAGCTTCAAGTGGTGGCTCGCACGAAGTTGCGCTGCGGCGATGATGACAGCTCTGTGCACGACCGATGCTTTTGCGGCATCGGCCGGCACGGCAATTGCGGTGCCGGTTCTCAAGACCGCTCCGTCGATGGACGGAGTCATCGACACGTCATGGCACGGCGCGGCGAAGACGTCACTCGACGTCGATTTCCAACACCGCCGAGCGGCGGCGGAGCCGACGGCGGTCTACGTCGGTCAGGAGAACGGCTATTTGGACGTCGCGTTCGAGGCGACGCAGCGAGAGCCGCTGGTCGAAACGCAAGTCACGAACGGTTCAAGCGTGCAGGACGATGATTACGTCGCCGTCTCGCTCAGTCCGCAGGGAATCCAGGGATTTTCGTACGTTTTTTATGCAAATCCGCGCGGCGCGAGATTTCAGACCTCCTCGGAAAACACCGCGTACTCTCCGCAGTGGTCTGCAGCCGGCGTCAAGACGTCCTCCGGTTACAGCGTCACGATGCGCATTCCGCTCAGTGCGATCAAAAGCGCCGGTTCGGTGGCGTGGCGCGCGCAGTTTAGCCGCTACATCGTTGCCACCGACGCAATTAACGCCTGGACGTACTCTTCGCGCGAGTCCCAAGTGAGCGACCCCACGTTTTTTGGTGTTTTACACGGAATGGAGACACAGGGGCGCGTAGCTAACCGGCCGCGCCCGCGCATACAGCCGTATCTCCTGGGCGAGGCGGCGTCTCATTCGGTTGGCGGCAGCACGTCACGTATTGGCGTGGATGCCTCGATCCCAATTGCTTCCACCGACTCATTCGTCGCTTCATTACATCCCGACTACTCCAACGTCGAAGTGGACCAACAAACGATTGCGCCGACGGCGTTCGCTCGCCAGTACGGCGAGGTGCGTCCGTTTTTCACCCAAATGGCGCCATTTTTCGATCAGTGGTTCAGCTGCAATAATTGCCCGACTCCGCTCTACACTCCGGCTATTCCGACGTTCGCTCAGGGATATGCGTTCGAAGGCTCACAAGGCCCGCTAACGTACGCTGCTTATGACGCCATCGGTGACCAACGCAGCGATAATGCGCAAACGCTCAATTATACGGACGAGAACGAGCAGCATTCGCTGAGTTTGAACCTGCAGCGCGTCGGCGTCGATGCCCCAGGCATCGTCGACGATGAAACGACGCTCTACACAGGCTATCTCAATCAGTCCTCACGCTGGGGCGGATACTTCAACCTTGGCACGGATCGAGGAACGTTCGTGACCGATCCGCAGGAAGCAAACTATTTCGAGGGCGGCCCGCTCTATGTCGCTCCAACCACGGTGTTCGGCATCAACTATCAGCGGGTCGGCGCTCAGTTCGACCCGGTAGACGGCTACGTTCCGCAAACGAATATCGCCGGTTACGAAGCGTTTGCTAAAAGGATATTCAATTTATCGCCGCAGTCGATGCTGCATGATGTTTATTCGCTCGTCTTCTACACGAAGGCTTTCAACGACCAGCGGCAGCTCGCACAGACGATCGCATCCGCTCAGGTCAACATCGACTTTCGAAATCTGATGACCGTCCATCTCTACAGCAGCAGCGAAGGCCTGATAACGCCGTCCGGTGAGTTTCTGCCGTTCGATAACAACGGGTTAACGGTCGGATATCGCATGGGCTATGCGAATATAAACGGAAGCACTTCAACGACGAATACGCCGTCCTACATTTCATACACGGGCGGCCCGTACTATCACGGAAAGCTCGACGCATGGACGTATTTGACCACGCTGCCGCTGCGCCGTCGCTTCACGCTCGCGCTTGAAACCGACGAAGATCGGTATGATTCTGCGTATCCCGGCGAGAGGGGTACGACGCAATGGCTCGAGCGCGTGAGCCTAGACTGGCAGCTCAATCGCTACGCCCAAATAGATTTCGGCGTCCGGCGCATCATTGGACCAAATCTGCCCAACTCGTTTCAACCACTGTCACTCGCGACGCCAAATGTCTGTTCTTCGAACCCATATTACCCTGGGTGCATGGTTAGCGCCGGAAACGTCTCACTCGCCTTCCACTTCCTTGCAGCGCACAACGAGTTTTACGTCGTCTACGGCAACCCAAACGAACTCTCGACGTATCCGGCGGTTTTCCTAAAGTGGATCCGCTACATCGGTGCCGAGAAGGGCACCTAGAAGCGCTAGGAAAGTAGCGCTTCTACATCCTCCGCGCGTAAGTGCAGCGCTTCCGCGCCTGCGGCTTCGAATAACGCGCCTGCGATTTCGGCTTTGCGTGCTTGCAGTTGCAGAATCTTCTCCTCGACCGTGCCTGCCGCGACGAGCTTATAAACGAACACCGTTTTATCTTGGCCGATGCGGTGGGCGCGATCCGTGGCCTGCTGCTCGACCGCCGGGTTCCACCACGGGTCATAGTGGATTACCGTGTCGGCAGCGGTGAGATTCAGTCCGGTACCGCCCGCGCGCAAACTGATCAGGAACACCGGAACTTCTCCCGATTGAAAACGGCGCACGGGCGTCGCGCGGTCTACGGTTGAGCCGACCAGTTCCACGTACGCGATGCCGGCGCGATCGAGTTCGGGTTTGATGAGGTCGAGCATGCTCGTGAACTGCGAGAACACCAGCGCGTGCCGGCCTTCTTCCAGCAGCTGCTGCAGCGTTTCCACCAGCCATTCGAGTTTCGCGCTGGAATGGGCGCGCGCCGCGCTTGCGAGCTTCACCAGGCGCGGATCGCAGCATGCCTGCCTGAGCTTTAGCAGCGCGTCGAGCACCGCAATGCGGCTGCGCCCGAGGCCCAGACGCTCGATTTCACGGCGCACTTCCTTGTGCACTGCGACGCGAACCGATTCGTACAGGTCGCGCTGATCCTCGCCGAGTTCGACGCGTTCGACGATTTCGATCTTCTCCGGCAACTGCAGCGCAACACCCGCCTTCGTCCGCCGCAGAACGAACGGCCGAATGCGCCGCGCCAGCACGTCGCGGCGTTCCGATGAATTGAGCTTTTCGATCGGCGTTCTGAACAGTTTGGCAAACGTGCGCTGGTCGTACAGCCCATGCGGCATGACGAAATTGAACAGCGACCACAGTTCGCCCAGATGATTCTCCATCGGGGTGCCCGTCAGGCAAATGCGCTGCTTTGCGCGCAGTTTAGACGCAGTGCGCGCGACCTTTGCTTGGGGATTCTTGATGGCTTGCGCCTCGTCGAGAATGACGATGTTCCATTCGCGTTCCAAGAAGACGCCGTCGCGGCTGAGCAGCGCGTACGTGGTGATGACCAAGTCGCTATGCTCGATGCGATCGTAGAGCCGCTCGCGGTTGGGCCCATGCAGCGTGAGCACGCGAAGCGTCGGTGCAAAGCGTTCGATTTCCGCCAGCCAATTCGGTACCAAACTCGTCGGCACGACCAATAACGACGCCCCGCTGGTGTCATCGTGAGCGTGTCGAACGACCCCGAGCTCGTCGAGGGGCTCACGCAACGCCAGAACATGCGTGATGGCTTGAACGCTTTTGCCGAGTCCCATGTCGTCCGCGAGAATGCCGCCGCAGCCGTACTCGCCCAGAAATCGCAGCCAGCGGTAGCCTTCGATCTGATAGTCGCGCAGCGTAGCGCGCAGCGCCTGAGGGACCGGTGCGTCGGGAACGCCGTCGCCGTTCCGCAGCCGCTGCGCAAGGCGCTGGAGCGCTTGCGCTCGGTCGTCGTTTGCGCTCACCTCCGGCAAGGCTTGCGCGATGCCCATCGCGGCGAGCGCGCCGATCGTCAGTTTGCCGCGCCGCGAAAACTGCGGATCTTCGTGCAATTCGACGAGCGTTTCGAGCACGCTTCGAATGCGTTCCATCGGCAGAACGACGACGCGCCCGTCGACGTTCGCGTACGCGACCTCACCCGGCGGCAACGTTCCGCTCCGCATGCCGCGCAGCACGTCGACGACCAGCGGCAGCAACGGCACCCGCTTCCCGTCGACAACGACGCCAAGGTCCAAGTCAAACCACTCGCCCGCGCGCGATTCCAACCGCGCGTCCCACACTGCGCGTTCCGTATCGATGCTCAAGTCGAGGAACAAGTCGTACAGGCTGTCGTCGATGTCGACCGTCCAGCCCGCGCGTTCGAGCGCAGGTACACCCTCGTGCCGGAATCGCGCCCACGCCATCGGCGCCGCATTCGCATGCGGCAAACCCGCGGCGACCAACTCCGCGCGCTCCTCGGGAGAAGCGTCAGAAACGTCCGCAACGCCGACGCGCGCGCTCACACGCTTTGGCTGCGCACCCTTGTGCGTGCCAAAGTCATAGCGCTCTTCGACACGCGTTGAAATTCTTAAAACCGGCAAGCCAATGCATTTCTACGCCGATGGGTCTTTCGGCCTCGGCGTTTCTGGGCCGAAAAGCCCGGAATAGCCATCACAACCAAGCGGCGGTACACTTGTAAAAAATGGGAGAGTTTTTTGACCGGCGTCGCTTTCCTCGTATAGCGGACGCCCGGGCGCGCATCGGCACCATTGACTCGCACTCCACGGCGCTGGATCGCGCCGTCGCGGCGGACGTGGTGCTGCAGCATTTGTTCGTGCCTCCGGCGCAGGACGTCGACGGCATCCGGTACGCTGCGTACTACCGGTTCGCGGAAAAGCACAGCGGCGGCGACATCATCGACGTCTATCGGTGCTCGCGCGGCGACGTAAATCTTTCCCTCACGGACATCTCGGGCAAAGGCGTCGGCGCGGCACTCCATGCGGGCTTGGTTAAATATGGAATCCGCGCGTACTCGACCGAGCGTCACGATCCCAAAACGGTGCTGCGCTGGCTCAATCGTTTTTACTTGGAGAACGACGAATTCGAACACAGTAATTCCTTTGCCAGCGTGTTCTTCGGGCGCTATCGCAGCGCGGAGCGAACGCTCAGTTACGCGTCCGCGGGACACGACGGCGTGTTTTTGATGCCGCCGCAGGGCGATACGATCATGCGACTCAGTCACACCGGTCCGGTCGTCGGCGTCTTCGAGGACGGCGAGGACCTGTTTGCGCAAGATGCGCTCTTCGTCGAACCGGAGACCGTTCTGGTTGCCGTATCCGACGGCATTACCGAAGCGCGCCGCGAGGGGGAACTTTTCGGTATGGAGCGTTTGACGGCTGCCGCGCTGCAACTGCGCGATTGCTCGCTCGAAGATATCGCGTGCGGCATCGCTCGCGAAGCAATTGCGTTTGCGTGCGACCGCGTCATCGACGACATGGCGGTCCTCGCCGTCAAATTCGACTGAGCCTGCTCGCTCGTATTGCCCTCGGCGATGTACAATACGCGTATGAAGATCACGCGTCAACAAGCGCTCAAAACGATCGCGCTGCCGGCGTTTGCGGCTGCAATGGCCGGCGCGGCAATGACAACCGCCGAAGCCAAAGCCTCCAAGAGCACGGTGAAATATCAAGACAAGCCGAAGGGCTCGCAAAAGTGCTCGGGCTGCAAATTCTTCATGGCGGGCAAAAGCAAAATGGCGATGGGCTCGTGCAAGATCGTCGACGGCTCCATCAGCCCAAACGGCTGGTGCACGGCGTTTTCGGCGAAGTAGCGGCTATTCGCTAGCGCGCAGCGCCATCCAAAATGCGGGCGAGCGCGTCATCCAACCCGGCACGCGGCCTTTGCGAATCGCCACCCGCTCGACGGCGTCGCGCCCCATGAGGCGCGCGCCCACGCGCGTTGCGACGCTGTTCGCTTTCGCATCGTCGATGCCGCGCGCAACCAAAAAGCCGGCGTAACTGGTGATGGCCGTGTAGCCGAGCGCACACAGGAAAACGGCAGCGAGTAAAATTCGCACTACTCGTCTACTATGTCACGCGGCGTTTGAATTTCCCGCACGTCGGCGAAGAAATCCGCCCGGTTGCGCATGTCCCGCCGAATCTGCCGCTGCCCCTCGTCCGGCAGCTTTTTGCGCTTCTTGTATTCAAAGATGCGGTCGCGGTCGATGCGGCACTGCTGCGGCGCGGTGCGGGCGAAACGAAAGACATACAAACGGCCGTCCTCGTCGAACTCTGGTACGGCCGGTGCGGGCAACGCTTGGGGCGGCGGCGCGGCGGGCGTATAACGGAGGCGGAAAGGGCGCGTCCAGGGTATCGAACCGCGTAGGACGCTGACGTCGCCAAAGAACCTCATTGTCGTTGCCTCTTGCTAACAATATACCCATTCTTTGCCTGGAAAGTTGCAGAGCAAGCGCTTAGAAATGAGTGAAACTTTCGGCCTACAGCCAGGAGGCTATCGGAGTATGTCGTTGTCGCTTGCCTTGCTGCTCGCCGAAAGCGCGCGCAAGTATCCGGACCGCACCGCCGTTGTGCTCGGTGAGGAACGTGTGACGTACGCCCGTCTTTGGAATGAAGCGCGGCAGGTTGCCGTCATGCTGCGCGACGAGTACGGCGTGCGGGCCGGTAACGCCGTGGCGCTGCTGATGCCGAACGTCATCGACTTTCCGCGCGCCTATTATGCGGTGCTTGCGCTAGGCGCGGTCGTCGTGCCGGTTCACGCGCTGCTGACGCCCGAAGAGATTGAATACGTGCTGCGCGATTCGGGCGCGAAGCTATTGATCGCGCATCCGATGCTCCCAAACGGCGCCGCCGGCGCCCAACGCGCCGGCATCCCCGTCGTGCATTGTCAGGATGAAGTCCCTTCTCGTCATAGTGAGGACCCTTCGTGTCATCCTGAGGTATCGAAGGACCCCGAGCGCGGTCGAGGGGCATTCCAAATCGCACCACGCGACGAGGGCGATGACGCCGTAATTCTCTACACCAGCGGCACGACCGGCAAGCCGAAAGGCGCGGTACTGACGCATCTGAACATGGTGATGAACGCAACGGTCTCCGCATTCGATTTGTTCGAAGCGCGCGAAGGCGACGTACTGCTCTGCGCACTGCCGCTGTTTCACTCATTCGGTCAAACGTGTGTCATGAACACGGGATTTCGCACCGGATGCACGATCGTGTTAATGCCGCGTTTCGACGGTGCCGCCGCGCTCGATCTGATGGTGCGCGAGCGCGTGACGTGCTTCGCCGGCGTGCCGACCATGTATATCGCCTTGCTCGAAGCGGCAAAGAACGATCCGCGCCGACCGCCGCTGCGCCGATTGAATTCCGGCGGCGCCGCACTTCCCGTCGCAATTCTCGAGCGCGTCGAGGCCACATTCGGCGTCCAGGTCGAGGAAGGCTACGGACTCTCGGAAACCTCACCGGTCGCAACGTTCAATCAGCGCGCAATCGGCGTGAAACCGGGCACCGTCGGCACGCCGATTTGGGGCGTCGAGGTCGCGATTGCCAAAGCCGACGTCGACGATCGCGTCGAACTCTTGCCGCCCGGCGAACGCGGCGAGATCGTGATTCGCGGGCACTGCGTCTTCTCGCGCTATTTGAACAATCCGCAAGCGACGGCCGCGGCCAAAGTAGACGGCTGGTTCCGCAGCGGCGACATCGGGGCTCTGGACGACGACGGATTCGTCACCATTCTCGATCGTAAAAAAGATCTGATTCTGCGCGGCGGCTTCAACGTTTATCCGCGCGAGGTCGAGGAAGTGCTGCTGCGGCACCCGGCAATAGCGCAGGCGGCAGTAATCGGCGTCCCGCACGACGTGCAAGGCGAAGAAGTCTGCGCCGTCATCATCCGCGCCGAACACGCGCAAGGCATCCAGTCGGAAGAGATCGTCGTATGGGCGCGCGAGAACATGGCCAAGCACAAATACCCGCGCATCGTCGAATTCATCGACGCTTTTCCACTCGGACCCAGCGGCAAAGTTCTCAAACGCGAATTAGTGGCGCGCTACACCAAAGAACTGCGCTAACCGGCGCAGATTCAGCAAATAAGAATGCGGATGCCACTGCCGCCGCCACGTCGGCCTCCACGGCATATCCGTAGCGCGAAGCGCGTCACTGTCATGGCGAGGTATCGAACCACCGCGAGCGAAGTCGAGCGGCGCCGAGCGCAGTCGAGGCGTGTCCGCTTTCCACTCAAATTCCGCCACATGTTCCAGCGTACCGCGAAAACGCCCGAACCAGCTCTTCGGAAACCAGAAGATCGTCGGCCACCTGAGATGCTGCACGCCATAGGCGCGCAGCACGTCATACGCGTCGTCTTCGCAGTTGCGATGCAGCACTTTGTACGCTTCGTGCTTGATCCATAGCACCGTGCGATGCGCGCGAACGGGATCTGCGTTCTGGACCTCTACCCACTTCAGATCGTCGTAGCCGCGTTTTCGCATCTGGTCGACCGGATCGGCGCTGCGATCGTCCCAAAACCCCATTCCCGTCGCGGGCGTGAAGACGTGCCCGCTATGATTCTCAACCGAACCGGCCTCGACGCGGCCGTCACCCGCATCGAACGCCCACCCCACGTGCCCGAAGCCGTCGCCGCTGCGATACCTGATGAAAACTGCCGCGCGCATCAATCGCGCAGCAATTCGAGCCGCGCGTAAGGCTTACTGCTTCCGACAGACGATTGGCCATCACGACGCTGATCGCTGCCGCAGTCACCCCGAGGTATTAAAGGCGCATCCGTGTAAACGCCACGCGTGAATACCTTACAAGTGTTCGCCGAAGACATTTGGATCGCCGATGGTGCCATCGTTCGGGCGTACGGGTTTCCGTTTAACACGCGAATGATTCTCGTTAGGCTCCGAAACGGCGACCTTTGGATCAACTCTCCCGTCGAAGCTTCAGCAGACGAGATGAATCGCGTTGAGGAGATCGGCCCGGTCAAGCACTTGGTGTCGCCTACACCAATGCACGATTGGCGGCTTGCGGGATGGTCGACGCACTTTCCGGCCGCAAAGGTCTGGCGGGCCGACGAATTAGGTGATGATGCCCCGGATGAATGGAGCTCCGACTTGGATCAGGCCGTGCTTCGTGGAAGCCGCGTATTGAACGAGGTCGAGTTCTTGCACCGCAGGTCTCGCACGTTGATTTTCGGCGACTTCATTCAGAAGTATCCGCCTCGTCCAGGCAAGCACGCCCTCAATACTTTTCTAAAATTCCTTGTGCCGGCGAACGGAGGCGTTCCAATCGATATCCGTTTGAGTTTCACCGGCAAAAAGAGAGTCGGGCGCGAGTCGCTGGAGCGTGTCCTTCAGTGGGATTTCGATCGCGTCATCCTGGCGCACGGCCCAGCGCTTGACCACGATGCAAAGGCATTCGTGCGCAACGCCTTTTCTTGGCTCTCCGGCTAATCAGCCTCCTACAGAACTCACTCGAGCAATTCGCGCCAGGCGCGCGCT
The DNA here is from genome assembly GCA_035294905.1 of Vulcanimicrobiaceae bacterium. GTDB lineage: Bacteria > Vulcanimicrobiota > Vulcanimicrobiia > Vulcanimicrobiales > Vulcanimicrobiaceae > DATGJX01. Next base: position 17,744 of record DATGJX010000203.1, on the reverse strand, counting down.
TCACGTTTCGGATCGACGAGCGGCGCTAAGCGCTCGCATGCGGTGCGCAGCTGCCGATAAAAGGTGCGGGATGTTGCCGCAAGTTCGATGAGCTGCGCAAGTGCTTCGCTGTCACCGGCATCGTACAAGCCAGGATATCTGCGTCCCAAAATGCCGGTGTTTCCCGGAATGCGCGACGCAAGAACCGGCGTGCCGCACGCGAGTGCCTCGCAAACGGTGTTCGCGCCGCCTTCCAGGCGCGACGACTGTATGAGCAAATCGCTGCGCGCCAGCAGCGTGAGCGCCTTGCTGCGCCGCAACTCTCCCACATAGCGATAGCGCGGGTTGCGTTCCATTTCGTCGCGCGTCGCTCGCTCGTACGACGGCGCAAGAATACCGCCCCCATGCGTGACCTCGACGTCAAGTTGCGGATCCACCTTGCGCAGCGCATACGCCGCGCGCATCGGATCCTTCTCCGAACGCAAATGTCCGAGAACGCAAATACGCAGCGTCGAATCGGCGCGGCCTTTGTGCGCCCTGCGCGGCGAAGATTGAATGATCGCGCGCACCTTCTTCCGCAGATGCGGCGGCACTTCGGCAATCGCTTGCGGTTGGAGCGTCACCAGCACGTCTGCCGCCTCCATCGCGCGAAGCGCCGCTCGGCTGCGCCGGATGTCACGGTACACGTCCGTTCCGGTAAGCACAAGGATGATGCGCCGCCGCGGATAAGCCGCACGGTATGCCAGCACGCTCTTCGCGCTCTTGCGCGCATGCAGTGCCACCAGACAGGCAGCGTCTTGCCCGTCAAACGCCGGAGCGATACGGCTCGAATGTCCCAACGCGCGAAACATCCGCGCATAACGCTGCGCCGTTATCGTGTTGCCGGCGCTCGCAGTACGCGAGGGCGGCGAAACGATGAGAACGCTTCCGGCCGATTTGCGTTTGGACGACTTGCGCGATGCGCGCGAACGCACGCTCGCGCTCGTGTCGGATTTAACGGACGAGCGCCTCACCGTTCCGTTGCTCGAGACCATCAATCCTATTTTATGGGAAATCGGGCACATCGCCTACTTCGCGGAATTTTGGACGCTGCGTCATCTCTTCGGCGAAGCGCCGATCGTTCCGAATGCCGACGCGCTCTACGACTCCGCAAAGATTCCGCACGATACCCGCTGGTCGCTCCCGCTTCCGGATCGCGCCGCGACGCTTGCATTCATGCGTACGGAGCTGGAGCGCCTGTGCAATCGTGCCGATGATGCTGCGAAGATGCCGGACGACGCCGCATACTTCTATCAGCTTGCCCTGTATCACGAAGACATGCACGGCGAAGCGCTAGTGTACACGCGTCAAACGCTGGGCTATTCGCGGCCGCTGGAACGATGCCTCGACAGGCTCGGCGGCCCTTCGATACCTCAGGGTGACACGTTGGGTGATGTGCGTGTTCCGGGTGGGACGTACCGCATAGGCAGTACGGTTGACGACGGGTTTGTTTTCGATAACGAGAAGTGGGCGCACGACGTGCAGCTCGAGCCGTTCGACATCGCACGAACGACGGTAACCAACGCGCAATTCACCGCGTTCATCGCGGACGGGGGATATCGCGAGCGCAAGTATTGGTCCGACGAGGGCTGGGCGTGGCGCGCGCAGACCAACGCGCAGCATCCTCGCTACTGGAAAGACGGCATGCGGCGTCACTTCGATACGCTCGTGCCGCTGCGCGATTACGATCCGGTCGTGCACGTGACGTATCACGAAGCGCAGGCGTACTGCGTGTGGGCAGGCCGCCGGCTTCCGACGGAAGCGGAATGGGAAGTCGCCGCGAGCGGTGCGCCGATTCGAGGCAATCTCGACGGTGCGCTGGGCGACGTTTGCGACGTGCGGCTCTTCGACGATGCCGAAAGCCGGTACGGCTGCCGGCAGATGATCGGCAACGTTTGGGAGTGGACGCAGAGCCGCTTCGAGCCGTATCCAGGGTTCGCGCCCGATCCGTACAAAGAGTACTCGCAGCCGTGGTTCGGCACGCACTACGTCTTGCGCGGAGGTGCGTGGTCGACGCGGTCGCGCCTGGTTACGACCCGTTGGCGCAATTTCTACCGGCCGCACCGCAGCGACATCATCACCGGTTTCCGCACCGTGAACGTATAAGGAGAGTCCGCTTGTCGACACGTGAAGACGCTCTAGGCACAGTTCAACCCGGGGCGCAGTCCACCGTCACGACAAAACGCCTGGTCATCGGCACGGTGATCTTCCTCGTGCTTCTTGCGGTAGGCTTGTACATCGTAAAGTGGTCGCCGTACTGGCATAAGACGCACGTTGCAGCCGTAACGCATTCCATCGGCAGCTCTATCGTCAGCGGAAAATCCACGCAAGCGCCGGCGGTTGGTGTTGCGGCTGCGTGGTCGTTCGCGCTCGCGTATTACAAAGCGATTTGGGAAGCGTTCGTGCTCGCCCTGGTGCTCGGTGCGACCGTCCCGGTCTTCGTTCCGCGCCGCTGGCTGCACCGACTCATCGGCGGAAATTCGTTCAGGGCCACGGCAGTGGCGGGAGGGCTCTCACTCGCCGGCATGATGTGAACCTGCTGCACCGGTCCGCTGGTAGCGGGCCTTCGCAAGCAGAACGTCGGCATCAGCGGTGCACTCGCGTTCTTTTTAGGAAACCCGGTCCTCAACCCGGCGACGTTGCTGTTCATCGGCTTCGTGATCGGCTGGCCTTTCGTCGGCTTGCGTATCGCCTTCGGCGTAATTCTGGTGTTCCTGGTTTCGTATCTCGCGGGAAAATTTGCGGATCGTCTGCCGCCGCAGCAAACGCCGCCCATCGAACTCACGCTCGCGCCAATCGAAGATCCGAACCGCACGGTCGGCAGCATTATCACCGCGTTTCTCAAGGAACTGTGGGCGGAAATCGCCACCATCGTGCCGGGATACATCGTCATCGTGCTGCTGCTCGGCGCAGCGCGCGCGTGGCTGTTCCCGACGCAGCTGACGATTCACGCATCGGGCATGGGCGCAATCGTCGCGCTGTCGGCAATCGGCACGGCGTTCGTCATTCCGACCGCGGGTGAAGTGCCCATCGTGCAGACGCTGATGCATGCCGGCATGGGCATCGGTCCCGCCGCTGCGCTGCTGCTCACGCTTCCCGCAATCAGCGTTCCCTCGCTCTTCATCGTACGCGGTGCGTTCCCGAAACGCGTGCTGGCCTTCGTCACGGTTTGCGTTTTCGCACTCGGAATCGCGGGCGGCGTGTTCGCGATGCTGTTCATGCGTTAAGTGCAGCAGCGGGACGTTCCGTCCGAAAACCAAGAGGTGACCGGCCACGCTCTAGCACCGCTCGCCCGCCAATCGCCGCTCGCCGTCCCGCAAGGCGGTGATGCAACGCTTGCACTCACAGCAGGCAAGCGGCGCTTTTTCTCTTGCGACGTGCACGCCGACATCGCGAACGAAACGGCGTATCCGATGTTGTGCATCGCGCGCGGCCGCAGCGCGCGCGGCGAAGTGCCGATTCGCGGAACCGACATTTGGATCGACGCGTATACCAGCGCAACTCTCACGTTCGCAGTGCCGATGGGCATTCAGGCGATTATGGTGCGCCTGCTCAGCGGTACAGCCGAATACCGCGCCGACGCAATCGTCGGGCGGCCGCGAATCGTCGACACGATCCGCGCGCTCGTCGGCCTTGCGCTCGCCGGTGCCGCAGCGGTGATCTTCTTTGCATTCGCAAAGCCGCACGTCGACGCGCTCGCCGTTCCGTCACGTGCTTTTGCGGGCGACACCGTGCAGGTATCGTATACACTGCGAGGCCTCGGAAACGCGCGCTATGCGGTCTCCGACGGTATGCGCATCATTGCAAGCGGGCCGCTCAGCGGTTCGAGCGGGAGTTTTCACTTCGTCACAGCTCACAGCGCAAAGAGTTACACGGTTTCGGTGGACGATTCGGGATTCGCGGGCACTGCGCACGCGCAGCGCGCGTTCCAAACGCAGCCGCTTCCCGTGGCGCCCACGGTTGCGGCAATTCACGCGCTCAGCGTGAATCCGGCCGTTCCGATTTCCGGTAAGCCGTTTGTCGCGCGCTACCTCTCGAATGCCACGCAAGGCAATATCACGCTCGTCGACGAGCACGGCGTATCGTGGTCCGCCGGTTCCTATAACGCAAATGGAACCACGTCATTCGTCGCGCCGCACGTCGATCGACCGACGCATTTCATCGTGAACCTGCAAGTGCAGCGCGGATCCTCGAACGCGGCCGCATCCAGCGGCATCATCGTCATGCCCGCACCCAAGCCGAGCCCCGCGGACAACGTTGCGGTCGCCGCGTCGGCCGACATCGTCACCGATCCGGCCTACGTCGTCGGCGGCATGCCGTTCGTGGTTCGTCTGGGTTCCGCGCGCGGCGGCTCATTCTCGGGCCGCGTCGTCCTGCAAAACGCAGCCGGTGCGCAGATTACGTCGACTTCCGCAACCTCGAGCGCACCGATTTCCCTCATCGCGCCGGCCGTTACGCATACCACGACATACTACGTCACGGCTACGGTGGTTGATGGAAAGAGCAGCCAGCTCGTCGTCACGCCGATCGACGTTCATGCGTCCCGTTAGTTACCGCTGCAGTTATTGCTGATCGACAAGGAGTTAGTCGGATTGCTGTCCGGCAGCGGTGCCGTGAAACCGTTCTGACCATTACTCTGCGTTTCGCCGACGAGCGTTGCCGATGCGTCGTCATGCAAGTCCGTGTAGCAGGTCATGAGCGTGCCGATATCCGGCGTGTTGACGAAGTTCATCTCCGCGCTCAGCATTGAAAGCGGTCCGGCCGCAGGCTGAACGTAGAGCGGCGGCGTCTTTTGTGCTTGCGCAGTTGCATCACTATGCAGCAGTAGAAACGGGCTCGGCATTTGACCGCCGCTGATGACGACGGGTCCGGGCGTGCAATTGCCGCTTGACTGATTGTTGTCGGGCGCCCAAAACGGTGCTGCGGTCGGTCCGGGAAACGCGCCGTTCGACGGATCGTTCAAAAATGCGTCCGGCCCAGGGGTAACGCAAATCGTCGGGACTCCTTGCGAATACTGGCCGACGTTGTTGTAGACGGCGTACAGGCTGTAGTCGGAATACGGACTCGCTTCATTCGATATCAGTCCGCTGTACCGCACGGCTATTTGCGCGCGCTCGTTGATGACGCTCACGGACACGATCCACATCAAACCGAACAAGACCAGCAGGAAGAACGGGATGAAGATTACCGATTCGATGAGCGCTTGTCCGCGCTGCGTTTCCACACTTCTCATTGACATGCGTACTGATCGGAACTCAAAGCACCGGAAAAAGGCCGAATCGGCATCGCGGTCCACCATCCGGTGGCCACGAGCAGGCCTTGGTCTTTGGGCGAGTAGGTGAACCCGAATTTGCCGTCCGAGGTCGCCGGATTGCCGCCGTTCAACGGGTCGTTCGGATTCCCGCCATAATCGATGCGGTAGTTCGGATCGCTGTCGTCAAATGCAGCAGTCCCGGTATCCGTCTCCGGATACTCGCTTGGCTGAAAGACGTTGCCTGTCGTCGGATTGACGATGGAGCCCACGTACATGAACTCCTGGGTCGCCATGATGCTCGTCGCCGCGGCTCTGCCGATCGCCGTGAACGGAACGGCGGTGAACTTGAAGAAACTCGGAATCATCGACGGCACCGTTGCACAGGTGACGATCTCGATCTGCAGCGGCGAGAGATTGTCGTTCGGCGTGGCGTGCGTTCCTCCACCGATGACGAAGGCGCAGCAATCCGCGTACACGTCCTCTAAATAGCTGTTCTGGCGCGGCTCCGCAGCGATCAGCGTATACTTGAAGGCGCAGTCGCCGCCGTTGGGATGGCCGCAATTCGCTTGATACTGGGTCAGCGCCGCTTGCAGTTCGGTAATTTGGTCTTGCTGGGTCGGCGTATCGATCCGGTTCATCAGCGCGACGTCGTTCGTGTAGCGCGCGACCGCGTCGAGATATTGTCCGCGCAGATTTCCATACATCGCTGCGCAGCTTTGCGGGTCGCTCGGATCGACCAGAAGGCCATGGGTGCACTCGCCGTCGTTTTCCATGACTTCGATGAGATCGTTGATCAAATACCGGATGCGGTACTCTTCGATCGTCGCAGCCTGCAAATCGATGGTCGCCTGGTTCCACTGCGAGGTTTGCACCGCGAGCATCCCGCGCGCGGCGGCATCGGCGGCGTTCTGCGCGCGCATTTGCCAGCGAATCATGCTGCCGTAATTCAGCACCATGACCAGCAGCACGAGTACCGATAGCGAGCCGAACGCCCAAACCGGAAGCGTTTGTCCGCGCTGCGCGTGACGGCTCATCAGCAGCCGTTCCCCGGACTAAGCGGGAAGAGCTGACCCAGATGCGGATTGTTCGCGGGTTCTCCGTGAATGGGCATGTAATCCCAGCTGTAAATTTGGTTGATATATGCATCCGAGCCCTGTGCGATGTTGGGTTCCAGCGTCGCTTCGGCAACGGTGTAGTTCAGCGCGAGCGCGACTTCAGAGGAGAAGCCGGCAAAGGCGCGCTGGTGGCACTTCATGTAGTAGAACGCTGAGGTCTGATTGTCGATTCCGGTGTCCGTACTGCTGTAATTATCGTCTTTCAGGTACTCTGCAAGCCCGAGTGAGCGGAGTTGGCGGCCCGGGCAGTTCGACCAACCCTTCTTGCCCATGTTGCAGTTCCAGATGAACGCCAGTGTGATGTAATAGGGGGGCACGTTTTGATCGTCGGTGTTCAACGGGTCGACGACCGACGTATACGCCTGGGTGGAATTATAGTCGTCACCGGACGCGTCGTCGTCGTGATTGCTGATCACCGGGCGCGCATCGACATTCCCTGCGCTCAGATTGACGCTCCCGCCGAACGCTGAGGCCGTGATCTTCATCGTGGCCTTCGCCTGCAAACGCTGCGGCCGCAGCAGCGACGCGCCGCCGAACCGGTTGTTCAGCGTACCCCACTGCGTGAAGTTCGGCTCGACGGTGGTGTCCGGCGGCTGATACGGAATCGGTGTAATCGCCAATGGAACGTTTGGAAACAGCGGCCCGAGAGCCGTGTTCAAGTTATTGACGTTGGTCGACCCCGACGCGTACTCGTGGGTAAAAAAGAACGTCGCGCCGTCGAGCTGCAGTTGGAAATAGCCGATGAGCGCCATCTGCAGTGCGCCGAACAGCAAGAGCAGCGTGAAACTCAGCGTAACCGCCGTTTCGACCAGTGCAGTTCCACGCACGGACTCGGCGGCGGATCTCACTGCGGCGGCGCACCCGTTTGAAAGCCGGTCATCTGGTTTGCATTGTTGATGAGCGCGGTGTTGCTACCGTCTGCAAGCGCCATCAGCGCCAGCATCGCCGGAAAGCTGAGCAGCGAAAGCACCAGCGCGTACTCCGTCATCGCCGCGCCGGATTCGTCCTGCAGCAGGCGCCGCAGCACGCGGATCATTGATTGATGATCTCCGGCGTCATCACGAAGACGACGTCGGTTTGCTGGTTCTGGTAACTCGTCGAACGGAAGAGCTGGCCGAGCACCGGAATGTCGCCGAGCAGCGGAATCTTTTGAATGACGCGGTTCTCGACCCGCCGCAGCATGCCGCCCATCACGATCGACTGCCCTGGCTTCGTGATGACTTTGGTGGAGAGTTTGCTCTCTTTCAGTGCCGGAATCAGGAAACCGCCTTCGTTCACGCCGTCCTGAAAGTCCAGATCGGAGATGTCGGGAGTGATGTCCGCCGAGATGTTGCCGTTCGCGAGCAGCGTCGGCGTCACGTTGAGCTGCACGCCGTAGTCCTTGTACACGATGCTCACCTGTCCGAGTCCGGTCGAGAACGGAATCGGAATCTGGCCGCCCACCAAAAACGTCGCCGGCGCACCGGGGCTCGTCAGCAGATCAGGCGCCGACAGGATGCGCGCGTGCCCGTCCTGGATGAGCAAATTGAGCGTCGGCGCAAGCGTGATCGTGCGGAAGAACGCGCCGCTGGTCAGCGCCTTGCCTAGTCCCACCGGATTTTCGACGACGGGAAACGACGGCGGTCCGATGGTGTACGTGCCGTCCGGATGGAACGTCGCCGACTGCAGCTGCACACCCAGATTTTTGAGCGCCGTCTCATCGACTTCCAGCACGTAGACCTTGATGCTGACCTGCGTCGAGTGCTTGACCTCGAGGCGATCCAGCACTTTGCCTTGCGCTGCAAGAAACGGCCCCGCGACCGTTTGCGCGCGCGTAAGTACGCGCGTTGCCATCTGTTCGTCCGGCACGTATCCGCTGACCACCACGTTGCCTTTGCCGTCGGGCTCGACGGAAAGGCCGGAGACGCCGGGATCGCCGGCAAAATCGTGACCGATCGAGCCAAGTGAATGCGCGACGCGCACGGCGTTGACGAGCGAATAGTGATTGTCTTTTGCGTAGTCTGAGAAGTGCCCGAGCACGTCGTCCAATTCGACGTATCCAGCCATGTCGGGTACCGTACCGCGAACGACGACCGCCCGACCCATGCTGAGCACTTGCACGTCAGGCTCGGATATCGCGGTGCGAATCACATCGGCCACGCCGTCCACCATCTGATTGGTGACGATGACTTCGTACGCCGTGCGGCGTCCGCCGGACCACACGAAGAGCGACGTGTTTCCGGGCTGCTTTCCGTTGACCACGAGCTGCGAGGTGCCGATTGCAACGACGCCGACGCAATCCGCATCACCTACGGCCACGCGCCGCAAATCTTGAACGCGCAGAACGAGCGAATGCCCCGTCTGCAGCGACAGATAATGAACATCTTGCGCAGCCGACGGCGCCTTTGCGCCTCCGAACAAGATACACAAAAGACCGGCCGTCAATAACAGCCGGAGCGATAGGCCATTTGGCCTGCTCCTCATCATGAGTCTCCCCCCAACGCCACATCCATATGAAAGCCTTGGCGCAGAGCATTATCCCACAGGCAAGGCGTGTTTGCGCGTAAACGCGGTCTAAGCAAAGCGTAAAACTTTTCGGAATGCCGTTCACGCTGCGCGATCCACCCGCTATGATGTACCAACGCAAGGAGGGGATTCTGCGTGCTCAAGATTCGTCGTTGGGGCGCAATCGTAGGAGCGGCGGCTTTATTGCTCGCCGCATCTTCGCATGCGTTCGCTGCAACTCCAGTCACCGTTCACGTGCAGCATCGCGAAGGAGCCGAGGCGGTCGACGTTTCGGGAACGGCCGTTTCCGGAACTTCGGTCGACATCGCTCTCTATGCAACCATCTCCAAAGACCTGCCCATGGTGTTTCTCAATCGCTTCAGCGCAGTTGCGGACGCGAACGGACATTATGCGCTGGTTGCACCGATCGCCGGCGATTATTTTCGCGGGACGATCATCACGGTGCAGGTTTTGGGTTCCAACGGAGGCTCCGCATCGGATACGTGGACCGTGGATGCTCCCACGTCCACCAGTATTCCGAGCGCGGACGTGGTTCCGAACAACTAACGCTCATTTACAGGGAGACAGGGATGAACAAGCTCGTGAACATGCTCAAGGACGACTCCGGCGCGACGATGGTCGAATACGGCATCATGGTTGCGCTCATCGCCGCGGTCTGCATCGTGCTGATTTCGACGCTCGGCAAAGGCGTTTCGTCGGCATTCTCGACCGTCAACGGCGACCTCTAGACACCGGAAAGCACAAAAGCCATGGCGCTCAAGAAACGACCGATGCTCGTCGTCATCGCCGCCGTTCTGGCGGGAGGCACGGGGCTCATCGCATTCGATTATCTCTCGACGGCGCGGGCGAGCAGCGCTCCGCCTCCGCAGCGGCCGGTGCTCGTCGCATCGCGTCCGGTCAACGCTCGTGAGGCAATCACGAGCGCCATGGTGCAGGTGCAGATGCGTCCGGCAGACGCCGTAGATCCCGGCGCGTATTCTTCAACCAATCAAGTCATCGGTGACGTCGCGCAGGCGGACATTCCCGCAGGCGCGGCGCTCACGTCCTCAAACGTCACGCGCGCCTCGATGATGCCCGAACCGTTTCATCTGTCCAGCGGCATGCGCGCGATGAGCATTGCAGTCGACGAAGTCAAAGACGTCTCCGGTTTGATTCAACCCGGCGATCACATCGACGTATACGCAGTCACGCCGCGCATGGGAGATTCGCCGTCGCAAGCGTTTGCGATTCTTCGCGACATCGTCGTTTTGGGCGTCGGCGGCTCCGTCACGACTTCGCCGGCTTCCCCGCAAGGGCAACAGCCTACGCAGTGGCGCTCGGTGACGCTTCAGGTGAGCGCGCGGCAAGCCAAAGTTCTCGCCATCGCCGACATGAATGCAACGCTGCGTCTTGCGCTTCGGCCGCCGGGTGAACCGCTGCGCAGCGAACCGGTCGATGCATTTGCGATGCCGCACGCACAAAGCGCGCCCATGCCGATGCCCGCTCCCGTTGCAGTGCAGCAGCCGCCGGCGACCGGCGCGGCGCCGCCGGCACCGAAGTCGGATCCGCCGGCCTCCCACAGCATCGGCAGCTCCGTGCAGTTCATTCTCGGCGATCACGTAGAGGACGGCGGAGCGAACAAATAATGTCATCGCTCATCCTCTTCGTCATCGGATGCAAAGGCGGCGTCGGCGCCACCTCGCTTTCGGTCGAACTTGCCAAGCGATACGCGGAAAAGGGACGCGTGATGCTCGTGGACGGCGATCTGTCCGGCCGCCGCAGCATTGCCGCACTTTTCAATCGCTTTGCCGCGCTGGATGAACGGCGCAGCGTCGACGGCCTTGGCGTTGCATCGATTACGCAAAATCTCACGCTGTTCGAGATGGCGGCAACCATCCACGAAGGCTTCACGATTAAAGCCGAACGCATCGACGAATTCTTCGTTTCCGCCGCGCAGCAGTCCGACGTCATCATCGTCGACGCACCGCAACCCTTCGCGGCAGCGGTCCGGCCGTTCGCGGTACGCTCCACGGCCTTCTTCATGATCGTCGAACCGACGCTCCTTGGCGTCACCGGTGCTCGCGCGATGCAACTCGAGTTGCAGAAGTTCGGCATTCCGCCAGCCCGCATGTTGTTCGCAGTCAACGCGTTCCACGGAAAAGCGGACATCTCGACCGGTGAGATCGAACGCGCGATGGGCATCGAAGCGGCGGCCGAAATATTTCCGCCCACGGATAAACGATTCGAGCGCAACATGAACGCGCTTCGCGATGCCGTTTCGAAAGTTCCCCCGGCGGAGACGCTCGTGCTTCGCCCGTCGGCGAGCACGCCGCTCGGTGAGCGTCGCTTAGGCCCTCGCGCTCCCGGCGCGGGCGGAAGCACCGAAGACCAACGCGCTCCGCAGACCGACTTTGCAGGCCGCGAAACGCGGGACGATCTGAAAGTCGCGATTCATCGCGAACTCTCGCGCCGCGTCGACTTTGCTGCGATCAACGGCGCCGATCAGCTGCGTATGGATGAAGTGCGCAACGAAGTCGAGGCGACCGTTGCCGAATTTATCGCGAAGACGCCGAACGCCGGCAGCGCCGAGCAAATCGCGCGCCTGCGGCAAGAGGTGCTCGACGAAGCGCTCGGATACGGGCCGTTGGAAGACTTGATGCGCGATCCGTCCATCACCGAGATCATGGTGTGCGGGGCGAACAAAATCTATATCGAGCGCGACGGCCTGCTCGAGAAAACCAACAAGCAATTCGTCGACGAGCGCCAGCTGCGCCTGGTCATCGAACGCATCATCTCACCGCTCGGACGGCGCATCGATGAATCGAGCCCGATGGTCGACGCGCGTTTGCCGGACGGCTCCCGCGTCAACGGCACCATTCAGCCGCTCACGCTGGACGGTTCGACGATCACGATCCGCCGCTTCGGCAAGCGGCGCCTGAACATCGAGGATTTGATTTCCCGCGGATCGCTGCTGCCGTCGATGGGAGATTTTCTGCGCGCGTGCGTCGAGGCGCGTCTGAACATCGTCATCAGCGGCGGCACCGGTTCGGGTAAGACGACGCTGCTCAACGTGCTCTCGCACTTTCTTCCGACCAACGAGCGCATCATCACCATCGAAGACGCGGCCGAACTCTATCTCGATCAAGACCACGTCGTGCGCATGGAAGCGCGCCCGCCCAACGTCGAAGGCCGCGGCGAGATTCGCATCCGCGACCTCGTGAAAAACGCATTGCGCATGCGTCCGGATCGCATCGTCGTCGGCGAGTGCCGCGGCGGCGAGGCGCTGGACATGCTGCAAGCCATGAACACGGGACACGACGGCTCGCTCACGACCGTGCACGCCAACACCCCGCGCGATTGCCTCTCGCGAATCGAAACCATGGTACTCATGGCCGGGTACGACATTCCGGTTCGCGCGATCCGCGAGCAGATCGTCAGCGCCGTAGACGTGATTCTTCAAGTCGCCCGTATGCGCGACGGCAGCCGCAAAATCACCAGCATCAGCGAGGTCGTCGGCATGGAAGGCGACGTCGTCACCATGCTCGACATCGTCCGCTTCAATCAGCACGGGCTCGATAAAGAGGGTTCGACGATGGGCAATTTCGTGTACACCGGCGTTCAGCCCCAATCGATGACGCGCTTCGCGGAATACGGCGTCAGCTTCAAGCTCGAGCGATTGAGCGAGCTGCAGATGGCCGTGAGCTACTAAGGATCGTCAGATGAACATCGCGATACCGGTTGTCGTCATTCTTGGCGTCGGCGGAGCCGTCGCCTTCGCGTTCTTTACGTTTTGGGAGCGTTTGGTTCGGATCATCGCCGAACTGATGGAACCGTACCGCGTCGGCTTGGAGCGCGCCGCAATTCCGATGAAGTCGGAAGAACTCGCCTTCACCGTTCTCGCAATCGGAACGGTTCCATGGGGCATCGTCACCGTGTGGTGGCGCCCGACGCCGATACTCGGCGCAGCGCTGCTGGTCATCACGCTCTGCTTTGCCTTCTTCGCCGTTCGTGCGTGGATCAACGCGCGCGTCTACAAGCGCGCCGCGCAGTTCAACAATCAGCTCGAAATGGTGCTGCGCCTCATCGCGGGCGCGATGCGCGTCGGCCTGGGCCTGCGCCAAGCGATAGTGAACGTCGTCGCCGACATGCCCGACCCGGCGCGCGTCGAGTTCAGCCGCGTGCTCAGTCAAACGCAAATCGGTGTAAGCATCTTCGATGCGCTCGATCAACTCGCGCTGCGCATGCCGTCTGCGGAAATGTCGATGATGTCGAACTCGGTTCGGCTGCAAAGTCAAACCGGCGGAAACCTCTCGCGCGTGCTCGAGAACCTTGCCGGCACCATCAAAGACCGCCGCCGCCTCGAACGCAAGATACGCACGCTTACCGCAGAGGCGCGCGCAACGAAGTACATCATCAGCGGGCTGCCCATTTTCGTCGGCGTGTTCGTCATGGCCGCCGAGCCCGAGATGCGCCAAGGCCTCATCGGAACGCTCGTCGGACGGGTCTGCCTGCTCATCGTTTGCGGCCTGCTCGCGCTGGGCTGGTACCTGTTCAATCTCATCTCGCGGATCGACATTTAGGAGGCGCGCATGAATCCTGCCATTGCCATTGGCTCGCTCATGGTCGCCGGAGCCGGCGCAGGCTACTATTTGATGCAGTCGCCGCGTAAGGATCTGCGCGATCGCATCGCCGCCATCGACGCCGGCGCCGGCGTCGACACGGGAGCGCGCGCGAACAACCTTCTGCGCCGTTTGCTCGACGAGCGCCGCAGTCAAGCGCTTACGGTGAAACTGCAGGAGGCCGGCTGGTACAGTGTGACGCCGCAAATGCTGTTCCAGCGTGCGCTGATCCGTCTAGGCGTTGGTGCGGTATTGGGTCTCTGCGTCATGTGGTATTTCCACCAAGTCACGCCCGTCTACGTCGTACTCACAATTGCGCTCGCAGCTTACGCGGCGTATTCACCGTACGCCGGCGTCTACCGCGCAATCGACAAACGCAAGATCGCCATTCATCGCGAGCTCCCGGACTTTCTCGACGTACTCGCAACGACGGTCGACGCGGGCATCGCGCTCAACGGCGCGCTTGCCGCGGCAACGAACAGTCTGCGCGGACCGCTCGGCGACGAGATGCGAGCCGCACTGCAGGACATTCGTCTGGGCCGCTCGCGAACGGACGCGCTCATGGCGCTTTCCCAACGCGTGCGCGACGGCGACCTTACCACGACGATGATCGCGATCGTGCAATCGGAGCGTCTCGGCGCCAGCATCACGGACGTTCTTCAGCAACTAGCCGGCGAAACGCGCGAGCGGCGCTTCATGCGCGCCGAAGAACTCGCTGCGCAGCTTCCAAACAAACTCGTTTTCCCAGTCGGGCTGTGCATGCTGCCCGCGCTGCTGCTGCTCATCTTCGGCGCGGTCATCGCGAAGCTGCTGACGTAAGGAGCCGTGATGATCGCTGCAATCCTTCTGGCGTTTGTTTTCGGTTGCGCCGCTGCGTGCGGCGTTGCGCTCGCGCAGGCATTGTGCGCGCACGTCGAGCCGCTCGAAGGCGGCCCGCCGCCGCAAAATCTGCATCCCGCACTACCAATCGCCGTTACCGCGCTCGTCGGGTTTCTGCTCGGCCTGCATCACGCAACCCCGTTGCAGACGGCAATCGTGGCGCTGCTCTGCGTACCGCTGACCGGTGCGTGGTACGCCGATGCGCGCAAAGGCGTCGTGCCCGACGCTTTCACGTTGGTTCCGCTTGCCGCCGTCGCACTGGAAGTGGTCTTGCACCACACGTGGTTCGTCGCGGTTTCGGCTGCCGTTACCGGCGGCGCGTTCACCGCTGCCGCGCTGATCTCACGCGGTCGCGGCATGGGTTGGGGAGACGCGAAGCTCGCGGCGCTGGCCGGTGCCTTGCTCGGTCTTCCGTGGTCCGTCGGCGTGCTGGGTCTTGCATGTTTCGCGGCGACGGTGGTTTCGGTCGTGCGCACGCGCGGCACGCAGCCGATTGCGTTTGCACCCTACATCGTCATCGCAATCTTGGCGGACGTCGGGCTAACGGTCCATGCGTAACTTACGCATGGGCGGTTTATGCGCTCGCGGCTTGCTCGCTCTCGTCCGCGACGTCGTCCACAGCGCGAAGCTGCGGTGCGTTCAATCGCTGAATCACGTACGCCAGATGGGCGCGCAACTGCGTGGCAAACGATTCGAAGCCGCACGACGGCATGCCCGTGAGCAAATCGCCGCGAT
Source organism: Vulcanimicrobiaceae bacterium (assembly GCA_035294905.1). Lineage (GTDB taxonomy): Bacteria > Vulcanimicrobiota > Vulcanimicrobiia > Vulcanimicrobiales > Vulcanimicrobiaceae > DATGJX01. Next base: position 2,640 of record DATGJX010000203.1, on the reverse strand, counting down.
AGATGTCGCGCGCCTTTTCCAAATGCCCGGCGACGCGAGCGTGCGATCCGTGCGCCGCTCCGGAGCGCGCCGCGCCGACGTGCGCGAGAAACTCCGCAACGTCCGTGACGATGTTCGCGCGCACGATGACGGAGTCGCCTTCCGCGGTGAAATAGGCGTCCACGCGATCCTCGCCGACGACGGCGCGAATGGCGTGACGAATGTTGCTGCAGGTGGTTCGCAAACCTTGGGCGGCGATTTGCGGATCGCGATCGGTCCAGAACACTTTCATCAACTCCGCTCGCGTGGCGGAATGCGTTTCCTTGAGCAGCAAATACTTGAACACTTGCGAATCTTTGCGACGCACCCATTGAACCTGATCGCTCCCGATGCGCACCTGGGATCCACCGAACAGCTTCGCGACGAGCGTTGCCCGGCCGCTGTGAGCCTGCTCCGCGCGGAACGAACGCAGCACGGAACCAACCGGGGCCAAGACTTTCGCGCCGTCCGCCGTTGCAAAAGTAAAGAGTCCGGTGCGCTGCCAGAGTTCCAGGTCGGCAGCGGCTATCGGGCGTTCCCCGCAAAACGCCGCGAGGAGCTGCTCGCCGTACGCGGACCGCTCGCACTGCGTCGCGATGAAATCTGCAAACGCTTTGCCGCATTCGCGATACCAGAAGCGGTACGCGTCGCGCAGGGGCACACGATTGGTAGCGGCAAGGCGCAGCGTTCCGGCGACGACGATGGGCCATCCGTCGGTTTCCCGCACGAGCGCCGCGGCGTCGCGATCTTCGAATGCGATGGCGAGATCCGCGCACATGCGCGAAACGTCTTCCGGAGTGAACGCCAGCACGCGGGCGTCGATCATTTCCGCGGTGCCGTCGCACAGCCAGCCCGGATCGATCAAACGGTCGACGGAACGCATGCAGAGCGTCAAGCCGATCCGCGAATCGAGCGCCGCAATAAATGCGCTCACCGCTTCGCGTCCGCTTTCGCTTGTTGCGTCCGCATGATCCAAAATCAGCATTGCGGGCGCGGCATTCTCGACTGCGTCGAGGGCGGCGTCCAGCGAACTCTCGTGAGAAATGACGCCGGCGAGGCGCATCAACCGCCGGTGCACGGCGGCGGCGTCGTCTCCCGGAAGAAACGAGACGTACTTGCAGCGCGCGTGATGCAACTGCGTCACCTGCGCGGCCAGAATGCTCTTGCCGAAGCCCGCCGGGGCGCATACCAAACGCACCGCGCTCAGGGGCGCGCCGAAGCGTTCGACCAACGCTTGGCGCTGAAAACTCAAGGCCGACCCCCTGGAAAAGCGGCTCCGCATCGCAACCTAGGTTATCGGCCAACCGAGCGCTGCCAAGCAGGGACTTTTAGCCCTATTTTGCCCGCGAGCGGCGATTACCCATGCTGAAATTGCCGGGCTCACGCGGCTTCGACCGCCTTCTCTTCGCGGAACACCCCCTGCCGATGCTCGTCTACGACGTGCAGACGCTGCGATTTTTGGATGCAAACGCCGCCGCTACGGGGCTTTACGGATATTCGCGCGACGAGCTTTTGGCAGGCACGATCGACCGGCTGCGGCCGCTGCGCAGCGTCGTCCTTCCGCCTGCGCGGTCCGGATCGTTCGTTCGTCACCTGACAAAGACTGGAGCGATCGTCCACGTTCAGCTCTACACTGCGGACATCCCGTTTCACGGTGCGCAAGCGCGCCTCGTGACCGTGTACGATCTCACGACCTTCCTCGAAACCGAAGAGCGGCTCATCCGCAGCGAAACCTCGCTCGCGCTTGCGCAGGAGTCCGCGCATTTAGGCACGTTCGCGTACGACCGCCGAAACGGCGAGCGGCAATGGTCGGACGAAGTCTATCGCATTCTCGGTCTGGAGCCCGGTGTTGCCGTTGCGCTCGAGGGCTTTTGGCCGTTCACCGAGCCGGACGATGCGGAGCGCGTGCGATCGGAAGTGCTCCGCGCGCGTGTCGAACAGCGCGCGTACGGCATCGATCACCGCATCGTCCGGCCTGATGGAACGCTGCGTTTCGTTCACGAGCAAGGGCAATGGCACTACGATAACCGCGGTGAGTGGTATTTTCACTTTGGCACGATCCAAGACATCACCGAGCGCGCGGAGGCCGAAGCCGAGATCCGGTATCTCGCTTTCCACGATCCGCTCACCAAAACGCTGAACCGCTCGGGTCTGCTGGAGCGGCTGCGAACCGCTATCGCAACGCGTGAAGACGACGCGCTCGTTGCCGTTCTCTGCTTCGACATCACTCGCTTCAAGACGATCAACGATACGCTCGGGCATACGACAGGAGACCGCGTGCTCGTCACCGCGGCCGAACGATTGTCATCTCGGTTGGAAGCGGGCGAATCGCTTGCGCGGGTCGGCGCGGACGAATTTGCCGTCGTGTTGCCGCGTATGGAGCACGCGAGCCAAATCGCGCGCCGCACGCATCATTTCCTGCAATCGTTCGTCACGCCGTTTACGGTCGCGAGCTATCCGTACTCGCTCTCGGCCAGCGTGGGCATCAGCGTCTTTCCGACGGACGCCGGCGAGCCGGAAGATCTGCTGCGCAACGCCGACGTGGCGATGTATGCCGCGAAGTCCAATAATGCGAGCGCGTTTCAGTATTACAGTTCCGGGCTGCGCGAAACGGCCGAACAG
>DATGJX010000202.1:0-9137 GCA_035294905.1 Vulcanimicrobiaceae bacterium | reverse complement strand
TTCGAAGGCGGTCCGAACATCGTCGAGACGTACATCTCGTACTTGCGCGGGAAGATCGACCGTCCCGACCAGGCGTCGTTCATCCGCACCGTGCGCGGCGTCGGATACGGACTCGCACAATAATGCCGCGCCGTTCGCTCGCATCGCGTCTTGCCACGCTGTACACGGTACTGCTCGGCGTCACCGTGCTGCTCGTCGTGATCGCTTCGTCGGTCGCGCTGGTCTATGAACTCGCAGGTTTCAGCAACGACATCATCGTTGCCAAACATGAAGAAGCGCGCTTCTTGGCCGCGCGCTTTCAGAGTGAAGGGCAATCGCTCGCACAGGTCGCGCCGCGCATTGCGCACGACCTCAGCGGCATCGGGCTGCACGTGGCGGTCTACGACAAGAACGGAAAATTCTTGGGCGGCGAGCGCGGCGTGCATCCGGGCATTCTCGACCGCGTGCTTCGCGGAGAAGTTCGGCTTGCACCGCCGCCGGCGCGCGTAAGTGCTCCCATAGAAGGACCGCCGCCGCGCGGACGCGGTCCGCTGCTCTCCGGGCCGCACGATTGGTGGGCCATCATCGCGGTCGAGGGCGGCTACGTCACGTTCCAAGCCTCGCCGTGGATTATTTTCGCCAACCTCGTTCCGTACTGGTGGATCATCTTCGGCATTGCCGTCGTCGCACTTGTCGTATCCTGGTTTGCAGGCCGCGTCGTCGCGCGCGAAGCGCTCGCGCCGATGAATGAAGTCACCGGCTCGCTGCGGGCGCTCGCGGACGGCGACTACACGCAGCGGCGTTTCATCACCGCCGGGGGCGACGAAATCGCAACGCTCACCGCGGCTTACAACGACGCAGCCGCAAGCGTCGCCGCCGCAATGGACGAGCGCCGTTCCACCGAAGCGCGTATGCGGCAATTCGTTGCGGACGCCGGGCATGAACTGCGCACTCCGCTGACGGTCATTGCCGGATACATCGACGTTCTTCGGCGCGGCGCAATCGAAGAACCGAAGGTGGCGCGTCAAATTCTGGCGACGATGTCGCTCGAAAAAGAGCACATGCGCGTCCTCGTGGACCGTCTGATGCGTCTTGCGCGAATGGAAGCCGAAACACCGCCCGAACCTACCTCGATCGACGTTCCGCAGCTGTTGCGCGATCAATGCGAGGCCGCCCGGCGTCTGGACGAAGATCGCGCAATCGACTACAACGTCGACGGCGTGAAAGACGTGTACGCGGATCGGATCGAAATCGGCGAGGCGCTTTGGAATGTCGTCGAAAACGCGCTGAAATACGCGCCGGGTGCGCCGATCCATCTGCGCGCGTATCACGAAAACGGGAGTACGGTGCTCGCCGTGCATGACGAAGGGCCCGGCATGAGCGAGTCCGAGCGCATGCACGCCTTCGAGCGCTTCTTTCGCGGTGACGCGCGCGGCGAGATCGCGGGAACCGGATTGGGCCTGGCAATCGCCAAACGCGCGGTCGACCGCGCCGGCGGCTCAATTTCCATCGACAGTGCTCCCGGGCGCGGCACAACCGTTGCTATTCGGCTCTAAGCTTCTTCCAAGGCGCGCGCGGTAGAAGTAAGCGATGGTTCGTCGCTTCCTGTGCCTAGTATTCGCGCTTGCATTGCTGAGCGGCGCCGCGGCGTTTGCGCAGTCGGATACCGGTGAGATCGACATCGTGGTGAACGACTCGCAGAGCAAGAAGCCGGTCGCGCTCGCGCGCGTCATGCTCGATGGTCCGGTCATCACGAGCGAGTTCACGGGCAGCGACGGTAAAGTGAAATTTACCGAAGTACCCGACGGCATCTATCGGGCACGCGTTTTTGCGCGCGGCTTCAACGGCGTCACCTCAGAGAATTTCGAAGTGACCGACGGACGTGCCGTCACGGTCACAGTCGCTCTTGCGCAGTCGGCGAACGGCAATCTGCGCACCATCGCCTCGGAAGTCGTCAAATCGACGGCGACGGTTTCGACCACCGCGATCAACGGCGACAGCGTGCAGCGGCGGCTCTCCGACACGTTGGGCGATGCGCTGGGCACGCTTTCGGGAGTTACGGTCGACACGTCGAGCAACGATTCCGACGCAACGCAAACCGTCTCGCTCGAGGGGCAAGATGCCAGTCAGACCGCGCTGACGCTCAACGGCATTCCGTTGAACGCGCCCGGCAGCGCAGGCGACCTGCGGATGATGAACACCGATCTGTTTTCCGGAGCGAACGTTTCGTTCGGTCCTGGCATCGGCGGCCTCGCCGGCGGCGTGAATTTCTCGACGATTCAGCCCACGCTGAGTTGGCAAAGCCAGTTTTCGCTTTCGGCGGGAAGCAACGGCAAATACAACTACGCGTTCGGCGAGAGCGGCTCGCTTGGGAAGTTGGGCTTGGCCGTGATGGAGACGTACCGGCTGATGCCGAGCCTGCTGGACGGCATGAATTTTCTCGATCAGAGCGGTTTCGATTACTCGCACGAAGGCGATCGCCAATCAAACGGTACGCTGGTGAACCTGCGCTATCAGCTCACGCAGTCGCAGACGATCAGCGGCATGTTCATGCGCTCGGCGAACTATGCCGACCTCGCGTGTACGCAGTACACCGGCAACGTGCCGTGCGGATACGGCCCGAACAACTCCTACCAGACACAGTTCGAACTCTACTCGCTGATGGACGACGCGCTCATCGGCGATACGCAAGTGCAGGCGTCGTTCTTCGGGAACCGCGGCACGACGACCAACGATCTGCTGGATCGCTACATCGACGGTGAAGCCGCGCCGACCGGAACCCAGTCGACGATCGGTTCGAACGGCTTTATGATCAACGCCATTCTTCCGGCGCAGCAGCGGCACACGATCTCCGTTCGCGCATACGGCACGCAAAGCACGAGTTCGTTCACGCCTCTGGTGGCGTCGGCGGAGCCGTACACCTTCCCGGGACAGAGCGCGAGCTACGATGCGATCACGGTGAACGACGAGATTCGCTCGAACACCAAGCTGCGCTTCGACGATTCCATCGGCGTGAGCCATGCGAGCAACGCGCCGTCCTCGCTGCTCGTGGGCGCAAGCACAAACTGGCAGCCGAATCCCAACGACGGATTCGCGTTTTCGTATAACGTCGGCGGCGTGGCCGCGCACGTGGGGCGGGAAGGCATCTTGACCGATCCCGGCGAGCTGCGCATCGATTGCAACGGCAACATTGCGTACGGCAGTGCCCCCGGCGACCAGCCCGGCGCGAGTTCCTCGAACTCCTCGCGTCTCAGCTACACGCATCGGGGCAAATGGGGCTTGATCAGCGCGCAAATCTATCGGCAAGTGCAAAACGACGTCGTGCTTCCGGTTGAGGTCAACGGAACGCAGCTGCTCGAAGAATTTCCGGCGGCCTATTTCAGCGAAGCCGCAGCCGTATACGACAGCACGTGCGGCGTTCCGCCGTCGACGCCGTTCGGCGCGCAGAACACGTATTTCTCCACACCGATCGGCAACGTGCAGCGCATTTACCAGGGCGCGCAGTTGAACGGGTATTTTCAACTCGGCGGCCTGGTGATGATGCCGTTCTACGACGTGCAGTCGGCGAGCGCGATCAGCAGCGATCCGCGGTTCGCCAATCCGTACGCAATTACGATCTCCGGAGCGCAATTGCCGAATGTGCCCCTGCACCGCGCCGGACTCACCGTCTCGTACAAAGCACCGCGCTCGTCGGTGATGTGGATGGCGAACGCCACCTACACCGGCAGCAACAACTCGCAGAACTTGCCGGCGTACACGCTGGTGAGCGCGGGCGTAAGCACCGCGCTCAAGCGCGGCGAGCTGACTTTCGCGGCGAGCAACATCTTCAACACGTACGGCGGCATCTTTGCGACTCCGGAGAACGCGGTGCCGTACATGACGCCGAGCGGGTTGACGGTTCCGACGATCGCGCGCCCGAATACGCCGCGTCAGTTTTCCGTTACGTACACCGCGCGCTTCGGTCAAGGCGCGCAGCCGCTTGCACCGGCGCTGCCCACCGCCGAGGGCGGTCCGGGCGGGCGCGGCCGCGGCGGTTTCGCGCGGTTCATGCAGCCGCTGCCGCAAACGCCGCCGAGCGATCCGTTCGCGATGAATCCGTCACCGATGTGCACCGCGGACGCGCAGAAAGCCGCGCAGACGCTGCTCGGCGCACTGAAAGCGTATACGCAGCAGATCGAAGCGGCGAGGGGCCCCGCCGGTTATCCCGCCACGATGCCCGCGGCGAACATTCCAGGAGTCGACGTCACGTATCATGGGCTGAAGTCGACGTACGCGCTGAGCATCGCCGTCAAACAGATGACGCAGATCCGTTCGCTGTTCGGCTGCTCGCAATTCCACGTTGCGGATCAGCAAACCGCACAGCAGCGCAATCTGTTCGTCGAACCATCGACCGGCGGCATGTTCTTCCGGCCGTCGATTACGTTCATGCCGTCGGTTGGGTTATATTTCGTGCGGCGTCCGCCGCAGCCGGGCGCGGAGAACTTCCGCATGTACAAGCTTCCCACGGCGGCGCCGAAATCGCCGTTCGAACTTCGAGCTTCACAGAGCTGCACGGCCGATATGCGCAATCTCGCCCAGCGGAATCTCGCCCAATTGCAGGCGCACTTTGCGAGCGGCGCCGCAACGACCGGCTGGACGGTCGCGGCGCATACGGCGAAGGCAGGCGCGTGGTACTCGCTCGACGCGACCGATATCAGTACCATTCCGGCGCTCCTCAACTGTGCCCGCGTTGCGGCAGCCCCGATGGCCGACTTGGCCAAACTCGGATGGAACGGCTCGCCGCCGCCGGCCCTGAATTACACGCCCTCGCTGGGTCTGTACCTGGTTATGCCTGAGCGCCGCGTACGGACGGGCTCGAACTCCTCCACGCCTTAGGCTGAAGAGACTACAGACCAAACGGCTCACACAGGGAATAGGCCGTAACGGGGTATACCGAGCCTGGCTGCTTAGCGTATGCTCGTCCAGGGAGCAAAAGAGGGTCCAATGCGGTGAGTTACACGGATGAGCAGCAATCGGAGCGGGGTTCCACCTCGAACACGTTGCTGCGACGCACCGAACGCCTTCAAACCATAGCAGAAATAGGCGTGATTGGGGAGTCACCGCTCGAACAGACGCGGCGCATTTTAGAGGACTCCGTTGCAGCCCTGCAATTCGATTACGGTGAATTCGGCGAAGCCAACGGCGAAGCGGACAGCTACGTGCGTTTGTGCGTCGTCGGCGCGGGCGCCGAGAACTTGGAGCGCGGCGTCGGCTGGCGCGGGCTCGATCGCGAAAAGCCGTTTGCCGTGTTCGACACAGTGCAAGAAGGCTTCGATGACGAAGCGGTGCGGGCGCTCGGGCTGAAGTCGTTGCTGTTCTGGCCGTTCACGGCGGAAGGCAAGCGTTGCGTGCTGTGCTTCGGCTGGAAGCGCCTCTTGGACGAATTCATCAGCGAGGAAGAGATCGAATACATCGACGTTCTCGTCACGCTCGTCGCGCGGCTGCTCAAAGCGCTCGATCAGGCGCGCGGCATTGCCGAACGGGCCGACACGGATTCGCTCACGGGAATTCCCAACCGCAACGCGGTTCTGCAGCATTTGGGAACCGTTATCGCGGCGTCGCAGCGCAGCGGTGCGAACGCCGCCGTGCTCTATATCGACCTGAACCATTTCAAGCGCATCAACGACGAGCACGGGCACGCAGTCGGTGATGCCGCATTGCGCGGTGTTGCATCCAGGCTCAAATCGGTCTTGCGAAAACACGAAGTCATCGGGCGTCTTGGCGGCGATGAATTTTGTTTGGTCGTTTCGTCGTTTCGAGAAGAAGACGAACTGCAGATCATCGCGCGACGCGTTCTCGACACGCTCAGTGAGCCCACCAACGTCGGCAACGGCTTGACGCTCTACACGTCCGGCAGCATCGGCATTGCGATTTATCCGCGCGACGGCACGACGGCGGCGGAGCTTCTCAGCCGCGCCGATCAAGCAATGTACCGCGCAAAAGTCGAGCGTTCACCTTCGTTCGCGTTTTACGGTGCCGCGGCCGTTACCGCCGTCGAGCAGCCGATGCGGATCGACTTGGCGGATTTTTCCAAGCGGTTCGTGCTCTGCTATCAGCCGATCGTCGCGGCACGAAGCGGACGTCCTATCGCCGCGGAAGTTCTCTCGCGCTGGCTGCAGGACGACGGGATGCGTCTTCCGGGAAAATTCTTGCAAGCCGCGCAGGAGCAAGGCGTGCTCAGCAAGCTGGATGGGCTCATTCTGCAATCGGCGATGCAGCGCGTCGCGCATCACCATGCGGGTCACTGCGTGCTGCACGTGAACGTATCCGAACCCGACCCGGCGTTCGCCGATTCGCTGCCCGCTCTTACCGCGCCGGTCGCGCTCGAACTTTCGGAGGAGCAGGTTGCGGATAATACCGATGGGTATTTGGATTTCGCCGCCGCGTGCCGAGCGCGCGGCTATCGCGTCGGCATTTCGCGCTTCGGATGGGGCCGCCTACCGCTTCGTGCGCTTGCGGAGATGCGACCGGACTTTGTGAAGATCAGCATGGCGGACGTTCGTGAAAGCGCTGCGCGCCGCGGCGAGCGCGATTATCTGCGAACGATGATCGATCAGGCGCACCGTATGTCCGCGCTCGTCATCGCCGAAGCCGTCGAAACCGAGAGCGAGCGCGAATGGCTCGTCGCGAGCGGAGTCGACGCGCTGCAAGGTTACGAGATATCGAGTCCGCTCGCGGAAGAAGATTTCTTCCTCTGGCTGCGCCGCTACTCGTAACTAACCCGTGTTACCCTGAGGTATCGAAGGATACCTCAGCACAGGCTGCCTCGCTATGCGCAGCTCATGGGCGAAGTTCCTTCATGAGAAAGTCGGTGCCGGCCTGATTGGCCTCCAGCCATGACTGCCAGCGCTCGAAACCGTGCGTCTCATTCGGAATCACCATTTGCTCGAAGTGCACGTGTGTGCGTTTCAAACGTTCGACCAAGTCCACCATCTGGTGAAAATGCACGTTGCGATCGTCGTCGCCCTGAATCAACATCACCGGCGAGCGCCACGTCGAGATGTACGCATCGGGTGACGAGAGCCATGCAGTGCGCAGAAAGCGTTTCATGTCGGGTTGCTGATAGCGCTGCGCCTGAGTCCCGAACCATTCCGGGAACATCGTCCAGTCGTGCACGCCGTGGCGGTCGTAACCCGCTTTGAAGATGTCGGAATTCTTCGAAAGTCCCATCGCCGTCAAATAGCCGCCATAGGATCCGCCCCAGATGCCGATGCGATGCGGCTCGACGTTCGCGACGTGCTGCAGGTAACGAGCGCCGGCGACCACATCCTGATATTCCGCCGCACCTGCGGGGCCGGCATGCGGCGGGTGATGAAAGTCGTGCCCGTAACCGATGCCGAGGCGGTAGTTGACGGAGAGCACGGCAACGCCGTGGTTTGCCAGATATTGGTTCGTCGCATAGTCGTAGCTGTAGTAATCGAAGTAGTGCCACGTGAGCAGCATCTGGCGCGGCGGACCGCCGTGCACGTAAATCACCGCGGGAATATTTCCGCTCACATGTGCAGGTTCGAAAAGCTGTCCGTGGATCAGAAGTCCGTCCTTGCTGCGGAACGTCACTTCCTTCGGCACGACCATCGACGCGGCCGGAAAATCCTTCGGAATTTGATCGTTGTCGAGCGTGGTGGAGTTATGCACGATCGTCATCGGCTTGCGCGCGCCGGCTTGGACGTACGCGACGCCGTCGAAAGTCGCTGCCGGCCACCATTCACTGCTCGTGCCGTGCGTGACTTGCTCAGGCGAACCTCCACCTACCGGAATTCGAAAGATGTGCCGGCGATCGTCGTCGCCGGGAAGATTACCGCTGTCCGCCGTGTAGTAGAGCGTTTTCATGTCGGGCGAAAGCGCCGTGTCTTCGATCGTGTATGGCTCGTTGGTTAGCGGATGCGCCTGGCCTCCGTTTGCGGAAACGGTGTAGAGCTGCGGCCAATTGGTCTGTTCCGAGATGAACGCCAGACGATCGCCCGCGACCCAACGCAGCTGCGGTCCCTTGATCTCCGGCAGCGAGTCGCGCAGTGTGTTTCCGCTGTGCCACGCCTCGCGCGCCGAGCCGCTTGACGCGCCGCCGACCATAATCGACCACGGCGTCGGATACTGCTCGAGGGGATCCTTCGGCGGACCGCCTTGACCGCCGATACGAACGAATGCGATGCGCTTGTTATCGGGCGACCATTGCGGCGAGAAATCACGGTTGGTCGACGGCGCGAGAAATACGAGCGGATTGCTCTGGCCACTGTAGACGCCGATGAACGAATGGTCCCCGCGGTCGGACGTAAACGCAATCGCGTGTCCGTCCGCCGCCCAGGTCAGATCGCCGTCGTCGCCGCGGTCGAAAAAGTACTGCGCGGCAGCTTTGCTGCCGTCGAGCGGTGCAATCCACACTTTGTTATCGGGATCGTGAATGAAGGCGACGCGAACATTGTCGGGCGAGATTGCGGGCGCATCGCCGTCCGCGAGCACCTTCGGCGTTCCGTCTCCGGCAGTCGCGATTGAGATCACTTGCATATGCGCCTCTTCGTGATCGCGTAAATCCGGATTCGGCCACGGACGTTCGGGCCAATTCGCGTCGTGATTGCCTCCGCGCACGTAAACGACGTATTTGCCGTCGTTCGAGATCGTGAGATCGCTGATCTCTTGTCCGTCGTCCGTTCCGTATGAAAACAACATGTGCGGCGTAAACGCCGGCGCTTGCGCGAACCAGATGCTGTGCACGCCCTTCTCGTTCAGGACGTACGCGATACTTTTGCCGTCCGCGGAACTCGAAAGATCGTTCGGAAACGGATAGCTCAGTACTTGAGCGAGCGAAAAAAGCGCTGCCAAAAGAAAATGCACGTTTACTTCAACTCCATCGACGCGCCCGCGGCGCGGGCTTTCTCCACCATTTCTTTCATCCGCGGGTGGTCGCCTGGAATCGTTTTCACCCAGTGCTCGAATTTTGGCACTGGTTCGTGCACGCGAAAGAGAAAATACCAGACGTTCATGTCGCCCATGAACTTGAATCGTTTTTTGAAGTCCGACGCCAGCGTTGCGTAGTCGGAAAATGAATGAAGGTACGCCGCAAAAGTCTTGTGTTTGCGATCCAATTCGACGATTGCCGCCGCGTTTTCGATCGTCGCCCGAAT
>DATGJX010000201.1:0-4941 GCA_035294905.1 Vulcanimicrobiaceae bacterium | reverse complement strand
CGGCTCCGTCGCGCTTCGGCGTTCGCGATCGTGTGGCGTTTGCGGGTCGAGCATCCCCATCGGTATACCCCGGTGCACCGCAAGCAGTAATTCAGCGCTCCCCCGCTAAACTGAAATTCCTCGTAGCCACGGGATGATGGTGGAATCGGTAGACACAGCAGACTTAAAATTTGCTGCTCGAAAGGGCGTGCGGGTTCGAGTCCCGCTCATCCCATCAATTTGGCCCTTATTCCAAGGGCTTTTTTTATCTCTATCGGCTTGCGGTTGTCATTTGGTTGTCAAAGGAGAGTCCTTTTTAGGTTATGCGGACTCCGACCGCTCGGCAATCGCATCGACGGCGCGCACGGCCGCCGAAGTAGAGGATCAGACCGATGATGAACAACTCCACGACTATATTGTAGCGCGCCGGCGATGACCAGCGCCCTGCGCTCGAAATTTTGCGGGTAATCCTCCGATTATCGCGAGGTTCGGAGAATATGCTCGCTATGACGGAAGAAGGCAACCTGTGAGCGGTCTTGATGGCTGGGGACGGCCGCGCCAATCCAAGCCGGTCGTCGATGCCGTGGGCGGGGTGGAAGCCGTTCGCGAAGCGATCCTCGATATGATCGCCAGCAATGGCTACCGCGGCGCCGTCAGTGCGCTCAGCGTGATGCCCGAAATCCAAGGGGGCACGTGGGCGTACGAAGCCGAGCGCGACGTGCTGTTCTCGGCCGCGCTGTGGTCGCTCGTGCGCGACGGGATCATCGTGCCCGGGAGACCGGCCGGAATATCATCCCAAAACTACGCAGACAGCGGCGCCTTTTCTTTTCCAATGCTCGTGCTAACACCCTACGGGCGCAGCGTCTTGGGGAACGGCGCCCTCGATCCGCACCGTTCAGCGAGGGGATCATCACGTATCTCGTTGAGGCGAACAAGAATTTCTTGGATCGCAGCTATTTGAGCGCGGCGGTCATGCTGGGTGTGTCTGCAGAGCTGTTGATGAAATGGCTCATCGCGCGATTCATCGCCCATGTTCCCGAACGCAAACGTGGCGAATTTGAAAGAACGCGCGAACAACTGTGGATGAAAACCGAGCGGCTTTTTACAACATTCGTCAACGCGTTTGAGCCGCATTATTGTGAGATCGATCCCGAGCTGCGCCGGCAAGCCGAGGGCAATCTGCAGATGGTAGAGACGCTCATCCGCATCAATCGCGACGACGTCGGCCATGGACGCCTACAGCGCATCGACCATGAAATGGTCCACGGTTATCTAATTAGTTACCTGACGCTGTTGTCGATCGCGCGACAGCTCGCCGATGCCTTTGGAGCCGACGCATGCAGCTTCTACGCCGCCTAACGAACCGCCGATCTGTTTGCCGCGGCGCGCTGTTCCTGGCAATGGAGGCACCAAGTGAACGTATATTTGCAAGATGTTACTCAAGCTCGCGCGCGCGTCGACAGGGCTGCAGAGTACTTGCGTACGCATCCGAACGCGGATGAGGTGAAGCAGCAGTCGATTAACCTCGCCCGCTCCATCTTTGGCGAGTCGACGCTGACCGGTCAGGCGCATCGGCTGCCCGCGCCGACGTTTGTTGGAATGCAGCCGTTTGGGTCGCGAACGCCCTCGTCGCGGACCGAGCAGTTCGACCAAGCGGTCGAGGATCTTATCGCCGCGTTCAATCAGGGCCTCGACGGCATCGCTGACTACCAGCGGCGCGTCGATGCGAACGTTGAGGTCCCGCGGGAGAGATTCGCAAGAGTGTGCTGGCGTATCTCTCGCGCAAGCCGATCGAACTTCAATGGGGCGGTGACGCCCAGTGGGTTTTGGGCCTTTCCGATGCACAAATCATCGATGCGCTGCAATACTGGGAAGAACAGCGCGCAATCAAGTACGGGGGTTACGAAGTCTATTCCGGCGCTGGGGATTGGAGCTGGAAGATCGAGCTCACGCCGTACGGTCGCGACCTTGCCGATGGGTCGCGCACTATCTCTCCGCAGTTGCGCACGACTCTGGTCGTGCAACATATTCACGGTGACGGTGCGAACGTCGTCGGGGTTAGCCAAGGCGACGTGACGCAACAGTCCACCGTGAACGACGTGAGTGCGCTCCTTGATGCACTAGATCAGCTCCGCTCCGCTCTTCAAGATCGCGACGATGCAATGGAGGCGGATGCGTTCGCATCGGCATCACACGAAGAGTTGCGAAAGCACGGCTTCAGCGCGCGTGCCAGCGCGTTACTGCAGAAACTGGCTACAACACTGATCGCCGGCGAAAGCGTGCTCGCCAATGCGAAGCCGGCTTACGATATCTTGCGCGCAGCTGCTGCGGCGCGCGGGCTGCACCTACCAGTACTATCGGCGTGAACGGTGCGCTCAATCCGCGCAGGTGCCAATCCGAGTCGGGGGAATGATCATGAGCGATGCTAAGCGACGATGATCTGAACCGCCTACTTGCGGGCGTGGGGTACAAGGAGGGCGAAGGCTCAGATTCGGCGGGACACCCCTTCCCGACACGTAAGTATGATTGCGGCTGCTACGACGAACAGCACCCCGGAGGTTGGAACTTATTTCGTTGCTCGGATCCGTCGCACGGCGGCGTTGGGTAGCGGCCTAGGGCGAAAAGGCGCAGTCTGTCAAAGCGACGGCCAATACGCCGCCAACGACGCCTTCGGCAATTCTGAGATCGCCACATGGGCTCAAGCGCGCTCCGCGTGTTGCGAGCGTCTGCGGCGCTTCGAAAGGGTCGGAATGACCGAAGACGAGATCGCGAAGCACGTCGGTAAGTACGTTGCCGCCAGGCATGAAAGTGGCGCAGTTTGGATCGGGTGGCTGCGCCGCATGAAGATTCCCGGTGTTGCAAAATTCGAGATCGTGACGGCAGCGACCGAACCGGAACCTGAAAACGTCGCACTATCTGATACGGTGGCCGCACGAGATTGAGGCCGTTGAGGAATTGCCGGGTCCAACGTCGTGAAAACGTTAGCGTTTTCGCTGAGCCCTCACCGCATCTGAATATCGGGATCCAGATGCAGCCACTCCCCCTGAAGTAGTGCCATGGCCGGTCCATGGCTTTGGTTCAAAACACGTTGCATGGACGCGACGTGCAAATCGTGCATCATCTTCACGTCACGCGCTTCCGCTACGGGTCCGCTAAACGACATTTCGACAATCCCCCGTTCGTCCGTGTCGGGAATGGGCCACGCGGTCGTGCGCTCGTGCAAAGTACGCGAGCCCGCGAGCGGTCCGCTTTCCGTATCGACCATTACCTGCTTGCCGCGCTGCTCGCGCATTTGTCGCACAAACGCAGCCGACTCGGGATAGAGTCGAAACCGTATGGCGGAACGGTAGAAAATGCGGTCCCCGGTTACCGTAATCTGCGGATCAAACGTTGGAGTGCTGGTATTCATGGCGGCCAGTATAGCAGGCGTCGAGGTTGCCCACAACGCCGCGTCGACCAGAATTCTTCTGTCGTATGCGGACGGGCAGCAGTCCAAAGGCTGTGAAAAGAGCCGCGTTCCGTCGCGGCTCTCTTTAGTGATCCGAGCGCGGAAGCTCTAAAACCGCATGTCGCCCACGAGTCAATCATCGGCAGTTAGTCCAAAAGTCCTGAGCTGCTTGCTTGGCGGGCAGTCCCTTTGCTGAGCGCACACAACGGGAAGGCCCGCCGTAGGCGAGCCTTCCACTGCGGTCGCGTATGCGGTTTCCCGCATACCGGGAGCGTCTTTAGCAACTGGTATCCGGCAAGTCGCCACGGCTGACCCGCTGACGTTTTCGGCCACATCATTACGGCTCGAAGAAGTGAGGTGGCGTTGGACTCCACGGCGCTGTTACGCGTTGAATAGCGTACTCTTTACGGACCACGTTATCTAACCGCGTCCAATAGGCGCCCCTGTTGACGAATACGCGCGATCCGGTGGGCAACAAGTCTACCGGCTGCGGGCAATATGCTAGGATTGAGCCCGATCCTATGATCGGAAAGCACTCGCGACACGGCGCTGTATTACCTCGGAGGCAATTGCCCGTTCCAGGCTTCACGAGGCCAAGAGGCGCGTTCGGATCGCCCCTGTAGAGAATAAGTATGCCTTTAAAAACGGTTAGCATTATGGCGCGACGTTCGGCTGGAGAAGCGGCGCGGCGAGCTACCGCGACGATGGCGTACTGCTTTGCTGATAAGAAAGGAGGCGGCGTAGTCAGGACATCCACTGCAACTGGACCGTAACTCTCTGCGCCGGCGCCACAAGCAATCACCAAAAGCGATAACCCGAGTGCGCACAGTTTTAATATTCTCAAAGACTTTTTCATATGAAACGTGGTATGAAACGTAGACGCGCCGTGAATATCACGGCGCGTCTGAAGCTCAATTACTGCCCCACAGCACAGGCCGTTCCCGGCATCGTACCGGACGCGTTTGGATTGGCTAGGTTGATGCCTTCATACGTGTCGAAGTTGCTCGGTTCCCATGGAGGCGACGGCCCTTCGCTGCAGATTACGTCGGTTGTCTGATTGTATACGGCCGGATACCGTTCTCCATAGGCATTTGTGTCGTAATTAAACTGCACCGGCGTTGGCCCGTTCGCTCCGCCATATACCGTTGTGCCCGTAAAGAGGATCTCAGGTGCTGATCGGTTCGGCCCGCCGCCGCTTGGAGCAAACCCAAACCATTCCTGACTGGTGTTATTTTCGGGGTATTGCGAAATTCCAAACAGCCGCCGGAATATGTATCCGGAGCCGCTTGTGGGAAAAGTGCTGCTTGGAACTCCCTGCATTAACGACGGAGCCGTATGACCGTTACCGCTGCTATCGGTAAACGACGTGGCAAGGGTGATGCGACCCAAAACTGGTACAGAAAGTTAAGCTGGGAAGCTCTCGAAAGGAGCCCCCATGCCTACTTCCAAGCCGCGTCGCCGGACGCGCCGCACGTTTACCAAAGAGTTTAAGCTCCAGGTTCTTCGCGAGCTCG
>DATGJX010000200.1:0-33661 GCA_035294905.1 Vulcanimicrobiaceae bacterium | reverse complement strand
CGTTATCGCCGGCGGCAGCTTGATGGGTGCGCTCGCCGCGCTGTACTTCTGGTATCCCAAGATGACGGGCCGCATGATGAACGAATCGTGGGGCAAGTGGTCGTTCTGGCTGTACATGATCGGTATGAACGGCACGTTCTTGCCAATGCACTGGCTCGGTCTTTGGGGCATGCCGCGCCGCTATGCGGTGTACGACCCGCAGTTCCAAACGTGGAATCAAATCGAATCGTGGTTCTCGTTCGTGATGACCGCGTCGATACTGCTCACGATAGTCAACGCGATCTGGTCGATCAAGTACGGCAAGAAGTCCGGTGCGAATCCGTGGCGCGCGCGTACGCTCGAATGGCAGATTCCCTCGCCGATGCCGTACTACAACTTCAAGCACGTTCCGTCGGTGTTTGCGGCTCCGTACGATTTCGCCGAACCGCTTCCGTACCGCGGACTTGAAGAAGAACTGACCGATTCGCCTCCGCCGGTACCAGCGGCCCACTAGGTCCTTCGACAAGCTCAGGATGACAAAGGCCCTTCGACATGCTCAGGACTAAAGAGGAAAGTTAATAAGTGGCTGTAGCAAGCGTCACGCAGGCCGGGATCGTCGGCCGCCACCATGAGGAGCCGGATCAGCTCTACGTCGAGACACGCGAACTGCGCGTCCAGGGCTTCCTACTGTTCATGGTCAGCGACCTGGTGCTGTTCTCGTCGTTCATCTTTGCGTACTTGTATCTGCGCAACACCGGACAAGGCTGGCCGCCGCCGGGCGCGCCGAAGCTCGATCTCGCGCTCGCGTCGATCAACTCCGTGATTCTGTTCGGATCAGGTGCAACGATGCACTTCGCGCTCGAGAACTGGAAGCACCGCAACTTCACGAAGTTCGCAAACTGGATCATCGCCACGATCATCCTGGGTGCGATGTTCCTTTCCGGTCAGATCGTCGAATACGCCAAGATTAGTGCTACGTGGGGCGGCAGCGGCATCTTCGGCGCGGGGTTCTTCACGCTGACCGGCATGCACGGTTTCCACGTGTTCTGCGGCATCATCTACCTGACGGTGCTGCTGCTGCAGGCATTGCAAGGCAAGTACACATTCCAGAAGTACACCGGCTTGACGCTCGGCACGCTGTATTGGCACTTCGTCGACGTCATCTGGGTCGTGCTGTTCTCGATATTCTATCTGTATTAGGAGCGCAAAGAATGGAAGGTATTAGTGCAACCGTCGCTCACGTCGAGCGCATTCTCGCGTTCATTTTCGGCATCGTGGTCTTCTTCGTGGCGGCCATCGCGCTGAAAAACGACTGGAAAAGCAAAGGCCTGGAGAATCAGGTCTTCAAGATGATGCTCGCGCTGCTGGCGCTCGGCGCGTTTCTCGCGATTCTGGCAAGCGTCAACGTGCTCGCCGGGAAAGGCGTGGAAATCTGATGTACGATCCCACTGACGAACGCGGCGTACCCACCAGCCGAGGCGTACCGCGCGTCGTGCAAATTGCAGCGATCATCGGCATTCTGTGCATCTTCGGCATGGGCGCGTACACGATTTACACGTCGGGTTACGGGCACGTCTTCCCGTCGATGCAGGCGCTGCGCATTCCGCTCAACGGCTCTTACAAGCCGTAACGCCCACACGCCCACGCGCTGTCGCGCTAGTGGCGGGGATTGATTCCGACGGCGAAGATGGGAATCTCTTCCGGCAGGACGCCGGTGGATTTGCCGTCGATCTTGTGCGGTCCGCCGTATTCGGAGAATTCACACATCGCCGGAAGAATTGCATTCGGAAGCTTCTTGCTGCCGTAACACTCCCATTCGCAGCACAGCTGATGATCCGCAAAAAGCACGGCAACGTAACCGGTTGCGCCCAGGTCCGACTCGTCGTCCGGAGCGCGATAGCGCACGTACCCGTCGATGAGGTAAATCGGTTTGTACGTTTGCCTGTAGGCGATGATCGGTGCGACGAGCAAGTAGACGAAGTACGCGAAAAACATCACCGCCACCGCACCGAAAAGCGGCGAGAGCAGCCACAAATCGTGCGGCTTCGCAATACGCGCGCGCCAAATGATGCCCCATGTCATCGCACCGAAGAACAGCGTGCCGAGCAGGGGTTCAATCGCGATCACGAAGCGGCCCGTGAGACCGCGCCAAACGATCAAGCGTTCGCGCGGCGTCCATGGGCGGCTGGCCAGGTGATCGCCGCGCTGAATCTTGCGAAGCTTCATTATCTTTCCGAGTATTCCACGCTTTGCGCCGGTTGCGCCCGCTCGACCACGAGTTTGTGCGCTTGCGAGGGTTCGAGCGTGCCGAGCGTACGATCCCAGCGGCCGCCGATGCGTGAATCGATGAACACCTCCGCGGCGGGATTGTACGGGTCCCGCGACAGCAGCGCCGCCTGCCACAGGAGCGCCATGCGTTCGACGACGCTGCGCGCGCGGCTCTCTGCCGCTTCCTCGTCTCGCAGCGCGGCAGTCAAAGAATTCCACGCATGCTGCATGCGCGCGTCGTCGAGCGACGGTTCGATCTCGCTGCGAAAAGCGTCGAGCACTTCCGGCTGCTTCACCAAAATGCGCAGCACGTCGAGCGCATTGATGTTGCCCGAACCTTCCCACATGGAATTGAGCGGCGCTTCACGATAGAGCCGCGGCATCGGCGACTCTTCCACGTAGCCATTCCCGCCCAGACACTCGAGCGCCTCGCCGACGACCACCGGCGTGCGTTTGCAAACGTAATACTTGCCGACCGCCGTACCCAGACGCTTGATCGCTGCTTCGCGCGCATCCCCGGAAGCGCGATCCGTCGCGCGAGCAAGCCGCAGCAGCAGCGCCATCGCGGCTTCCGATTCCACTGCGAGATCCGCAAGCACGTTTTGCATGAGTGCATGATCAACGAGCGCTTTCCCGAACGTGTGACGATACATCGCGTGGTGAATTGCTTGCGAAAGCGCCGCGCGCATCAGTGAAGCCGAACCATTGATGCAGTCCAGGCGCGTGCCGTTGACCATCTCGACGATCGTCTGCACGCCGCGTCCCGCTTCGCCGAGCAGCAGTGCCCACGCGCCGTCCAACTCGATCTCGCTCGAGGCGTTGGAGCGGTTGCCGAGCTTGTCTTTGAGCCGCTGAATGAAGATGCGGTTGCGCATTCCGTCAGGAAGCAACCGCGGCATTAGGAAACAGCTCAACCCGGCATCCGTCTGCGCAAGCACGAGAAACATGTCGCTCATCGGCGCGGAGCAAAACCATTTGTGCCCGGTGAGCAGATACGCGTCGCCGAGATCGGTGCGTTCGGCGAACGCGGCGCGCGTAAGATTGGCGCGCACGTCCGAACCGCCTTGCTTTTCGGTCATGGCCATGCCGCAGATCGCGCTGCTCTTCTCGTCGATTGGCCGCAGAACCGGGTCGTACTCGCACGCTGCCAGCCGCGGCTCCCACAGCTGCGCGATGTGCGCCGTGCTGCGAAGTGCGGGAATCGCCGCGTACGTCATCGAGATGGGGCAGCCGTGCCCCGCTTCGACCTGCCCCCACACGTAAAACTTCGCAGCGCGCGCGGTGTGCGCGACGGGATCGGTGCTCGTCCACGGCGCCGCGTGCAACCCGTTTACGACGGCGACGCGCATCAATTCGTGATAGGCGGGATGAAACTCGACGTCGTCGACGCGATGTCCGAAGCGGTCGTGGGTGCGCAGTTTCGGCGGATGCTCGTTTGCGAGCCGTCCCCATTCTTGCGCCTGCGCGCTGCCGGCGCGCTCACCGAGCGGCGTCAAATCCGCGAATGCGGATGAAGCGGCCTCGCGCGCAAGCGTTTCGACCAGCGCGCGATCGGAACGGAATACATTGTAACCGGTAAGCGGAGGCGGCTGGTTGAGGACTTCGTGCGTATCGCGCGCCATGCCGCTCACTCGGTTACGGCCGCGCGAATCTCCTCTCGACGGTCTGCGAGCGTCGAGGCGAGCGCCAGAGCAAGCAGCGCAACGCCTGCGAACGCGAGATACGTGTCGCGGTAGGCCGCGGCGTCGGAGAGCGCGTGCCCCATGATGCCGCCGGCCAGCGATCCGCCGATGATCTGCCCGACGATGAGAAATTGACTCAGCAGTCCGATCGCCGTTGCGCGCGTGCGCTCGGTCGTTTCATTGGTGACGATGTAGCGCGACGGCGCGCCCAGCAGCGCACCGAAACCAATGCCGGCGACGATCATCGCGACGACGGAAAGCCCCAGCGAGTTGAAGCAGAGCGCAAAAATCACGAGCCCCGCTTCAGTAAAAATCGTCCCCGCAAGCAGCACGTCGCGGCTGCCGATGCGGTCGAGCGCGCGTCCCGATCCCGGAATCACCGCAACGAACATGAACGCGCCGACCGCCGCGATCACGCCGGCGGCTGCGTACGAAATGTGCTGCGCGCCGACCAGCACGGCCGGAATGAAGAACAGCGAGCCTTCCAGCACGCCGATCAACACTTCGAGGCCGAACGTTTTCGCGAGCTGCGTGTTCTCGAATAGCGCCGGCGGAACGATCGGATAGCGGCACGTGCGCTGCCACATCACGAATCCCGCGAGCAGCAGCAAGCCGAATGCAATCGTCACGACGTGCGCGCCCGTGATGCCGTACATCAAGAACAGCAACCCGATGCACAGCAGAAACAATCCCGGGACGTCGAGCGGCGCGCGCGCGCGCGGCGCATTCGTCGGTACGTGACGAACGGCGAGCACGAGAACGAGCGCCGCAATCGGAAAATTCGGCGCAAAGATGAATCGCCACGACGCCAAATGCGTAACCAGTCCGCCGTATACGGGGCCGAGCACCGCCGCGAGTCCCCACGTTGCCGCAACCAAACCGAGCGCCGCGCCGCGGCGCTGCGGCGGAACGGCGTCGCCGATTGCCGCGGTCGCAACCGGGAAGATACCGCCCGCGCCAAACGCTTGAATCGCGCGTGCAACCAGAAACAAGCCGTAGTCGTGTGAAACGACCGCAAGCGCGCTTCCCGCGACGAAAATGGAAACGCACGCAATGTAGATTGGGCGCCGCCCGTAGCGATCGGCTAGGGTGCTCATCACCGCGATGCCCACGATGTTCACGAGCAGATAAATCGTGAAGACCCACGACAAATCGCCGGTTGCAACGGTGAACTCTTTGCCGAGCGCCGGAAGTGCCGGCGCGAGAACGCTCAGGTCGAGAGCGCCTAAAAAGACGCCCAGGCCCAGTGTCAGGAGGAGGGGAAGAACGGAGCGGTCCAGCGTGTGGCCCGCGAACGTCGTGGTATCGTTGGCTTCCACGGTGCGCGGATACGCCATATCAGAATATGATCCGATCGATCACCATGCTCGCGCAGATCAGCGCAAGGTAAAGCAGCGAATACAGAAACGTCGCGCGCGCCGAAACGGTTGTGCCGTCGCGCAGCGTGCGTATCGCGTAGTACAGGAAAATCGCGCCGAGTATACCGGCGACGGCAGCATACAACGGCCCCATCACGTGCAGCGGCCGGTACAGCGCCACCGATGCAAGCAGCAAAACGATCGTGTAAATCAGGATGTCGCGCTTGGTGCGTTCGTCGCCATAGACGTTCGGCAGCATCGGTACGCCGGCTTTGTCGTAATCCGTTTCCGTCATCAGCGCGAGCGCCCAGAAGTGCGGCGGCGTCCACAGAAAGATGATGGCGAACAGCCCGAGTGCCGGACCGCCGATGCCGTGCGTCACCGCTGCCCAGCCGACGAGCGGAGGAATGGATCCCGCCGCGCCGCCGATCACGATGTTCTGCGGCGTGCGGCGTTTCAATAGCATCGTGTAAAGCACGACGTAATACACGTTGCCCGCGAGCGAAAGCCACGCAGCCAAATGATTCACGCGGAAATAAAAGATCGCGAACGAGAGTACGCCCATCACGCACGCGTGTGTCGTTGCGGCGAAGATCGAGATGCGCCCTGACGGAAGCGGACGCGTGCGCGTGCGCTTCATCACGCGATCGATGTCGACGTCGTACACGCAGTTCAAAGTGCCGGCCGACATCGCTGCCAGCGCGCCGCCGAGCATCGTCCAGCCGAAGAGTCCCAGCGGCGGTATGCCGCGCGACGCCATTACCATCGCCGCTGCCGTCGTGATCAGCAGCAAGTACATGATGCGCGGCTTGCCCAGTTCGTAGTAGTCGTTCAGTAAACCAAGCCAGCCCGCCGCGCGTGCAGGCGCTACCCCTTCGACCCGCGCAACGGCGTTGTTCACGCGATCGCACGCTCACTTGCGCGCGCACCTTCGAGTGCCGCAAGCGCCGTAGCCGAAACGAACGAGAGAAAGACGAGCGCGGCATTTGCCGCATGCGCTTCACGCAAGTCGATCGGCATGCGCAGCGCGACGTTCAAAAGTCCGAGCAGCACTTGCACGAAAACCAGCGCAAGACCAATCGTTGCTGCTGTGCGAACGCGCGGCGACGCGCGCATCGCCCACACGAGCGCAAACGAGATGACCGCCGACAGCAGGCAAGCCGCTGCGATAAAACGATGGAGCATTTGCACGTCTTGTCCGTGCGTATATACCACGACGTTTCCGGCGCAACCCGGAATGTCGATGCACGCAAGGCCGGCTCCGCTGGAGCTGACGTATGCGCCGACGCACATCGTCACGAACGCGACGAGCGCCGTTCCGCCGAGAATGCCCGTCAATGCGATCTGCTTGCGCGAACCCTTACCGGCTTGCTGCTCCGCCGTCATGAAAGCGAAAATCGACATGCACGTGAGCGAGGCGACGAACGCCATCGCGGTGCCCCAGTGCCACACGACCGAAATCGGGCTGTTCGAGAGATGCACGGTCGCGGCGCCCAAAAACACCTGAAACGCGAAGAGCCCGGCGATGACCCAGCCGGTCGGGGCGACGAAAGTTGCCTTTCCGCGCTGCTTCCAAGCGGCAGCCAAAACAGCGATGACCAGCACCGAAAGGATGGCTGCGGTCAGGCGGTGCGTCCACTCCCACACGGTTCCGCCGCCCATGGAAGGGATGAATTCGCCGTGGCAGAGCGGGTAGTCGGGGCAGGTCATGCCCGCACCGTTGATGCGGGTCCAGCTGCCCAGCATGACCTCGCCATACGCGACGGCGACCGCCGCGAGGCTGAGGCGCGCGAGAGTCTTCACTAGACTTCAAAGTCTACCCAATGCAACTGGCTCGCGACAATGACTTTGTCGTTGCCACCCTAGGCGCTCGGTAGGGCTGGTTGCTCGCCCAGGCAGGGCGGAGGCGCCTTCGCGCCGCGCACCGTATGCCCCGCCTTGATGGCTGATACGACGCTCCTTGCGCTCGGTGTGCGCGGTACGATTCAGCTCGCCAGACTTTTGGATTTCGCGATGGATCAAGCCAACGACGGCATCGCGATCATGAAGTTCACGGACGACCCCGAAACACCGATCCGGATTGTTTACGCAAACCGTTCGATAGAACGCATCAGCGGATTCACGCGCGAAGAGCTGCTCGATCCGGACAACCCGTTTCTCCGTTCGCAGCCGCAGAACCGCGAACGGTATGCGGCGCTTCTTCAAAAGGTTCGCAGCGGCGAAGAAGTCCGCTTCGAGATCGAACTCACCGGAAAAGACCGTTCAACCTGGGCCGAGATCCGCTGGTCGCCGCTGCGCTATAGCGACGATGACGTAACGCATTACGTCGCCGTTCTGCGCGACATCACGACTGAAGAGCAGCTCGATCTGCTTCAAGCGGTCCTTTCGCGGACGTCCGACTTCGTGTTGACCACGGACGCGGTACGCCCATCGGAAGGCGGACCGGCAATCACCTTTGCGAATCCGGCGTTTTCTGCATTGGTCGGGCTGACGCACGAAGAGATCGTCGGAGCAAGCCTTACGTCGTTCTTCAGCCCGGCGAACAACGCGCGCATCATCGATCAAATCAATTCGAGACTGGAACGCCATCAAGATCTCTCTCACGAACTGCGGCTGCATCGCAGCGGCGATGACCGTCATCCGTGGATCGAACTCTCCGGACATACGGTGCGCGACGAACGGGGCAGCGTGAAGTCGTGGGTTTTTATCGGCAAAGACATCGGCGTTCGCAAGCAAGGATACATCCAGACGGCGCAGCTGATGCGCGCGCTCGATCTCGCCGACGAGCCGATTGCGATCTACCACGTCAACGGCCTCCTCGACGTGAAACTCGAGCATGCGAACGAGCGCGCCGCAAAACTCGGAGAACCGCTCTTGGAAAAACTGCTGCGCGAACCGTGGCAGCGTGAGCGAATCGCGGGCATATGGCGGACGCTCGAGGCCGGAAATATCGTTCGCCGGCTGGTCCGTGTCGTCGAGGAAGACAGCCTGCGCTGGGTGACGTTAGTGCTCCAGCCCATCAAAGATTTGCGCTCGATAAGCTCGCTGGTGGCGATTCAGCACTACGTCGGATCGGCGATGCGCGAGTCGGACGTGCAGACGATGCTTGCGCTGGCGCGAGAAATTCTCAGCTACTCGACGCGCGCCGCGCGACGCGACGCCGTGCTGGAAGTATTGCGCGAAGAGTGGGGCGCGTTCGCGTTCATCCATCGCACCGAGCAAAATACCGATGTCGTATTACGGCCCGCGGAGCGAACCGGCGAAGCGGTAATGCCGGCCGGCGTGCTCTTTGCACACAAGGCCGTCGTGCAACTTTGGTGGCGGGAAGCGATGGTGCCGCAAAAGCTCACGGCGCTGCGTGTCTTCCTCGAGACTTTGGGTCAGCCGGAATAACGGACAGTCTCAGCAGCCCTGAACGGCCGCGTCGATTCTCATCGCGGCTTGATTCTCGTCTACCGGGATGACGGTCGTGAGCCGGCGCTGGAAATCGTCGGCCGCTGCCTTTTCCTGTTGCGTCGCAGTTGCTTCATTTGGATCGTGGCCGAGGGCCGGCGGAACGTATTGGTTCATGTATTGGCGCGCCGCCGGCGTCATGCCGATGTCCGTCGGCAGCGTATTGAGCGGATCGCTCACGCCGAACGTGGCTTCGTTCATTTTTTCCTGACCCTCGTCCCATTTCGACATGTCGCGAAAATCTTGATAGGCCAGAAATCCGTTGAGGTCGCGCCCGACTTTTTGCTGATCCCACAGCGCGCCGCCGAGCTGATCGGCAAACGCTTTGAGCGCTTTGGATTCGATGGGATCTTTGGTAGCCGCCGCGATCGCGCGCAGGCGTTTGACTTCGTCGTCGCCCGCGCGTGCTTGCATCACGATTCTTTTCGCGAGATCGCCCAAGGCTTCCAGGCCGTTGCGGCGATGTATCGGATTCCCGTCGTCCAAATTCGTCAGGCGCAATTGCGTAATGGTTTGACCGATCACCGCGTCGTCGTCGAGTGCCGTACTGATAGCGCTATTCGCATGCGTGATAATCGACGCGCATCGTGAAGAAGCGCGTACGGTTGCAATCGTTTTAAGCGCCGGCGTACTCGTCGGCTGGGGCGTCGGTGAGGCAGCGGGCGGCGGCGGTATGACCGAGAGAATCAATGCAGCGGCCGCTATGGCGTGCTGAAGCATTACGGGCACCTCATTCAAGGTAATAGTGCACCCGGAGGGCATGGCGTGACAACTGCGCGAACGCCAAGCGCGAAATGGCCGCTTCCCGTCGACTATGGCTGCTGCTTGCCTTGGTATTGCTTGCCGGATGCCGCGAAGTGCGCGTGCAGACGCTCAGCCAGGGTTCCACACCGTTTTTGGACGGCGGAAACGAGATTATCGTAGTGCGGGACACCGCCTCACTCGAGCGGCTCGGCATTCACGCACCCGTCCGCTACCGCAGTGAATTCGGCGTGGTTTTGCTCATGGGCCCGCACGATCGCAGCGGCTACCGGCAGATCATCGAGTCGATTCGCGCCAACCCCGAGGGCGTGCGCGTGGTCGCCTTCGAAGAACCGCCCGCCAGCGGCGGCGAGCCGTCAGGCAAGTATCGCACCTATACGCTGTGGATCGTGCCGAACACCGTCTACAGGCGGGGTATCAAGGTGGTTGTCGTCACCCCATCCGACGAACCGGTCGCATCGACGGCCTTGCCGTAGCACGCAGCATGCAGCCCGATCTCTCGCTCGATATCGAAACGGTGAAAGCCAATGCGCGCGCCTGGCGCGCCTTTGCGCGCGGAGCGTTGTACGCGGTGGTCAAAGGCGACGGTTACGGCTGGGGCGTGAGGCCATTGGTGAAAGCCCTGGAGGACGTCGCCGACGCCTACTGCGTGTCGGACGCCGAAGAATTAGACGAACTGCGCAAGCACACGCAGACCCCTGCCGTCATCTTAGGCAGCGTCGAACCGGACCGCCTGGCCGGCGCCTACCGAACCGGCGCGCAGCCCAGCATCGGGACGCCCATCGAACTCGAGATCGCGCAGCACGTCTTCGAAAGTCTCGGTAAGCCGCTGCGCGTGCGCGTGGGCGTTCGCCCTGCTGCTGCCTGGAGCGGCCTTTCACTTGCGGAGATAAGCACGTTCGCTCCCGCTCTTGCGAAGGCCGGAGCATCGGTGCAGTTATGGACGCACATCACCGATTTTGAACGCCGCCAGGCTCAAATCGAAACGTTTCAAGCGGCAGCTAGGACTTTGGAGGCAGCGCACGTTCACGTAGAAAGTCGCGATATTCAGAGTACTTTTCCTCTGGCCGCCGACGGCCCGGTCGGCGATAGTGTACGCGTGGGAGTCGGACTCTTCGGCGCAACCGGCGGTTTCGAAGTACCAGGCGTTCGCTGTGCCCTACGGGTAACTGCGCCTGTGATTCGTATCGAGCGACATTCGGCAGGGACGCGCGTCGGATATGGGGGTACTATGCTTGCCGATGGGGAGACGATCGCTACGGCCCGATGTGGCTACGCTGACGGATTGCCTAAGGCTCTGGAAGGCGCGGACGATATCTTATCGGTTGGCATGCAGTACGTTACCGCACGGGTGTCCCGACTCGACGACTCCGAAACCCAGCTCCCCCTGCTCGACGGCGGGAGTGACCTCGACGCGTTCGCTGCCCGGTGCGGACTGCTTCCACATGAAATCGTTACAGCGTTTGGAAACCGCGCAAGGGCAGGCGGCGTTTCCGTAGAGGTTTGATGCTGGCACACGAAGCGTTCATTCTCGACGCACAAGTAGAACGGCTCGGCTTGGTCATCGAGCCGAGTGGAGAAGAATCCGAAGCCGAAGGTGTTTTGAATCCCGCGTCAGCGCGCACGCGCAGCGGCGAGCTATTGTTATATCCGCGCGACGTTGCGCGCGGCAACATCTCACGCGTGGGCCTGCTCAAGGGGCGGCCGAGCGGCGACCGGTTCATCTTCGAGCGCGACGGGTTTGCCCTGGAGCCCGACGCGGCGTACGAATTGCGTCCGCATCCCGGCTACGGCTGCGAAGATCCGCGCGTTACGTTCGTGCCGGTGCTCGACCAATATGTGATGGCGTACACCGCGTTCGGTCCGCAAGGGCCGCGCATCGCGATTGCGCTGTCCGACGACGGCTTCACCTGGAACCGCGTCGGCGTGCTGCATTTCGACAAACCGGGCATGCACATCGGCGACGACAAAGATGCCGCGTTCTTCCCGGAACCGGTGATTTCGCCGAGCGGCGTCAAGTCGCTCGCGATGTATCATCGCCCCATGTTGCATCTCTCCGCGGTCGACGGACGCGCGGCGATTCCGATGATCGAGCGCATGCCGTTCGAAGATCGCGAATCGATTCGCTTAGCGTATATTCCGCTCGAGCCGGTGCTCGCGGATCGCGAGAATATCCTGGACGTCTCCGAGAGCGTTTCGGTGATGTCGCCGAACGATCAGTGGGGTTCGCTCAAGCTCGGTGCGGGAACGCCTCCGGTGCGCATCGCCGAAGGGTGGATGTCGCTCTATCACGCCGTCGACGTCGTCGATCATCGCACCAGCAAACCGAAGCTCAAGTACAGCGCCGGCATCTTGATTCACGATTACGAACGTCCGCACAAGATCATCTACCGCTCGCCCAAGCCCATTCTCACGCCGAGTTCAGACTCGGAACTGCGCGGCATTGTCGACAACGTCGTCTTCCCGACGGCGCTCGATCCGCGTCCGGATCTCGGAGCTCGCACGTTCGATTTCTACTACGGCATGGCGGATTGGTCCATCGGTGCCGCGCGATTGATGTTGGGCGAGACCGAAGGCGCGCGCGAGCCCGCCGAAAGCGCTGCTTAGATACATAGCAATCTCCGCGGCCATCGTGCTGGCGGCGTTCGTCGTCGTCGGCGTGTATTGGAATCGCGAGAACCTGGCGATCCGCATCAAATCCGTGTTCGTTCCGGTGCCGCCGAAAGCGGCGCAGACGCCGCCGCCGTCGAAACGCGTCGAGAGTGCCTTTGTCGCAAACGTGGGATGGGCGTTTTCCGCCCTTCCGGAATGCTTCACGCAGACTGAAAGAGTGAACGGTCCGCCGAAGTACGTGCTCGCGCGGGTGCCGCAAGGTGCAACCATGCTGCGTCCTGGCGCGGTAATCGACGCAGCGGATTGCCACGTCGCGGTGACGAGCGACACCGTGGTGATCACGCGCGGAACGGATCGGCTAAGCGTGCCGCCGATCGCGCGGCTCTATAACGTGCCGGGCGGATCGATTGCACTGCTGCGCGTAGCAAACGGCGGTTACGAACTTCGGGTGTACCAAACAAAATAAATGACAGAGATAGAAGAGGAAGTTCGAAAGCGGCGGACGTTTGCGATTATCTCGCATCCGGACGCCGGAAAGACGACGCTCACGGAAAAACTCTTGCTGTACGGCGGTGCCATCCAAACCGCCGGGCAAGTTTCCGCGCGCCGCGCTCAGCGCGCCGCCACCAGCGACTGGATGGAACTCGAGAAACAGCGCGGCATTTCGATCACCTCGACGGTACTGCAATTTCCGTATGAAGGCTTTACGGTCAATCTGCTGGATACGCCGGGCCACCAAGATTTCGGCGAGGATACGTACCGCACGCTGCTCGCCGCCGACAGCGCCGTCATGCTCATCGACGCGGCCAAAGGCGTCGAGCCGCAAACCAAAAAACTCTTCGCGATCTGTCGCGCGCGCCGCATCCCGCTTTTCACGTTCATCAACAAAATGGATCGCCCGAGCCGTGACCCGCTCGAACTGCTCGACGAACTCGAGAACGTGCTGGGTCTCGGCGCGTTCCCGATGAACTGGCCGCTCGGCAACGGCCCGTCGTTCAAAGGCGTCTACGATCGCGGCTCGCGCGAAGTATATTTATTCGAACGCAGCGCACACGGCGCCAAACGCGCAAAGGAGCAGGTCGCCAGCGTCGACGATCCGCTGATTCGCTCGCTGCTCGACGAACAATCCTACCGCGAATTTCGCGACGGTCTGGATCTGCTCGAAGGCGCCGGCGCCGCATTCGATCCAAAGGCAATGCTCCACGGCGCCGTCACACCGGTCTTTTTCGGCAGCGCCGTCACCAATTTCGGCGTCCAACTCTTCCTCGACCACTTCGTAAAAATGGCTCCTGCTCCAGGCCCGCGCCGCAGCATGAATTGTCATCGTGAGGTGCCGAACGACCGCGGCGCAGGAGCGGCCGTGAGCGAAGTCGAGGGGAGCGTTGATCCGGCTTCCAATGACTTCTCCGGTTTCGTCTTCAAAATTCAGGCGAACATGGATCCGCGTCATCGCGATCGCGTCGCATTCGTGCGCGTGTGTTCCGGAAAGTTCGAACGCGACATGACCGTGCGCAACGTGCGTACTGGTAAAGACGTGCGCCTCTCGCGCGCAATGCGCCTATTCGCAAGTGAGCGTGAATCGCTTGATGCGGCATACGCAGGCGACGTCGTGGGCCTCGCAAATCCCGGCGTCTTCGCAATCGGCGACACGATTTGCGAAGGGCCGCCCGTACAATTCGAGCCCATTCCCTCGTTCACACCCGAGCATTTCGCTTCAGTCCGCAGCCTCGACACCGGCAGTTACAAGTCATTCGGCAAAGGCATCGCGCAACTGCGCGAAGAGGGCGCAATTCAGGTGATGTATCCCTACGGATCCATGCGCACCGAACCCATCCTCGCGGCAGTCGGCGCGCTGCAGTTCGAAGTGGTGAAATACCGCCTCGAATCCGAGTACAACGTGAAAACCATCTTCACGTCACTCCCGTACAGCGTCGCACGACACGTCGCCGGCGATCCGGAGCTGATCGCCCGCGCACAGTTGCCGTCAAACGCAAAACTCGTCGAAGATTGGGACGGCCGCGCGGTCGCATTGTTCGAATCCGAATGGAGCCTACGCCTCGCCGAAGACTGGAACCCCAACCTCCACTTCCCCGACACCGATAGTCATGCCGAGCCTGTCGAAGCATAGTGTCATCGTGAGGTATCGCACGATGGTGTCATGGTGAGGTATCGAACCACCCCGAGCTTGTCGAGGGGCATTTGCCTTGCACTTATGCTTAGCATCGCAGCCTGTTCCGGCCAAAACACTCACGAGCACCTAGCCGACGCGCTCACTCGCGCGGTAGTCGCGAACGATCTTTCACCCGTAATGAACCGCCTCAGTCCACGCATCGAAGGCGAACTGACGCGCGTGCGCGTCGCGGAATTCTCGGACGAACTAAACGCGCAAGGCGCATACCAAGGCGTGAAACAGACGAAGGCCTCATGGTGCCCGAAAAACGCCTTGTGCTTCGACGCGCAATTCCAGGGGGCGCCGTTCCACGAGGTGATGAAACTATCGAAAAGCGGAAAGGTGACCTACTGGTGGATACGCGCAGTGCAGAAACAATCGTAACGGTCGAGGACGTGCGGGCGGCCGCACGCCGTCTGGACGGCATAGCGCATCGCACGCCCGTCGTTACGTCGCGCACGTTGAACCAGCGAACGGGCGCCGAGATTTTTCTCAAGTGCGAAAACTACCAACGCATGGGCGCGTTCAAGTTTCGCGGCGCATACAACCGCATCGTTCAACTCACGCCCGAGCTGCGCAAAACCGGCGTGGTTGCATTTTCCAGCGGCAATCACGCACAAGGCGTCGCGCTCGCGAGCAAACTCCTCGGCGTGCCCGCGGCCATCGTAATGCCGGAAGACGCGCCGAAATCAAAAATCGACGCCACGCGCGAATACGGCGCCGAAATCGTCTTCTATGACCGCCACCGCTCGCACCGCGCCGAAATCGCCCAACGCATTTGCGACGAACGCAGCGCAACGCTCGTGCCGCCGTTCAACGATCCGCACATCATCGCCGGCGCCGGCACCGCCGTTCTCGAGTTGATGGAAGAGGTCGAGGGCATTGACACCATCGTCACCCCCGTCGGCGGCGGCGGATTACTGTCCGGAAGCGCAATTGCCGCGCACGGCTTCGATTCCGACATCGCCATTTACGGCGTCGAGCCCGAAGCGGGCAACGATTTTCAACAGTCGCTAGAGCGCGACGAAATCGTGCACATCGACGTGCCGCGCACCATCGCCGACGGTCTACAAACGCAAGCGCCCGGCGAACTCACTTTCGCGGCGGTCCGCGCCCACCATGGCAACATCGTCACCGTGAGCGATCCCGAGTTGATAGAAGCGATGCGCTTTGCATTCGAGCGTCTGAAAATCGTCATTGAACCGAGCGGTGCGGCGGGGATCGCCGCCGCACTCTTCGGAAAAAGCGACATCGCGAACAAACGAGTTGGCATCGTCATCAGTGGCGGCAACGTCGACGTTTCTCGTTTCGCCGAACTGTTAACGCGCTGAACCGCTCCTCGCACGTGGATTCCTACCCATGACCGATCTGATGAAACTCGACCCGACCCAGCTCAAAGACCTGCTTTACCCGGTTATCGTCGTCGATCAAGAGACGCTCGATATCTTAGACGCGAACGAAGCAACGTCTAATCGATACGGATACTCACACGAGCAGCTCCTCACGATGAAGGTTTCCCAACTGCGCGTGCCCGACGAACGGCACCTCGTCCTCGGAACCACTGAAGAGATGGCAGCCGGCCCAGCCATTATCGGACCGCTCCGGCATCAGACAGCTGTCGGCGACGTGATACGAACCGAAATCGTTTCCATTCCGGGCGAGTTGCATGGACGTCCATCCATCGCTGGCATTTTGGTTGACGCGACCGAACGCATCGACGCGGAAACGCAAGCGCATATACTGTTCGATCGGATGCCGCAAGGGGCGTGGATACACGATTGTGAGACCTTGGAAATTCTCGCGGTAAATGATGCAGCGGTCGAGATGTACGGCTATTCTCGCGAAGAGCTGCTGACGATGACCTTGGATCAGCTTAGACCGGATAAGAATCGCGACGTCGTCCTCGAGTTGTTCCGCAAAAACCCTACCGGCGAGCTCAAGGGCGTGTACCATCATCTGAGAAAAGACGGAACGCTCATCGACGTCGAGGCGATTTCCGCGCCGATACCCTTTGGAGGCCGGCGGAACGCGCGCCTCGGAGCCGGGCGCGACATCACGCAAGAGCTGGCCGCAGATCGAGCGCTGCAGCGCGCGAAAGCGAGCCTCGAAGAAGCCCAGGAAGTCACGCATCTTGGAAGTTGGCAGCACGACTTTCTGACGAACCAGACGCGCAGGTCGAAAGAATTGTGTCGAATTCTCGGCGTGAACGAAAACGTAGAAGCCGTCAGCATCGGCAGCGCCTACGAATACATACATCCGGCCGACATCAGCCGGGCTCGGGAAGCCGTCGAGTCAGCCGCTGATGGAGCCCTCTTCACTCTCGAACATCGCATCGTACGCGGCGATGGCGAAGAGCGCTGGGTGAGCGTTCGCGGCCGCGTCCAGCGCGATGCAACGGGAAACCTCACGAGCGCCACGGCTACCGTTCTCGACATTACCGAGCAAAAAGCGCGCAACGAAGAGTTGCATGTTCTCGCCTATCACGACCAGTTGACCGGATTGCCTAATCGTCAATCGATGAAGGCGATCCTGGACAAAGCAATGTCCCGCGGTTCCGCCGCGGTGCTTTTCATCGATTTCGATTCATTCAAGGAAATTAACGACACCTTCGGCCACACTGTTGGAGATGCGCTGCTGCAACAAATTGCAGCGCGACTTGTACGGATAACCGGCGTAGAAACGTGCAGATGGGGCGGAGACGAGTTCGTCGTTGTTGCCCCCTTAGGTGAAACGCAGTCGCATGAAGACGTCCTTTTTCAGATCCGTACGGCTCTTGCCGCCTCGTATGAACACGACGATCAAACGTTCTTTATCACGCCTAGTATCGGAATCGCGCTTTACCCCGAACACGGCGACTCCGCGTGGCACCTCGTACGAAACGCCGACACGGCGATGTACGAGGCGAAACGCATCAAAAATACGAGCGCACTCTTTCGTTCTTCGATGGCTGAGGCCGCCAGAGAGCGCCTGCACATTCAGAATGGGCTGCACGAAGCCTTACGCTCCGATCATCTCGAGTTGGTTTTTCAGCCCATAATTGCGGCTACGACGGGGAAGATTGTTGCGGCGGAGGCCCTCGTGCGCTGGCACGATCCTGAACGCGGCGTACAAATGCCCGGCAGTTTTATCGACCTCGCTGAACGAACCGGACTGATCTTGCCCATCGGTGATTGGGTTGTGAGCGAAGCGTGCAAGACCTTGGACGTACTTCGATCGCAGGGGATGCTCGTTCCAATTTCGGTGAATGTCGCGAGCCAGCAAGTCGACACGAATCACATCGTCGAATCGATCCGCAAGTGGACGCAATGTTACGGCGTCCAACCGCAATTACTCCACGTCGAGATAACCGAAAGCGGAATTATGCGCGACGTCGATCAGGCGATCGCCGTGATGATGGAGCTGCGTGCGCTCGGCGTTTTCATTACGTTAGACGATTTCGGCGCGGGATACAGTTCCCTGAGCCACCTCAAAGCTCTGCCATTGGACATAATGAAGGTCGACAAGTCGCTGATTCATGGGTTAGAAAATAGCGAACGCGATCGGCGAATCATGACGTCCGTACTCCAATTGGCCGCGGCGACAAATCTCTTTGTTATCGCCGAAGGTGTCGAAACGGCCGAACAAGCCGACGTTCTCGTCTCGCTCGGGTGTGAAACGCATCAGGGCTTCTATTTCAGCCGCCCACTCCGCGCCGCGGACTTCTACGAATTTGCCCGCCACCGAACAATAGCGCAATTTCGAGCAGCGTCACCCTGAGCTCAATGTGTCACCCTGAGGTATCGAAGGGCGTGCGACCGTCGCGAGCGCATCGCGCGCCGCATATTGTTTTTGTGCGTTTCCAAGGGCCGCACCGTCGCAATAAAGGGAACGCAATCGGTGCGAAATAAAGCCCAAAGATGAAAAACGCAGCTTTTGTGTTTGCCGCGATTGTCGTAGCGGCATCGAATGTATTTTCGGCGCAGGCTGACGAAAAGCAGACGCCTGGATCGGGCATTAACGTTCAAACGTGCAGTGCGGAAAAAGGCCGGCCTGCCTACACCCAGACCTACACCGATAGCGAAGGTAAAGTCCGCACGCGGCACGTTGATGCGGAGGACTCTTTTCTCACGATTCACTACCGTAACACTTCGGCGGCAGCGGCTCGTGAAGTCGACTTTGGGTTGGTGGCGCGCAACGAACTTGTTGAGAAAGTCAAAGACGTAGGCACATTTTCGCCGGAAATCCTGATTGAACACAAGTTCAAAGTGAGCCGCGATATCTTTCCGTTGCGCACCGCGCTCCTATATTGCGCCGTACTGCGTGTGCGATACCACAACGGCCACGTTTGGAGTAACCCAAATCCGCCTAAGGACTAGCGGAAAACAGCAGCGAGATTTAGCAAGAGGGACGAGGCATGCCGGCTTTGTCGTACAGCGAAGGCGTAAAGTAATATGTCTCGCCGAACATCGACGTTGCCCAAAGCGTGCCGTCGTTCCGCGTAGCAACAGCGTAAGGCCCCTGAGGTAAGTAGTAGGGCGTAACGCTGCCGGGCGAGGTCATATGGCCGAGGGCCATCGATTCGTAAGCCAGCCAAAGCGTTCCATCCGCAGCCGCGGAAATATCCACGATCGGAGCAAAACAGCCGACGCTGTACGTCTGAACGGCTCCTTGGGTAGAAATTGAACCAACCGATCCTGTGCCGTTGATGAACCACATGAGATTATCGGCACGGGCCATTCTTGAAACTGCCGGCCCACCGGCCGAGAACGGAGAGAGCAATGTGCCGCCTGTCGTTATGCGGCCGACGGATCCATTGCTGAAGGCATACCAGAGGTTGTCGTCTGGGCCAACTGCGATAGCTCCCGGACGCGGCGAATTGAATGCAGTCGACAAGCGATACTGCGTGATCGCGCCCGTCGCGGGAACGATATATCCAATTGCTCCGCCATACGGATCGCTCACGGTGAACCAAATGTTGTTGTCGGGGCCTAACGTAATTCCCGCGATCGACGGAAAGTTGTCGTAGGTGTCAGAGATGTTGTATCCCGTAACGGCTCCCGTGGCAGCGTCGACTTCCACGAGCGCTCCGGCTACGACGGTACGGCCAAAATTACCCGTTACCCAGGCGTTTCCTGAGGCGTCGACGGCGACCAACCCAAGATTCCAAAAGTAGGTGGGCGGCTTATACTCCTGTAGATTCCCGCTCGTTCCGACGTGCAATATGCGGCGCGCGTAGTTCTCAACTTCCCAAGCGGTTTGATCCGGTGCAGTGGTAATGCTTTGCGGTTGCGATGGAATTGAAGGCGTGGGATACCGCAGCACCGGTACGTACGGCGCCGGAGTCGGCGTCGGCCCGGTCGTCGTCAACGAGGCAGTGAGGCGTGAAGTCACGGTGCTTTCAGCGAAGTACACGTCACCATTATCCGAGTCAAAAACCGACCAAGCAGGGCTGTTGATGAAAGCCGAAAAGCCGCTCCCGTTGAAATTGACGGGAGCACCGTATCCTGCTATGGGTTTCGCGGCACCGGCTTCGGTAACGGTCCAGATCTCGCCGTCCGTTGCGTCAGCGACATAAAGCAGACCATTTTTCGGCTCAAACGCGAGTCCGTCCGGTTTGCCGAAAACCGCGGATGCTCCGGTACCCGCGATGTTGCCGGGCCAGCACGAAGTCGGACCGCCTGCGGTGTAAAGTACGCATCGTCCCGCAAGCCGCGAAATGGTCCCTGTCGTCGTTACTTGGTATATCTTGTCGACGATGGCATCTGCAACGTAAAGAATCCCCGCAGGGCCTGACGTTATTACCGCCGGCGGAGCTTGGCCATCCGGATTTTTGATTGAACCGGCAGCGGTAATGGGTTTCGGTTTGCCTGACGACACCGTAGCAACGTGATCGTTATCGATCACGTACGGCTGTCCTGTGGAGTCTAGCGTCAAGGACTGAATGCTGCTGAACCCTGTCGCGAGCGCTTTAACCGCTCCGTTCAATGGCGATTCGTAAATGGTTCCATAGCTTGAAAATATGAACTGATGGCGCGCTTTGCTGTATGTAACGCCCGTGATGTATTGACTCGGGTCTGAGGAAGGTATCGCAATCGGCAACGACTTGCCGTCTGATCTCCAGAGCTGATTGCCCATGGCAACCACGATGATATGGTCGTCCCCGTCGTGGGCAATTGGACCGCCAACGTTCCCGATCGTACGAATTTGGTTCGCCATCTGGATGGCCGAGGCTGAGGCGCTAGTGTCGGCCGTGATCGCCTGCGCGCGTTGTGCTGGTTCGAAACCCGTGAACGCGTGACCGCCGCAGGCGGCTAACAACAGCGCGAGACAAAGGCAAATAGAAAGCCGAGGGATCACAAACGACCACCCTTTCGCTAATGCACCAGCTTCCAGTGTAGGCGAGCCATCTCGCGCAACCGTGAGGATATTTTCCTATCTTTTCTGCGCTTAGCAACTGAAATCGTACGCCACCTGACGCTTTAAAGAGGAAAGGAATGCGCATCTCCTAACTGACATCAACTGCTGTCCACTTTTTAGTCGGGAGAGGTTTACGTGTTTCACCTGCTTCTCAGCACACTGGTAGCTCAGACAGCGACAATGCCGGCGAGACCGCCGGACGGGACGTATACATATGCGCTCAGCCAAGGAAACGGGCAGCCGATTTTCACGAGTCGCGTCGTCGTGAAAAGCCACGGGCCGACGTTTGACGTTTCGGAAACAGCGAAACTGCCGAACGGAGCGACCGCAACGACTACGACAACGTGGAGCAGCGCGTCACTGCTGCCGCTGAACTATTCGCTGCGACAAGGCAGCGTCAACATCCACGGCGCGATAACATCCTCGTCGGTGAAGTTCACGATAAATCAGGGCTCGGCGCACCTGAAGCCGCTTTCCTACACGCTGATGCCCGGAACGAAATACATGCTCGTATACGAGGGCCTAAACGCGTTCCGCATGATGTTGCCGTATGTCATAGCTGCTCATCCGAAAGAATCGGCGACCGTGGGCCATATCAACGGCGTCCAAAGAGAACGTGCCCAAGCGAGCACCGCATCGCCGCAGCACGGCGGACCATCCGGTGACGCTGTTTCCGTGCTCACTCTTGATAAAGAACGAATAACCGTGTGGCGAAATCCGAAATCCGGCGTCATCGACGAAGAGCGCGTGTCTCCAGGCAATTTCCCGATGACGTTACAACACTACAGCCCGTAAGAGACGCCGCCATGAAAACCGCCCCTACGTCGGCGTAAGCGGCAGTTTTGGCACGATCGCGCGGAGCGCCAGGGACAGCGCGATGAGCTTCTTGTGCGAGAAGAGCGATTGCTGCGCCACAAACGTGGGGGTCATGTAGTATCCTTGCGTGTCTGCCCAATCGTAGTAGTACTCGTGCAGCGTCTTCAGAATGCGTGCCATGACGTCCGGCTGCAGATCCGCTTGGTATGGGCCGAGCATCTCGACGAAATCATCCGGCGAGATGTTGCCGTTCGCGACTTCAATCAAGCGCGCGAGTAAGCCGATGCGCGCGCGTTGTTCGGTGTAATGCCATGTTGCTTCTCCCGGCTGTATGCGTGAATCGAGATCGTCCATCATGTCGAGAATGGCGACCATGACCGTCCCCGCTTCGTCGGCGCGCTGTTCGCAGCCGAGCATAGCACGCGTCCTTGCTTCGAGCGATGCCAAGCGCTGATCTTGCGGCGGGTACGCGCTGCTGAAGCGCACGCCGAAGCGCTGCAGGCTGACGAAGATGCGAATGGCCGCGGCGGCGCCGGCCAGCGCGATGCGCCAACTGTGTTTTTCAGCGGTTGCAGGAAGGGCGAATTGCAAGCCGAGGGCGTCGGCGGCAACTTCCTCGTTGTCGCTTTCGGGCTTGCAAATGTTTGCGCTGATGGCGACGTGGCCGAGTTCGTGCGCGAGCATGAAGATGCGCATCGAGTCAAGGATTCCGTCGCGGAACTGGGCGGCCGCAGGGCTGATGGGGACGTCTTGCGGCGCGAACTTCGGACGAAAGATTTTCCAAATGGCGCGGGATTGCTGCTTGTATGTCTGCATCACCGCTTCGAGCAGCGCGTTGACTTCGTCGACCGTGATTGGCGTAGCGCCCACTGCTCCTTCGACGAAGAGTCCGGCGCAATAGCGCGCGATGAGTTCGGTGTAGAGCATCATGCCGGTGGTGAACTCGATCGAGTAGCCGCCGGCTTTGAGGTAAGCGGTCGCAACGTCCGGATGGATCTCGCCGATCTCGCCTGCAACGAGATCGCCTTGCGCGGCGAGCTTCTGCACCTCCGCCGGCACGTAGGCCTGCAGTGCCGCATAGAGATTCGAGACGCGATCGCTCGGCGGCGGATAGCGTTTCTGCTCTTCGCTCAAGCGCGCCTGGGCGGCGGTCGGCACGGCGTTAGTACGAGAAGATTTGCAAGCCCGCCATGAGCCGCTCGCCGATCGCCAAAAGGATGACGCCGATGACGACCATAATCGCGAATGAGGGGAGTTTCCCGATAGCGGTAATGATGGCGGCCACCGCGTTCAAATCGTCGGCTGCGAAGCCTTTTTTCGCCACCGCGCCGCGCGATTGAAACGAGAGCACGATGTCCGCAATAACCTGTGCCGCGCCCAGCGCAACAAACATGCAGCCGACTACAGTGACAAAGACACCCACGATGTACATGTCGTTAGCCTCCGTCTGCGGGTCTCTTCGACGCAGGATTTCGGGAGCCTCGATGCCTCGGTCGCGCCGGCCGATACGTGGGTAGGTTTGGCTCATTTGATAGTCGTTTGATGGAACGTTGCCCGTCAGTCGGCTAGGGTAGCGCATATATGCGAATATGGACCCCCGCACTGCTCGTTTGCTTCATTGCTTTCGCTGCGCTACCGGCGCATGCGCAGACCTCCGCCAAATCGATCGTGGTTCAGAGCGCCGATGCGATGGGCGGAACGGCCTTGCTGCGCTCGATTCATTCGGTCGAAGACGTCTACGTTGGTGAGCGCCAGATGGTCGAGCAGTCCGAGCGCCCAACCGGACCGTACCTGATCGATCACTTTGAAGTGGACGAAGTCCGCGACCTTAACACCGGTAATGTGTGGTCGCAATCGCAACATTGGGGCTATGCCGGGAGTCAGTGGTGGCTGCAGCAGACAAAGCCCGATACCCAAACGTCGATTCTCAACGGCAACGTGCAAGCGTTGATCGGCAGCGACGGAAAGCAGCAGTATGCGGGAGCGTCCGGGGTGTCGCTGCAGCGCGATACCTTCGCGTTTGCCCCAGAACGCTTGCTGTTGACCGCGCTTGCTGCGCCGGACCTTCGGCGACTACCGGACGTGATCGACCACGGCATGCGGCACGATGTGGTCGCCTTCACGTGGAACGGCGAAACGTGCTCGCTCGAAATCAATGCTTCGACGCATCTGCCCTGGCAACTCACGTACACGCACGCGTATGATGACTATATCTTCTACAGCGCATGGGGTGACGTAACAACCCAGCTCACGTTCACGGGGTGGTCGTTGGAGCCTAACGGGCTTCACTATCCGCGAGAATGGACCTACCGCCGCTTGGGGCTACCCGATGAACAGATCAGCATCATGCAGCTGCACTTCAACGTACCGATTGACGCAGTAAAGATGACGGTCGATCCCGTCATCCTCAATTCCGCTCCAAAAGGGCCACGCAGCATATCGGCGATTGCGTTCGTGGGAAAGAGATTTCAGGTCACGTCCATCGCACCGAACTTCATTCAAGCGCAGTCCTCGTGGAATGTCGAGTTCGTCGATCAGCCTGACGGCGTAATCGTGATCGAAGCGCCCATCGCACCGAATTACGCCAAGGGCGCGTTCGCATTTGCGTTTCCGCACATAGCGGGCGTCCGCCAAGCGGTGGCGGAAGGCATCCCCGTCTACGCGCTGGACCTCAATCTTCCAATCTTGCGGCGCCTAATAGCGGCGCCGCATCGTTTCATAGCGGACGATCTTCAACGCAGGCCGCGAGCGCCGCAATTCATTCCGGTGACCGGCCGAACTACGATCGGTAGCGGTGCGAGCGCTCTTGAAATCTTGCCGTATCGAACGGTGACTGCCGAGCGTCAGATGATGGTGTATATGCCCACCGCGCATTTGCTGTATACCAGCGATCTTTTTCAGGAGATGGAAATGGCGGTTGGTTCACCCCGCAATACTTGAGCGAATTCATTTCGGCGTGCGAGCGCTACCATATCGAACCGAAGACCATCTTCGGAATGCATTATGCGCCGACGCCCTATGCGACCGTCGTGAACTATTTGAAGGCCTTCAAAACGGAAGGCGGTTAGCCGTCACCGACACAGGCACGCAAGCGCTGTGGTCGAAAGACCTGCTCGATAGTTTTAATAGGAGGCAGGTTTGCGTATTTTCATCATCGCGTTTAGGTTACGCGGAGGATTTGGACTTCTGGGTGCTTTCAAAAGCACTTGAAGATTTCGCGCTGGTGCGATCGGTTGTGCCCAATCTCATGTTGCACGTCAACATCAGTCCGTTCCACCTAAGCGTACCGGGAGCAGCGGAAGCGATAGTGAGGCAAATTCACGCGAGCGGTATAAACCCGTCCGCGATCGTTCTGGAAATCACCGAAAATTCGGGCGATCGAGCCAACGTGCTTCTCGCAAACGCGGACGAGCTGCGGCTTGGAGGCGTGCGCATCGGAATGGACGACGTGGGCAACGGCTACAATACGTTGGCCTTCTTCGCACGCGTACCGTGCGACGCGGCAACTCGGCGTTGAAATCATTGCCGAAAGCGTTGAGACGGAGGAGCAACATAAGGTCCTGCGCAAGCGCGGCATCCGTTACGCGCAAGGCTTTCATTACAGCCGCCCAATTTCGCCGTCGTTACTTCTCGACCGATTGAAATCGGAAGCTTAGCCGTACGTGAAGTCAGGTTTGCTCTGCCCGACTTCGATGATGTAACCATCGGGATCGCGAATATAGCATCGCGTCTCGCCGTACTTGTCTAGAGGTTCAGTGAGAAATGTCGCTCCGCGGTTTCGCCACAGCTCGTAGCAGGCTCGAATGTCCGCGACGCGGATATTCATAAAGCTGCTGATCTCATTTGGGTCCGGAGGGGGTCGGAGCGTTACCGTCGGTTTGTCCGGCGTTGGACCGCCCCCAACGTTGACAATGAGCCAGGTGTTCGCAATTTTGATGTATGCCGGTGCGCCCTCGTCGTCACCTCGGCTCAAAATCGTTCCGCCGAAGACCGTTTCGTAGAATTCAGCGGATCGCTTGATGTCGGCGACGGTGAGAAAGTGCGCGATGGTAAAGCCCTCGCGCGGCGGCATCTGATAACTGGACTGCTCGACTTGCCCTTCGTTCATCGATCTCTCCTCATTATGCGTTCGCCTTCCGCACCGATCGGAACGTCGCGCGAACGTCTTCGGAAAAGCGTTGCTGCTGCAGTGCCCAAGAAACGCCGGCGATTGAGACTGTGTCGTACCAACATGCGCGTAAACAGCAGTCTAGCATGCCTCTCGAAGAGCCGCGCCACATTTAAGCGGACGGCCAGCGTTGCGCTATTCAGACAACCAACCCTTAGAGCGGACCGAGAAGCCGGTACGTGTTGAGGAGAACGCCGCTTGGCGTGCTCGTCGTCGCAACAAGAGAGAGAACGCGTGGCGGAACGCCATTTTCGAACAGCCGCTTTCCTTCGCCGAGCACCAGCGGAAAGATCTCGTAGGTCCGGCGTCCCAAAAGCATGTCGCACTCACCGGTCATGATCTCGCCAATGGCCTTGCCGCCGGCGTCGTCCAAGAATCGCATGGCCCAGCCGCCATGGGTGAACCCGTTTCTCGGATCCTCCTCGGGTCCACCAGGCGACTGCATGACGCCGTCCAACGTGACTTGCGTGATCGCGATGATTCGTCTCAACGTCTCTCTCTCCGGTTCGTGGCGCGCGAGACTCGCTACGGCGAGTCGTCTTTGTTGTAATTCGCTCCGATGAGCGTACCGCCCGCGGTGAACGGATTCAAAGCGCCGATCGGCGTGCCG
This sequence comes from Vulcanimicrobiaceae bacterium, assembly GCA_035294905.1. Lineage (GTDB taxonomy): Bacteria > Vulcanimicrobiota > Vulcanimicrobiia > Vulcanimicrobiales > Vulcanimicrobiaceae > DATGJX01. Next base: position 7,386 of record DATGJX010000200.1, on the reverse strand, counting down.
CTCAAATTATAGAACACGGTTCTGTCGAGGCCCGAATCCGCGCTCAAGATCGTTGCGTCACTGGGCGACACTTCGAATTTGACGGGATCGACGGCGCCCGCTAGGTGGATGACGGCACTCGCGGCCGTGAACGGCGCCGGCCAGATGCTGATGCTCAAGGACGTTTGATCGTCGACCCAGAGTCTGCCGTTTTCCCACTCCAAGCCGCCCGGCTTGGCGATGGCGGCTGCAAGCGAATTCAGCGGAATAGCCGCTCCGATACCGTTCTTGAACTCGACCACATTTGTCACGCCGCCGATTGTCCCGTCGGTGAAAAGATTGCCCGCCGGATCGCACGTTGCGTAAAGTTCCTGGACACCCGGCGGCGCGTTCAAGACGCGAAGCGTCGCACCGGCGTAGGAAAAGATTGTGACCGTGTTCGTCGTCAGATTGGTCGCCGCGATGAATCCCTTGCACAGCGCCACGTCACCCGGAAGTTTGACGCCGTCGACGATGGTCTGGCTCAAGGCCGTGTACGGCGCCTTGTAGACGAAGATGCGATGTGCACTCGCGCTTGCGACATACATCGTGCCCGCCGAATTCACGTCCATGCCCCCCGGCTGTGGAACGTGCGAGATAACCAAGCATGCATTCGCAGACGTACCGTTATAGACGTAAATTTCGCCGGCGGCTTTGTCGGAAACGAACTCCAACAAGGGGTTTATACAGTTGCCTCCAGGCTGGACCGCTACGGCACGGCTGCTAGCGGCGATGGGCGTAACGGCTGTTCCTGCGGAACACGCGGCGAGCGCTAAAGCGGCGCAGGTTGACGCCGGGGGCACAAATCGAAAAAGGCGCATGACGTTTCTCCTCGTCGTAATCGACATGCGAGGACCATACGCGCCCTGCGTCCCGCAGGTGTCCCGGCGCTTGGTTCAGATATCCGCGAGCATATAGCGGTGCGGCCATATCGCTGTCGGTGCGCGCGCAGCGGCGAGGCTAGCGCTCATCGTCGCGTCTTCGAAAGCTCGGCGGCTTTGTTCGCGCGAGCAACGAGATTGGACGCGCCAAGACGTTCGGAAAACGTTGAAAACTCAGCGGTCGGTCCGCGCCACTCTAACTCGTCGACGCTCTCGAACAGCTTCGCATCCGTAATAAGCGTCGCGAGTTTTTTGAATAGGAGCGCGAGCGTGCGATGATTGCCAAGCACTTCCGGCGGAAAGGACTCGATACCATGGTAGCGGGTGATCAAAGACGCCGCTCCTTTCGCCCCGATGCCTTTAATGCCGGGATAGCCGTCAGCGGCGTCACCGACCAAGGCGAGATAGTCTGGTATGAACTCGGGGTTTACTCCAAACTTCGAGCGTACCTCCGCGGCGTCGCGAACGACCTTGCTCCTGCGGTCGACCTGCACGACGCGGTCTCCGCGCACGCATTGCGCGAGATCTTTGTCGGGCGTCCAAATACAAATTTTCTCGACGCGAGGATCGTGTGATGCTATCTCGGCAGCCGACGCCAGCGCATCGTCGGCCTCGAGATCGACCGTCGCCCATACCACGACGCCCATTGCCCGCAACGCGTCTTCGAGCGGCTCGAATTGCGCGTACAGCGCCGGGTCGATGCCGGCGCCCGTTTTGTATCCGTCCCAGAGTTCGTTGCGAAACGACTCAATGACGTGGTCCGTTGCGACCCCCACGTGCGTGGCGCCTTCGGCGATCATCTGCAAGACGGTGTTCAGCACCCCGGCAACGGCGCCGAATCGAGCGGGTTTTCCACCCGTCGCACGGAGCGAGCCGTAAAAATGCCGGAATAGTTCGTACGTACCGTCGATGAGGTGAACGATCACCGGGCCGTCTTCTCCGCTAGACGGCCCGTATCCACGTAGCGGCTTCGTGCACCAATCTGCTGGTCTCGCACGTGGCTTTCAGCCTCCCTTGCAGGTCGACCGGATGTCGCACTCGCACTGGAACGTGGCCGCGGCAAATTGCTAGACACTTGGCAAGTGAACGAATGACAGCAACAATTTCGCATCGAAACGAAAGCGGCGATCGCTCGCATGTAGTGATCGTGGGCGGCGGATTCGGGGGCCTTTACGCCGCGAAGGGATTTTCCGGTTCGCGTGTGCGCGTCACTCTGGTCGACAAGCACAATTACCACATGTTCCGTCCGCTGATGTATCAGCTGGCAACGGGGATTCTCGCAGCCGACGAGGTTGCGCCGCCGCTGCGCGCGGTTTTCAGAGGACAGTCGAACATAGACGTTCTCATGGGTGAAGTGACCGGAATCGATACTCGGAATCAAATCGTTCGCGTGGCGCCCTGCGACTTGCGCTACGACTATCTCATTCTTGCGACGGGCATTCGAAGCAATTATTTCGGGCACGAAGACTGGCAACAGTTTGCGCCCGCGTTGGATTCGCTCGACGACGCCGACCAGATACGCTGCAAAATTCTAACGGCGTTTGAAAAGGCCGAGCGGATGGCGTCCTGCAATGCTCCTGCAGAACAAGTCAGCGCGATGCTGACATTCGTGTTGGTGGGCGGCGGCACCGTAGGCGTCGAGCTGGCGGGCACGATCGCCGAGCTTTGCCGCGTAGCGCTCCGCAACGAGTTTCGACATATCGATCCATCCATGGCGAAGATTTACCTCTACGAGGGCGCGCCGCGGATACTTCCGAGTTTCCCGGAAGACTTATCGATCAAAGCAAAACGACATCTGGAAGCGCTCGGCGTCAAGGTTCGTGCCGGCGTAACGGTTGACCGTGTGGATGACACCGGTATCATGGCGGGCGGGGCGCACGTTCTCAGTGGAACCGTATTGTGGTCTGCGGGCGTGATCGCTTCGCCGGCAGCTACCTGGCTGGGTGTTGAGCCCGGACGAGGCGGCAGAGTAAAGGTCAATCCCGATCTTTCGGTCCCTGGTCTGCCGAACGTATTTGTGGTTGGGGATACGGCAGACGTAGTCGCGGATACGCGTAACATCCTTGGTGTAAAGACAGGAAGAGGGGCGATGCCGGGACTCGCACAGCCGGCAATTCAGGAAGGTCAATTCGTCTCGAAGTTGATTGTGGCGCGCGTCGAAGGCAAACAACCTCCATCGTCCTTCTCGTATTTGGACAAAGGCGACCTTGCAGTCGTCGGACGGGCGTACGCCGTGGCCGATTTACGTTTTTGGCGATCGGCGGGCTTTGCCGCGTGGCTCCTGTGGGCGGGAGTTCACATCTATTTCTTGATCGGATATGCGAATCGGTTTTTCGTTCTCACCCGGTGGGCTATCACATTCCTAACGAGACGCCGGCATGTTCGAACTTGCGGCAAAGGCTAAAGTTTCATCGTGAAATACGTCCAGCCGAGCGCGGCCGTTTGCGCGCTCTGCTTGAGATTTGCGCCTGCGGCATGGCCGCCTTCGGTGACTTCGTAAAACAAGTACGGCACGTGCATAGCCGCTAATTTGGCGGCAAACTTGCGCGCGTGTTGCGGCCCGACGCGATCGTCTTTGGTCGTCGTCCAGATGAACGGCTCGGGATATGCGACGCCCGGCCGAAGATTCTGATACGGTGAGGTCTTTTCCCAAAAGGCACGCACCGCAGGATCCGAAACGCTTCCGTACTCGCCTACCCACGACGCGCCGGCTTCGATTTTTTGGTAGCGCAGCATGTCCAGCAACGGCACTTCGATCTGCACCGCGTTCCACATGTCCGGATGCTCGGTAAACTCGACGCCCATCAGCAAACCGCCGTTCGAACCGCCGACGATGCCCAGATGCCGCGGGTCGGTAATGTTGCGCGCGACGAGGTCTTTTCCGACGGCATAGAAGTCATCGTAGATGCGCTGGCGGTGAATCGTCAGGCCGGCTTCGTGCCAAGCCGGGCCGAATTCGCCGCCGCCGCGGATGTTCGCCAGAACGAAGATGCCGCCGCGCTCGAGCCAGAGTTTTCCGGTGATGCCCGAGTAGTTCGGCGTTGACGAGATCAGAAAACCGCCGTACGCGTTCAAAACGGTCGGATTGCGCCCGTCGAAGCGCATGTTCTTCGGCCGCACGATGAAATACGGAATTTGCGTGCCGTCTTTTGACGTGGCGAAGTGCTGTTCCACGACGTCGTTCGAAGCGTCGAACTCCGCCGGAAGCGCTTTCACCTTCACCGGCACTTCGTTCCCTGCGGCATCTGCGAGGTATAACGTCGTCGGTGTTAGGAAGCCGCGAACGTCGAAAAACATTCGGTCGTTCTGCAGATTCGTATCGACGACGTCGACCGCGGACATGTCGGGAAGCTGGAGAGCGCGCTCGGACCACGCTCCGCCTGCCACCGGCTTGTAGTCGTACGCGCGTCCGCGCACGTTGTCGAGTATCGTCAAAATCAAGTCGTTTTTCGTCGTTGCTACGCCCTCGAGCGCTTCACGAGCGCTCGGCGCATAGACGAGCCGCGGCGACAGATTCGACGGATCGGCGAGCGCGGCCGAGAGCGGGATCTCGACGAGCGATCCTTGTTTGAACGACTTTCCGCCGGCGTTCCAGTCTTGATCGAGTTTGATCAGCAGCTGGCCGTCGACCAGACCATCGACCTCGATCTTCTGCGGCACGCCGAGCTTCTCGACACCTCTTGGCGTGAGGAGATACTCTTCGACGGTAAAAAATGTCACTCCGCGTTCGATGAGCACCGCCCTGTTTCCGTGTCCGTCGTACACGATGTTCGGATTCACCGAGACGTCGCTTTTCTGTCCTGTGTAGATTTCCGTCGCTGCGGAGAGCTGCTGACCGCGTTTGAGTCTACGCACGTCGTAAGAATAGCCCGACGCCGTGACCTGGCCCGGTGACCACGCGCGCGAGACGAGCAAGGTGTTCTCGTCCAGCCAGGATGCATTTTGTTTTTGGCGCGAAAGAACGAAACCGCTGCGTACGAAGCGGTCCGTTTTGAGGTCGAACTCACGAATCGTGACTGCGTCTTCTCCGCCGTCCGAGAGCGAGATGAGGCAACGGTCTTCCTGCGGCTCGACGCACGTGTAGTCTTTCCAAACCCAATTCGCGCGTTCGCGCTTTGCAAGCGCATCGAGATCGAGCACCGTGGTCCACTTCGGGTTTGCGCTGCGATAACCGGCAGCCGTCGTCTTGCGCCAAATGCCGCGCACGTGTGAGGCATCTTGCCAAAAGTTATAGATCTCGCCGCCGATGGTGGACGGGTACGGAATGCGCTGGGTCGATTGATTGATCTTCAGCGCCTCGCCGTAAAACGCCGCGTAGTGCGGATTGCGCTCCAGCACGGGCAGCGAGCGTGCGTTTTGCTTTCGGACCCATGCCATCGCGCGCGCGCCGTCTTTGTTCTCGAGCCAGAGAAACGGATCGCCGCCGTTGGCGAAACCCGGAGCCGGCCTGGCCACGGTCGTCTGAGCGGGCTCGGCCCGCGGTGCGGCGGCCGCGATCGTAGCGACGAGCGCAAAGACGGCGGCGGTTCGAAGAGTGCGATTCACAGTTGACTCCTCCACTGCCGCTGATTCGGCGTATCTGCGAGCGGGACTTCCATCGAGGACAACCGCGACGAAACGTCCTACTGCTTTCTCATGTCGAAGTTGATCTACATAACCAATACGTCGCTCGACGGTTACATCGAGGACGAAACCGGGGCATTCGATTGGGTCAATCCCGATCAAGTATTCGACTTCATCACTGAGTTGCTGCGGCCGATCGGAACGCATCTTCTGGGGCGGAAACTGCATGAAACGATGGCCCATTGGGACTCGCCGGTTGACGGCTATCCGCCCGAACAGCGCGGCTTCGCCCGGCTTTGGCAGAAGGCAGAGAACATCGTTTTTTCGCGATCGCTGACGGGCGCCGCGACACGCAACGCGCGCGTCGAGCGGGACTTCGATCCCGAGGCGATTCGCAAGCTCAAGCGAGCATCGAAGCACGACATCAGCATTGGCGGCGCCGAGCTCGCAGGTCTTGCGATCGCGGCCGATCTCGTGGACGAATGTCACGTGTTTCTCAACCCGGTGATCGTCTGCGGGGGAAAGCCGGCATTCCGGGCCGGCGTTCGACGAAATCTCGAAGTCCTCGAGACGCGCCGTTTTGACACCGGTGTAGTCCACGTGCACTATCGCATACCAGGCAGTACTCTCTAAACTCCATAAGCGCAAGGGACCGGCGCGCCACCGCGGGAACGCCACGCCATGTCCGTGTCGTCATGGCGCGCGGTACTCTTGGCGTTGTGCTTCGTCGCAACCGTCGTCAACGCAATCTGCCTCTTCACCGATAGTATCCAGGCATCGTCGGCGCTAGGATTTACGGTCTCGCGCACCGCTGATTCGGCGGTCGTTCGAGTCGATACGATCGACGCCGGCGGAGCGGCGCAGGCCAGTGGCTTACGCGCCGGCGACCTCATTAACGTACGAAACCTCGCGCCGGGTGAGCGCTATCGATTGCTCACCGGCGTGTATCCCCACGAGAAGATTGCGTTCGTGGTTTCTCGAGACGGCGTCACCGTACCGATCGAGTTCGTCGCGGGCGGCCCACCGGTTTTGCGGTGGGATACGTTGCTGTTTTTCTTCGCTTCGTTCTGGATGCTCGGTTTTGCCGCACTTATCGCCTGGCGGCGCGCGGGCGTGCCCGAGGCTCGCATCCTCTGCGCGCTTCTGGCCCTCTATCCACTGTCGAGTGCGTTCATTCCCGGAACGTGGATCGGTCCGTCGCCAAGTCTGGATGTCACCGCGGCGGCGTTCGGTTTCGCCTTGTTGTGGATTCAGGCCGCGCTGCTGGCGACGTATGCGTCCTTGGTGGCTCGACCGCCGTCTCTCGGGCGTCGCGTTCTCGCCGCGCTCGCATACGCGTCAGCCGCCGCGATGGCGGTTTTCGACATCATACGTCTCGTTGACATATGGAACGGATCGCTTCCGTGGGTTGCGCAGGGCGTTGGGCCGGAATGGAACATGATGTACGGTGCCATTCCGTACGTCCTTCCGATCGTTTGTGGGTTGGCTGCGCTTACGGCGGCGAGCGGCGTGGAACGTACCCGCGTCGCTTACGTGCTGGCGCCTCTCATGATCTTTTACGCCGCGGAAGCGATGCTTTACATCGTTTCGGCGATGTCGTCGAGTGCGCAACATGGGACCGCACTAGTGGTGTCATATGGGTTTGCCAACATCGGCGTATTCATAGCGCCGCTCGGCATGACGTACGCTTTGCTCAACCGGCGCGTTCTCGATATCGGCTTTGCGCTCAATCGTGTCGCGATCTTTTCCGGCGTCTCGATCGTCGTCGTCGGCGCATTCATGCTGGTCGAATGGGCGCTCAGCTCGTGGCTTCAGGAGCAGAGCCACACGACCAGCCTCGTCGTCGGTGCCGCGGTAGCGCTGTTGCTCGGCTTTTCCATCCGATTCGTTCACGATCGCGTCGAGCAGGTGCTGGACCGTGTGT
>DATGJX010000199.1:0-10941 GCA_035294905.1 Vulcanimicrobiaceae bacterium | reverse complement strand
AAAGTGCATCTCGATCTTGATGATGCCGTCGCCCTGGCAAGACTCGCAGCGGCCGCCTTTCACGTTGAACGAGAACCGTCCAGGCGTGTAGCCGCGCATCTTCGCTTCCGGTACCATCGAGAAGAGTTCGCGAATTTGATCGAACGCGCCGGTGTACGTTGCCGGATTGCTGCGCGGCGTGCGCCCAATCGGTGACTGATCGATGACGACCAGTTTGTCGAGTTGGTCGACGCCTTTGACGCTGCCGTACGTTCCGCCGGCAGGCTGATGATGAAGATGCTGGTTGAGCGCGCGCACGAGCACCTGGTTGACCAGCGTCGACTTGCCGCTGCCGCTCACGCCCGTCACGCACCCGAAGACACCGATCGGAAAATCGACGTCGACGCCGCGCAAATTGTTGGCCTTCGCGTTTTTCACTTTCAGCCAGCCGCGCGGTTCGCGCCGGCGGCGCGGAATCGGGATGAATTTCCGTCCCGAGATGTACGCGCCGGTCTCCGATTCCGCATTTCCGACGACTTGATCGAGCGAACCGACGGTGAGAATATGGCCGCCTTCGGCGCCGGCGCCGGGGCCGATGTCGACGACGACGTCCGCGGTGCGAATCGTATCCTCGTCGTGTTCCACCACGATGAGCGTGTTGCCGAGATCGCGCAGCGTGCGCAGCGTCGCCAGCAGCCGATCGTTGTCGCGCTGGTGCAACCCGATGGACGGTTCGTCCAAGATGTACAGCACGCCGACCAGCGAGCTGCCGATCTGCGTTGCCAAACGGATGCGCTGCGATTCGCCGCCCGAAAGTGTGGTCGCGGATCGTGCCAGCGTCAAATAATTCAAGCCGACGTTCGTCAGAAAGCCCAATCGCGCGCGAATCTCTTTGAGCACCTGATGCGCGATCTGCTCCTCGCGCTCGTTCGGACGAAACGCCAAAAAGAAGCCCTCGCACCCCTCGATGGACATGCGCGTGAGTTCATCGATGTTCTTGCCGCCGATGGTGACCGCGAGCGCCTCGGGCTTCAGCCGCGCGCCTTTGCATTGCGGACACGTCGAAGCGGACATGTATTTCTCGATGTCTTCCTTGACGTAGTCGCTCGAGGTTTCGCTATAACGGCGCTGCAGGTTGTTGATCACGCCTTCGAACGTAGCGCGGTATTCCCACACTTTGCCGGCGCGCGATTCGTAAGCAAAGTTCTGTTCGCGATCCGTGCCGTAGAAAATGACGTCGAGCACGTCGTCGGAATACTTCTCGATGGGCGTGCTCGTTTTTACCCGGTGCTTGCGCAGCACGCGCTCGAGCTGCTGCATATAATACGGGTTCATCGACGGAAAACGCCCGCTGCCGAGCGACTTGCTCCACGGCACGATGGCGCCTTCGTCGATCGACTTGGTGCGATCGGGAATCACCTTCCACGGGTCGATCTCAATCTTCTCGCCCAGCCCGCTGCAGCCGGGGCACGCGCCGTACGGCGAGTTGAACGAAAACAGGCGCGGGGCGAGTTCTTCGAATGAAAGTCCGCAATAGACGCACGCGAACGCTTCGCTGAACGTGAGTTCGCGCGCACCTTTATTCGACGGATCCTCGACCAATATGGTGACGATGCCGGTCGACAAGCGCAGCGTGGTTTCGACGGAATCGGTCAACCGCTTGCGCACGTCGGGTTTCATCACCAGGCGATCGACGATTACCTCGATGGTGTGCTTGCGCTTCTTGTCTAGGACGATCTTCTCACGCAGTTCTTTGGTCTCGCCGTCGACGCGCACGCGCGAGAAACCCTCTTTGGCGATCTCCTCGAAGAGTTTGGCGTACTCGCCCTTGCGCCCGCGAACGAGCGGTGCGAGCAACTGAATGCGTGAGCCTTCGGGCAGCTCCATGATCGAATCGACGATCTGCTCGCTGGATTGCGAACTGATCTCGCGCCCGCAGTTGTAGCAATGCGGGATGCCGACGCGCGCAAAGAGCAAGCGCAGATAGTCGTAAATCTCGGTGACCGTGCCGACCGTCGAGCGCGGGTTGCGCGAGGTCGATTTCTGATCGATGGAGATCGCGGGCGAAAGCCCTTCGATGTAGTCGACGTCGGGCTTTTCCATCTGTCCGAGAAATTGACGCGCATACGAGGACAGCGACTCGACGTAGCGGCGCTGGCCCTCGGCATAAATCGTATCGAAGGCGAGCGACGATTTCCCGGAGCCCGACAGCCCGGTGATGACGATTAGCCGGTTGCGCGGAAGGACGAGGTCGACGTTCTTGAGGTTATGCTCGCGGGCGCCTTTGATGACAATGGAATCAAGACCCCGGCCGGCTTTTCCGTTGCCGGCCGGGGACGCATTTTCAATGCCAAGCTGAGCAGGGTCAGGAGACGGCATGCCGTCCCATTCAACACGCCCCTACCCAAAAGCGTTTCAGCCGGGCGGGGTAGCGCTCGGCGGCACTCCTACCGCGGTACGAACCTTCAGGTACTCGCCGCAGATGACCAGCGTGCCGTAGGCAATGATCGATTCCTGAATGATCATGGCGACGATTTTTCCGAGGTACGGCACGAAGCTGATGGCCGTGCCGACTATCGCGCCGACGAACCCGATGCAGAAGATCAGCAAAACGATGATCAGCGTTGGAATGAAATTCCTGGTGATGATGTTTACCGACTCACCGAATGCCGCGCCGGCGCCCTCACCGGAAACGACCGCGGCCGGAACCGCATAGATCAACAAGAAAAACAGCACGATGTCGGCGAGCCATCCGAGAACCGGAATCAGCGCCAATATCACGCCGATCACCATCCACAAAACGATCGTCTGCACCGCGCCGGCGTTCGCAAAAACCGCACTGCCGTCGGAAATATTCGTTCTTCCGGTGCGCCACGCGGCAATGCCCATGCCTGTCGTAAATCCGATCGTCAAGATCTGAATGATCGTCGCAATGGCGAGCAGCAGAAATCCGCCGAGAATCACTGCGCCGAAGCTTCCGACCGCGGCACCGCCGTTTATGAACATCGCTCCGATGATGTGTTGAAGAACGCCCCCGATGATACCGAGGACGATCGCCGGTATGATGATGTTCCAGTTCGAGCTGAGGAGCTGCCACGAGCGTCCGAATGTGTTGCCCAAGTCTTCCGAAGACTGCATATGAACCTCCGAAACTAAGGTGCGGGCTACGTGGGAATTTGTTCGGAAGAGCGGGCTACGGCGCCTGGTCCGCCGCCCCGTGCAACTGCAGGTACTCCCCGACCACGACGAGGGTGGCGTAAGCGACGACGGCTTCCATGAGCACCCAGCTCAGCAGTTGGCCCAGGAACGGGAGATGTTCGAGCAGGTCGCCCAGCACGCCGCCGGCGACGGCAAGTGCGATGATGAGCAGCACTAGGACAAAGGTCACGCCGAAACTGCGCCACGCGAGTCCGATTGATTCCACGACCGCATCCACCGCGCCGCGATTGCCGACCAGCACCGCCGGCATCGCGTACAGCATGAGCGTCATGTATGCGAGGACGGATACGCCGAAGCTCGGCACCAAAAGCGCCGCGGCAAACACCCCGATGATCGTGAGCAAAATCAGAGCGAAGAACGCCTGCAGCGCGTTCCGGCGAAACACGGCGGCGCCGTCGGCGAGATAGGCACGCCCGCGCGACCACGCTGCGGCGGCCATGCCGGCGGTAAACGCCATGGCGACAACGGCCGCAACGAGTCGCAGCGCCATCGCGACGACGGTTCCGACGAACGCCCAATACGCGCCCGTCCCCTGCTCGTTCATATCGCCGAAAAACTGCCAGGAGAGCCAGCCGCTTCTCGCAAGGACGGTTGCGACCACGGCGCTGCATGCGCCGACGACAATCGATGGAACGATGATGATCCAATTATGACGCAGCAGATTCCACGCGCGCGCCAGCGTCGAACCGATGCCGGCGTTAGTGGCCATGCCGCGCGGCTTCGCCGGTCAGGTACGCCGCAACTTGGGTGATGCTCGAAGCCGTTACGTGCGGCGGCCGCGCACCGCGCGGCACGCTCTCGTTGCGGACGTTCACCCAAATCGTGAAGAGCCCGGCGCTGAGCGCGCCGGCGATGTCGCGCTCGTACCGGTCGCCGACCATCGCGCTTTCCGACGGCGAGCTGCGCAGCTTGGTGCACGCATGCGCGAACAGCAGCGGATCGGGTTTGACCATGCCGACTTCGTCCGCCAAAAAGATCGCGTCGAAGTATTCGGCGATTTGCAGCAATGCGATCTTCTCGCGATGCGTTTCGGAGACGCCGTTGGTCAGCAGCGCGAGCTTCTTCCCGGCGTTTTTGAGTTCACGCAGCAAATCCAGGGCACCGGGGAAGAGCGCGAAATGCCGCTTGCGATAGATATTGTAGTTTGCCGCACTGCGCTCGGCCAAGTGCCGGTCGTTCAATCCGACCGTGCGCAGCGCGTTATTCCACAACGTGGCGCGCAGATGCGAAAGCTTCGTCTGCAGCTCGCTCGCGGTCAAGCGGTGCCAAAATCCTTCGGCTTCCGCGACGTAGGCGCGCTTGAGCGCCAGCGCGTCGATGCCGTGCTCCGCCGCGACTTCGGCGGCGACTTCTTGCGCTGCGGTCGTGAACGCATAGGTGTCGTCGTGCAGCGTGTCGTCGAGATCGAAAAGAACGGCCCGAATCTCAGGCATGCGAGAAACGTACCCGCATGGTCCGTAAGCCATGAGCGGCGAGCTCGAAACGAAGCTCTTCCGCTTCGATGCGCACGGGGACGTCGAGCGGGCGCTCGAGCGCATCGACCATCCGCGCCTCAGTCATGCGCGCGGCGCAACGCAGCGCGACCTGCGCGGGCATTCCGTCACATTCGCGCACGCGCACGATCACGCCGTCGCCGTCGTGCGCCGGCTTGCAGGCGACGACCAGCACACCGGCGTCGTCGCATGTGAAAAGACGCACGCGCGGCTCATGCGCGAACTGCATCCATGCGCGTTCGATCGCGCCGGTACTCGCGCCCGCTACCGGCCCGAACGCGTACGAAAGATGATGTTCGCCGATATCCGCCCGCGCGTCGGGCCACGTCGTTCCGCGCAGCAGCGAATGCCCAACGTGCACGCCGCCCTTCGCCAACACGCGCGCGCTCCAGCCGTACGTATCCAAGGTGAAGATCGCAAGGCCGTTGCCGGCGGCGTCACGTGCAAGCGCATAGCGCTGTCCGGGCGCCTCGTATTTCGCGCGCTGCGCGGGCGTTTCGCGCAGGGCGCTGCGCGTAATGGTGCCGTGCGGCGAGCCGTACGTAATGCTCGCCGTTTGGACCGGGAGCCAGTTCTCAACGCGCAGCAGCGTGCGCCTTTCCTGCCAATCCACGTCGAGATCGACGCGTAGGAACGGCTCGCCATGCGCCAGTGACACTCGCATGCGCGCCGCCGAGTTGCCGAGTTGAAAGGCGATCCAAAGCGCATCGTTTTCAACGTTTGCCGTACCGGGGCGCGCGCGGCGCATCGAGCGTTCGTAGCCCTCGTCGATGTTCCACGCCTCCCATTGGCGAGGACGATCGCGGTAGAGGGCGAGTACGTTCGCTTGCGAGCAGACGTTTTGCGATCCGCGCGAGCGCAGCTCGACGATTGCGCCCGCCGGCGTGACATGCGCTTCGAGCAAGCCGTTCTCGAAAACGAAATTCCCGTCAACCGCCCTTGGAGCAACTGCAGCCGCCGCACTCGCGGAGGCCGTAGCGCGCGGCAGCATCGCTTGTGCCTGGCCGATCACGGACGCGGCCAGTTCTTCGGCTTGCGCGTATTCCTCGATGACGTCGTCATACACCGGCGTAATGGACGTTCCGGGCAGCACGTCGTGAAACTGATTGCGCAGCACGATTTCCCAGCTCGAGTGCAGCCGCTCCTGCAATTGCGCGACCGCGCCCCGCGGCGCATGCACCGCGGTGCACCACGCGAGCAATTCTTCCGCTTCCGATAGCGCACGCTCGAGCAACGCATTGTGAAACTTGACGTCGTGATGCGTCGTGTAGACGCCGCGATGATATTCCAAATACAGCTCGTCGCTGTGCACCGGCAGCCGGTCGCGCATTGCGGCGAGCTGCTCGAACCACGTGCGAGGCCGAATCCACGACCCGATACTTCGAACCTGATCCAGCATTTTCGACGTAACGCCGCCGCCGCCGTCGCCGTACCCCATGATCAGCGGCTCGCGCCGCTCGTGCGCGGTGCGAATACGCCACGGATACGCGCCGCCGTCGTACGACTTGATGAGCGCGGAAATCACTTGACTGCCGTCGGGACCTTGCCACACGAATTGCGTGTACGGAAACTTCGTCGTGTCGTTCCAGTTGAGCTTCGTGGTCGAAAAGTACGGAATGCCCGCGTGCGCGAGCAATTGCGGCAGCGTGTTCGCAAAACCGAACGTATCGGGCAGCCACGCAATGCACGGCGCCTTTCCGAAACGCTCCATGCAATACGCGTACCCGAACAGCATTTGGCGCAGCAACGATTCGCCCGACGGCAGGTTGCAATCGCTTTCAACCCAGAGCGCCGCGACGTCGGTATCGAAGCGCTCCTGCCGCACGTGTTCGCGCGCGCGCTCGAAGAGCAGCGGATCGGCTTCTTCGACAAAACCGTACAGCTGCGGCTGACTTTGCACGAAAACGAACGAGGGTTCGCGGTCGAGCAAATCACACGCGATCGCGAACGTGCGCTGCGCTTTGCGCCGCGCTTGATCGTACGTCCAGAGCCATGCCACGTCGAGATGGCTGTGCCCGATGCATGCGAGGCCGCCGGCACCAGCCCCTCGACTGCGCTCGGGGTCCTTCGATACCTCAGGATGACAATCGGCAACGGTGGCATTCGTGCTCGGCTTTTCGTGGGAGCGCGCGTTCAAATAGCGCCAGACGATGCCGGGGCCGGACGGAAGGCCGTTTGTGGGCAGCGCTTCGAGTTCGACTTCGAGCAGCAGTTCGCGCGGGTCATCGCTTGGCGGGAGCACTACTTCGTGGTGCTCGCGGTCGTATGCGCCTGCCGCAACGCCGTCGACACGCAGCAGCGCGCCCGTTCGCGTCGCGTAAGAAACGCAGACGGATTCGCTTTGCGGAGAAAGCGTCGCCGCGAGATAGGCGAGTGCGTCGTCGCGCCGCCGTTCGGTCAGCGGAAGATTGGTCATGAACGAATATGCGTGCGATTCTTGTCGATGATGGCGATGATAATCAGCAAAAACGCGGCCAGGCGGATGAAATAAATGCCCGGATTCAGCTGTTCGGGCTGGTTCATGATACCCAACACCAGGCGCTCGACACCGAGCAGCACCCATGCGCCGGCGAACATCAAAAAGAACCGATCGGAAGTGCGGCGCCAAAAACGCCAAAAAAACACGGCCGCGACGAAAAACGCCGTCATCAGAGCACCGCTCAAGAACAGGTACATCAGGCGGTTTCCTCCTCGATGAGGCCATAGCACAGCAGCGCGACGCCGACGATTGCGGGCAAAAGCCGCCAGACCGACAGGTCGATCTGCGTCGGCAAGACGATATTGTCGACGAAGAGCACCGCATTGTTCAAGGAGAGGCACGCAAAGCAAAGCGCGCTCCACATGAGCAGCCGCGTGTGGGTCCGCGCGTAGGCTCGGAACAGCAGCCACGCGCACACGAAACTCGTCGCCATGCATAATAAGTAGACGATCTCGGCAGCAAGCTTCATTCGTCGTCGTCCTCTCGCAAACGAAATGCGTCGGCAAACGAAAGCGCCGCGTCCGGTCGCGAAAAGACCAGCTCGATGACGCTGAACCGCCGCTCGGCGTACTGTGAGGCCAAGACTTCGACCATCTCATCCAGGCGCCCGCTTGCTCTATAGCGGTAGCCTCCTTCGGCCGCGCGGCAGAGGTTGCGATCCGCGAGGACGGTCAGCCGCGAACGGATAGAGTTGGGACTGCTGCGCAGAATCGCGCTGATTTCGTCGACGGTCCAGACGCGCTCCGGGTTGGCGTGCAGGATCAGCAGTACTTCGATCTGCTCGACCGAGCTAATGTTTTTGTTGATGAAAGTTCGGAACGCGAGCGAAAATTCTCGTTTAGGCACGCCGGGAACGGATTGTTTTAACTGCCGACGAGTTCCTTGAGCGCGTGCTCGAAAATTTTCGGCGCCTTGCCTTGGAAAAGCAGCGATTCGTTTCCGCCGATCTGCTTACGCAATTCGATCAGTTCATCGCGCAGCGCGGCAGCTTTCTCGAATTCCAAATTTGCGGCGTACTCGCGCATTTTCTTTTCCAAATCGGCGGCCATGCGCATCGCGACGTCGCGAGGCAGTTTTTCGCGGCGGATATCCGCTTGCGTTTCTTCCGTTGCGCCGACCATGCTGAGGATGTCGCGAATTTCTTTGCGCACCGACCGCGGTTCGATGCCATGTTCCTCGTTGTAAGCCAGCTGCAGCTCGCGGCGGCGGCGCGTCTCGCCGATGGCCCTGGCCATCGACTCCGTAACGGCATCGGCGTACATGATCACTTTGCCCTCGACGTGCCGCGCCGCGCGCCCAATCGTTTGAATCAACGACGTTCCGCTGCGCAGGTAGCCCTCTTTGTCGGCGTCCAGGATTCCGACCAGTGAAACCTCCGGCAAATCCAAGCCTTCGCGCAGCAGATTGATGCCGACGAGCACGTCGAAAACGCCCAACCGCAGATCGCGCAGAATCGCGACGCGCTCGAGCGTGTCGACCTCGCTGTGCAGATAGCGCACCTTGAAGTTCATCTCGATGAGGAAATCGGTGAGGTCTTCGGCCATCTTCTTGGTGAGCGTCGTCACCAGCACGCGCTCTTTACGCTCCACGCGCTGGCGAATCTCTTCCATCAAATCGTCGACTTGATTGCGCGTCGGGCGCACGTCGACTTCCGGGTCCACCAGGCCTGTCGGCCGTATGATCATCTCGACGACCTGCGAGCTGTGACCCGTCTCGTACGTGCTCGGCGTCGCCGAAACGTAGATTATCTGATTGACGTGCTCGTCGAACTCGTCGAACGTCAGCGGCCGGTTGTCGAGCGCGCTCGGCAAGCGGAATCCATGCTCGACCAGCGAGAGCTTACGCGAACGGTCGCCGCCGAACATCGCGTGCACTTGCGGCAGCGTGACGTGCGACTCGTCGATAAACACCAGCCAGTCCTTCGGGAAGAAATCCAGAAGGCACCAAGGCGTGGAACCTGCTTCGCGCCCGGCGAGGTGGCGCGAATAGTTCTCGATGCCGTTGCAATAGCCGACTTCACGCAGCATGTCCAAGTCGTAGCGCGTGCGCATCTCCAGGCGTTGCGCCTCCAGGAGCTTGCCGTTGTCTTTGAAGAGCTTCAGCCGTTCCTCGAGCTCTTCTTCGATTGAAACAATCGCGCGGCGCATCTTTTCATCGGGCGTGATGAAGTGCTTGGCCGGAAAGATCAGCAGCTCGTCTTTGCTCTCGATATATTCGCCGGTCATGATGTTCACGACGTTGATCGCGTCGATTTGATCGCCGAAAAACTCGATGCGGTGAATGAGCTCCTCGTCGACGCCCATGTATTCGAGCGTGTCGCCGCGCACGCGGAAGGTGCCGCGCACCATGTTCAAATCGTTGCGGCGGTACTGCATGTCCACGAGTTTGCGCAGCAGCGCGTCGCGGTCCATCTCTTCGCCGAGGCGCAGTTTCACGGACATTTCCATGTAGTCCGACGGCGATCCCAAGCCGTAGATGCACGACACGGAGGCGACGATCAGCGTGTCGCGCCGCGTCAGCAGCGACTGCGTCGCCGAATGGCGAAGCCGTTCGATCTCGTCGTTGATCGAGCTGTCTTTTTCGATGTAGGTGTCCGTGTGCGCGATGTACGCTTCCGGCTGGTAGTAATCGAAGTATGAGACGAAATACTCGACCGCGTTGTTCGGAAAAAATTCCCTGAACTCGGCGCACAGCTGCGCCGCGAGCGTCTTGTTGTGACAAAGCACCAGCGTCGGCTTCTGCGCAATTTCGACGACCCGCGCCATCGCGAGCGTTTTGCCGCTTCCGGTAACGCCCAGCAGCGTTTGCGCGCGATCGCCGCGCGCCGTGCCTTCACCCAGCGCTTGGGTGGCCTTGGGCTGGTCTCCGGCCAGTGCGAACGGGCTGACGAGCTCGAATTTTTGCGCCATGTACTAGAAAGGTACCCCGGTCGACGGGGGAGGGTTGCGCCTTAACAGGCTCAGGATGACGCGGCCGTGAAACCAAGCCGTGCCCGACCTTCCTTGGAGAACGCCCGTTGAGCCAGAACCCCTTACTCTTTAGCGGCAACTCGAATCAGCAGCTGGCCGAAGAAATCGCCAAGCGCCTGAAGTTGCACGTCGGAAAAGCGATGGTCTCGAAGTTCAAGAACGAAGAGACGCGCGTGCAGATCGGCGAGAACGTGCGCGGTTCCGAGGTTTTCGTCGTTCAGTCGCTCTGCAAAGCGCCGAACGGCAACGGCGTGAACGACGCGATGATGGAACTCCTGTTGATGATCGACGCGCTCAAGCGCGCATCGGCGGCCCGAATCACGGCGGTCATGCCCTACTACGGCTACGCCAAGCAAGACAAGAAGACGACCGGACGCGAGCCAATTTCGGCCAAGGTCATTGCGAACATGCTGAAGGTCGCCGGCGCCAAGCGCATGGTGACGATGGACTTGCATGCCGCGCAGATTCAGGGCTTTTTCGACGGGCCCGTCGACAATCTGATGGCGATGCCCACGCTGTGCAACTATTTAAAGAAAGAAGGCCTCTGCGAGGACCGCATCGTGGTGGTCTCGCCCGATGCCGGCGGCGTGCACCGCGCCGAGATGTTTGCAAACGCAAAACGGTTGAACAGCTCGCTCGCGATCGTCTTCAAACGGCGTCCGGAGCCCGACCTCTCCGAGGTCACCGAAATCGTCGGCGACGTGCGTGGGAAAGTTGCGGTCGTCGTGGACGACATGATTTCGACCGGCGGCACCCTTGCCAAAGCGGCGGAAGCGATCCTTGCGCGCGGCGCCACGAAAGA
>DATGJX010000198.1:0-2819 GCA_035294905.1 Vulcanimicrobiaceae bacterium | reverse complement strand
GTGCGGCAAACGCCGCTGCGCTCAGGTCCAACGCGCCGTCGGCCGCCGATTTGAGCAGCGCGGCAAAGTCGCCCGTGACGCGCGGCATCAGCACCTGCGTTTCCGGATCGCCGAACCGCACGTTGAACTCGATCACATACGGACCCTCGTCGGTCCACATCAAACCGCAATACAAGATTCCGACGTAATGCTCGCCTTCTGCGAGCAAACCGCGCAGCACCGGCGCGAGTATGCGTTCGCGGACTTGATCTTCGAGATCGTGTGGAAAGCCTTTGGGTGGCGAGTACGCCCCCATGCCGCCGGTATTCGGGCCCGTGTCGTCGTCACCGGCGCGTTTATAGTCGCATGCGGACGCAATTGGAAACATCGCGCGACCGTCGCTGATTGCAAATACGCTGACTTCGCGCCCCTCGAATTTCTCCTCGAGCAGCACGTCGGTTCCGCCGCCGGGAATGCGGTTTTGGCCGTACCAATCGTGCAGCACCGCGCGCGCAGCTTCAACATCCGGCGCAACGACGACGCCCTTGCCCGCTGCAAGGCCGTCTGCTTTGACCACGACGGCGCCCGTCCACTCGTCCAATGCGTGCATCGCACCATCGAGTGAGTGAACGATCGCCGCGCGAGCAGTCGGGACGTTATGACGCTCCATGAAGCGCTTCGAAAAAACCTTACTCGATTCGAGACGGCCGCCGGAACGGTTCGGGCCGAAAACCGGAATACCGGCTTCGCGCAAACGGTCGCCGACGCCGGCCGCAATTGCAACCTCGGGCCCGAGCACGACCAAATCGATGGCTTCCTGTTTGCAGCGTTCGACGATGGCTTTACCATCGGTCGCAGGAATGTTCCAGTTTTCGCCGCGGGATGCAGTCCCCGCGTTCCCGGGCGCCGCAAAGATCGCATCGCATGACGGCGACGCGGCCAAACGCCACGAGAGCGCATCTTCTCGCGCTCCACTTCCGACCACGAGAATTCTCAAGCTTGTACTTTTCTCCATCCTATGTTGTGACCCGAGTAATCCACTTGACACATGATGACAGTTGCGCATCCAGCCGTGCGATATTCGCGGCCGCCATTGCATCCCCCAGCGACGGCTGCTGAAAACCTTGATCTTCAGAGAAGAAAGCTACCGACATGACAGGGTGTTCTGTGGCATCTTCAATGATGGAAGCAGCAACGATGTGGGTTGGACTACACGCGGCCGCCCTAGTAAACTCTGCATAGCATTCAACAACCGGGCCTCCGACTGCGCAAGATAGTGCGTCAACGCGGCATCCGCCGCCGCAAGATTCTTTTTGAACTTCTGCGCATGAGCGTCAAGATCACGTCCTACGTCGTCGATTTGCCCTGGGAATGGCTTCCGGAACTGCGTCCCGGGAATCGCGAGCTCGACCGATCGTAGATTCCAATCTGTCGTCCGTCAACAAGCACGTCGTATACCGTCTTGGGGCGACCAAGATCAGCGTAAGAGCGTAACTGCTGCATGAAGAAGTCTCGGTCGCGATCCGAGATCGTCTCCTTAACCTCGACAACGAGAAGCCGCGACGATTCGCGGTCTTCGGCCATCAGATCCGGTTTAGCCATGATATAGAGCCATTATACTGTTCACTCGCAAACCTCAGAAATGAAAGGCGCTATTCCCACTCAACCGTTGACGGGGGCTTCGACGTCACGTCGTAGGCGACACGGTTGATGCCCGGCACTTCATTGACGATGCGCGAGCTGATGCGCCCGAGCAGATCGTACGGCAGACGCGCCCAATCCGCGGTCATCCCGTCCTCGCTGGTTATTGCGCGAACCGCGACGAGGTTGGAATACGTGCGCCCGTCGCCCATTACCCCGACGCTCTTTACCGGCGTGAGCACCGCGAAGTATTGCCAGGGCTTCGGATCGAGGTTGGCGCCGTCTATTTCTTCGCAAACGATGGCGTCGGCTTCCCGCACGAGCGCAAGGCGCTCTTCGGTAATCGAATCGATGATGCGCACCGCCAAGCCGGGGCCCGGAAACGGCTGTCGCTGCACGATGTGATCCGGCAGTCCCAGCACGAGTCCCAGCGCGCGCACCTCGTCTTTGAACAGCGCGCGCAGCGGCTCGATGAGCGCGAAGTTCATCTTCTCCGGCAGGCCGCCCACGTTGTGATGCGACTTGATCTTGTGACCGGCTTTGCTCTGCGGCGTCTTCGACTCGATGACGTCGGGATAGAGCGTCCCTTGCACCAAATACTTGACGCCCGGGATCTTCGCCGCTTCTTCTTCGAAAACGCGAATGAACTCGTGACCGATGATGATGCGCTTTTGCTCCGGGTCGCTCACGCCGTCGAGTTTGTCCAAGAAGCGTCTTCGCGCGTCGACGGCCACGACGTTCAAATGCATGACGTCGCGGAATGCTTCGGTGACGCGCTGCGCTTCATTCTTGCGCAGCAGCCCGTGGTCGACGAAAATGCAGGTCAGTTGCTCGCCGATGGCCCGCGAAACCAGCGTCGCCGCAACCGCGGAATCGACGCCGCCCGACAGCGCGCAGATGACTTTGTCGGAGCCGACTTTCGCGCGAATTTCCGCGATAGCGCGGTCGACGAACGACTCCATGTGCCAATCGGACGTGATGCCGGCAATCCGGTGCAGAAAGTTGTTAATGATCTGCTTGCCGAACTCCGTGTGCACGACTTCGGGATGGAACTGCACGCCGTAGATCTTGCGCTCGTCGTTGGCCATCGCCGCGACCGCGCAGCGCTGCGTGGAACCCGCTTTCTTGAAGCCGTCCGGCATGCGCACGACGGAATCGCCGTGCGACATCCACACGCGCGACTCGGTCGGGACGCCTTC
>DATGJX010000197.1:0-4258 GCA_035294905.1 Vulcanimicrobiaceae bacterium | reverse complement strand
GAGCCTTCGGAGAGCTGGAAGCTCGGCGTGATCGCCCAGTTGTTATGTTTGTAGTTGAGGATTAACGACGTGACGAGCGGCGAGTCGAAATACGTGACTACCGGGTTGTTCGTCGGCGAGAGACCTGTCTCGCCAGGCGCATACCATGCAGTCGGATCGAACAGCGGCTGCTGCGCCATGTCGTAGTACGGGTTCAGGATTGCGCCTGCCGTGCTGCAGGACGTCGGCGATCCCGGCGTTCCCGTCGACGGATTGAACGGCGTGTAGCATGGCGATCCGCCGCCGGCCTTCGTCAGTGAATTGAATTGCTGGATAGCCGGATTCACGTTCGCAAGTTGGTTCTGTCCGAAGTACGTGTTCTCGTAACGAACTTTCGCGTTCGTGTACGTGACCGCGAATTGACCGGAGAAACCCTCGCGGTTGAAATCGCCCTTGCTCAGCGCGAATTCCATGCCGTAGCTGCGGAACGAGCCCACCGGAACTTGCGTCACGAAGTTCGGGCCGATGAACGCCTGCTGTTGATAGCCGGACGTCCAATCGAAGAACGGCGACAGCTTCGTCGTGATATCCGTTCCGTGGAACTGATGCTCGATCGAGAGGTCGGATTGCATCGAAGACATCAGCGGAATCGGATGGAACGGCGAGTTGAAACCGAGCGGAAGCGTTGCGTTCCACACGGTCAGTGCGTTGCCGGAGCTGTTCAGGTACTGCACCGACGCGGAGATCGGGGGTTCGCTGTAGCGGCCCACTTCACCACGAACAACCGTGTTGGGATCCATCGTGTACGTGAAGGAAGCTCGCGGCGCGAGATCCTGAAGGATGTACGACGACGGCGACGTTGCACTAAAGTGTGGATGGACGTAACCGGTCGGGCAGGTCGACGTATAGACGACCGGCGCCGGCGGCGGTGCACCCGGTGCAAGCGGCGTGGTTAGGACGCTGCCCGTCTGCTGGTTCTGGCACACGAAGCCGCTCTCGACCTGCGCGTAGAACGTCGTTCCCGGCGTTACCTGTGCGAGGTCGTACTCGTAACGATCCCAGCGCAGGCCGATGTTGAAGTCCAACTTGTCATTCGGGCGGAACTCGTCCGTGATCGAAGTGAACAAGAATTTCGGTTTGACGGTATTGAACGTGCCGTACGTATCACCGCTCTGCAGGCTAACCCACTGAGCACCCGCTAACGCAGCCGGAGATCCCGCCGGCGCTACCGGATAGCTGCCCGAACTCGGATAGCCGAAGAGCGACCCATTGGACTGCGCGCCGGCCGTTCCCCAATAACCGGTGCCGGTCCACGCGTTGTGGCTACTCGGATTGCAGCCTTGAGCTGCAGGTTGACCGGTGGTCGGGTTCCAGCACTGATACGCGCCGCCCTCGTAGCTCACGTAGCCTATCGGCGAACCGCCAAAAGCGGCGGGGCTGTCGCTGATGTAGCCCGTGTTGTTGAAACGCGAAATCGTGGCGGTGGTGTAGTTTGCCGTCAACTGCAGCAGGTGCTTGGACGTGATTTGATCGGCAATCTGGAATTCGCCGCCTCCCGTGTGAGTGATCAGGTCGTAGTTGGCGGCGGTGCCGCAGTCGTTCGGACCGCCGACACCGTAGTCATAGCAATTGAATGCCGAATTTGCGCCGGCTTGCGTCCAGTCCGAGAAGAACGTGTAGGCGAAGAGACGAGCATACGCATTCGAGGAAAGCGGATGCGTCCATTGCGCCTTCACGATCCCGATGTCGTTGTGAAGTACGTCGCGCAGATCGTTTGGCAGCTGTGCGTCGGCCAAACGGTTCGCGTTGCTGGATGGCTGCAGATACGTGCCGACCGGCAACACGGCTCCGGACGGCGATTGAATCACCGTACCAAACGGCACGTTGTAGTCGTTCGAGGAGTCGATGTAGCTGGGATACGTCGTGCCCGCAACCGCGGTGCACGGCGAGCCGTTGAAGACTCCCGTTTGCGGACAATAGTTCTGCAAGCCGAACTCCTGCGCGATGCCTCCGGTCACGGCGAGGTTGTCTAAGCCGGGACCGCCGAAATCGTTGGGGCTCGAGTATTGCGGTTGTTGCATCGCCGACGCACTCCAGAGCAGCTGGATATCGTCGCGCTGGCCGTCATGCCGCGGGATGCCGAAGTGGAAGTTCACGACGTTTTCGCGATCGCTGATCGACGCGACGTTGTTGTAGAGCGCCGCGGCCGGATCGTCGATGAAGCACGAATTGTCGGTCAGGCCCGGAGCGGCCGGCCACCAGGGCAGGCTCGAGACCGCGCTCGGAACGCTGATGTTGAAGTTCGAGGCGACGTTGCAAACCGGCCAGTCACCGCGCTCGCTGGTTCCCGGTGAGAAGCCGAAAACGTTTTCTGCAAAGTACACGGGCGAGCTGAACTGCGGTTGAAAGTCGTACGTGTTGCCCAGACTAAACAGCGACCCGCCGTTGTTGTTGTCGAGATAGCGGAAATCTTGGTTGTATCCGCTTAGCCCGACGTAGTAGCTGAAGTTGCGGTTCGGCGATGCGCCGCCCGCTTCTACCTTCGCCTGATGGTAGAACCCGACGGCTCCGATGCCGGCCGAGAGCATACCGTATCCGGGGTAGGTTCCGGTTTTGATGACTTGGTTGACGAACCCGGACGTGCCGGCAGACGAGTTCGACGCCGGGCCGCCGCCCGTATACACTTGCAGCTCCTGTAGACCGAGATTCGATTCGGTCGAAGAGGTGTAGTTGTCGAACGAGCGATTGACCGGAACGCCGTCATACTCATAGCTCGTAAAGAACGACTGGTTTCCGCGTATGAACACTTGTTGGTTCCAGCCCGTGCTGCCGATCGGGATGTTCACGCCGGGAACGGATGAAATCGCCGAGTAGGCGTTATTGAGATTGCTGCCGCCGCCGAGAGCGCCAGCAGCTTGAATACCCGCGCTGTTGACGCTGTACGTGTCAGCGGTTACGCCCGGCTTCACCAGGTTCCCCGCCGCACGCGACGTCACGCGAGCGATGGTCTTTAGTTGAGGTGTGGCAGTGAGCGCCAGCGTCTGCGTTTGGTCTGCGAAGACCGACACGCCGCCAAGTGAAGCGGGAGTGTATCCGTCCTTTGTGACTGACACGGTGTACGTGTCCGGTGCGAGGGCAAACAACGTAAAATGCCCTCCGGCATCCGTCGTCGCGGTTGCGGATTGCGAAGGCGAAACAGCCGAGATCTTTGCATCGGCGACCGGCTTGCCGTTTGAGCTATCCGTAACCGTGCCCGAGATGTTACCCGTCGTGCCCGCCAGTGCCCATGTTCCCTGGGCAAGCATCGCCAGCGTAATCATCACGGCCACAAACGTATGCCGCAATGAGAAGTGTAGCATTGACTCTCCTTAGCCGCTAAGCGCGGCTACGAAGAGTATGACAGAAAGGATGCACGCGCAGCTAACAGGGTTTAACGCTCATGTAATCACGCAGCGGTTCGAAGAGCGGATCGAGCCGGATCAAATAGCATCCGGCTTGTTTTTGTGTAACCGCCGCACGAGCACGGTCCGCCGCGTCGGCGAATCGTCCGACGGCCGTAAGGGCAAGAGATATCCCAACGTCGTCCGGCGGCGTCTGCGACCATAAAGTGTCAAGCAGTCGCAATGCGTTGTCGCGATCGCCCCGGCGAGCCCGAACATATGCCGTCAACGCATCGACGCGCACGTTTCTGTCAAATGAGGCTCTTTGCGCCAAACGCTGTTCCGCACCGCCGTAATCGCCGAGGCAGCAAAGTGCGCACGCATCGTAAAACAGCGCCGTCGAATCGGCGGGTTTGAACAAGTGCGCGTCGATCAGGCGAGCGTGCGCCTCATCGAAGCGCCGCTTATAGTAAAGGCCGACGCCCAGCAATGTCGTGAAGTGGTTGGATGACGGGTCCGCAGCCACTGCCTCGCTGACGTAGCGAAGCGCCCAGTCGATGTCGTTCGCAGTGAGAAACGCCCAAAACGCGGCCGTTCGAACGCGCCACGAATTGCGGTCGAGCCCTAGCGCCGTTTCGATCATCCGTTGCGCGCCGTCGATATCAGCATCGAAAAACGCGTAGATTTCACCGAGCACCGCGTACGCGTCGGCGCACCGCGGATCGATCTCGAGTGCGGTCCGGCACGCTTCGAGCGCTTGTTCGCGCGAGAAGTCTTTTTGCGCATAGAGTTCCACGCCGGCGCAAAAATGCGCATGCGCGAGCCCGACGTGCGCCAACGCAAACTGCGGGTCGAGGCGCATCGCTCGGCGGAAGAGCGCGATTGCGGCCGAGAACGAT
>DATGJX010000196.1:0-12924 GCA_035294905.1 Vulcanimicrobiaceae bacterium | reverse complement strand
GATCACCGTCAAGTTCTCGGGAACTCCGCCGAAGACGGTCACCGTTCTTCCGATCATGCAGATGGGCGCGAGCACGATGCAGACCCGGGAGGTTCAGCTTCAACCGTCGAGCGATCCGCACGTCTTCACCGGACGCGTGGTGTTCTCGATGGGCGGCCCGTGGACGCTCAAACTGCAATACGACGGCAACACGACGGACGTGCCGGTGACGGTCGGCCAGTAGTGCGGCGGATCGACTTCTTGCGCGCGGGCGCGGGCGCAATGGTTGTCGCGGCGCTCCCGTCCATGCCGCGCCGCGCGCTCGCGAGCGACACCCTAGATTACACGCTGACCTCGACGCCGCTCAAGTTCTCACCTGTGCCCGGGATCGATTTCGCGGGACTCGCGTACAACGGCACGATTCCCGGGCCGGTGCTGCGCTTGAAATACGGGCAGCGCTTGCGCGCGAGGTTCGTGAACAACAGCGGCGAGCCGGCGACGATCCACTGGCACGGGATGATTCTGCCGAATAACATGGACGGCGTCGAGGGCGTCACCCAAGCGGCCGTTCCGGACCGCGAGACGTTCTTGTACGAGTTCACGCCGGATCCGCCCGGAACGCGCTGGTATCACGACCACGTCAGCGACGGCGTCGCTCGCGGGCTTTTCGGTCTGATCATCGTCGAAGATCCGAAAGACGAGCCTGCCGACAAAGAGTTTGCTCTCGTCTTTCACGACGTTCCGAAGCTCGCGTCGATTCAAGCCGCGATGGACGGGGTCAGCAAAGCGCCCATGGTCGATCCGATCGATTCTCCGGAAATGCGCGAGATGAAAGCGGACGACAAGATGGGCGACGAAGTCGCGTACGATGCGCACTGCATCAACGGCGCGAGCTATCCGAACACGCAAAAACTCGCGGTGAAGGTCGGTGACCGCGTTCGCCTGCGCATCCTCAACGCGAATCCGACGCAAACACGTTACGTTCGCCTTGCGGGACACCGGCTGACGGTGACGCATACGGACGGAAATCGCCTCGATCAGCCGATCGACGTCGACGCGCTGCGTATCGGGGTCGCGGAACGATACGATGCGTATTTCCAGGTCACCAAGCCCGGCGCGTTTTTGCTGCAAGGACTTTCGAGCGATCCGCTCGTGTACGAACAAGCGGCGGTCGTCTATACGGAGGGCATGGAAAACGCTTCGCCTCAAGGCAATCCGCAAACGCTGGACGGCGTCGACTACTTTACGTACGAAAAGGGCGGCGGCATCGCCGGGGCAGCGCCTGCCCTTCCCGCAAATGCTCATATGTTTACTATCGACGGCGGTGACTACGGCAGTAATAAGTGGGAACTAAACGGCAAAACCTATCCAAACACACCGAGGGTTTACGTCCATCGGGGCGACCTGGTAACGGTGCATTTTCACAACAAGACCGACATGGATCACCCGATGCACTTGCACGGCCACGTGTTCAGGCTCGTTGAAATCGACGGTCAGCGCCTTTCGAGACCGCTGCCCAAGGACACCTCACTCGTGCGCGCCTACGACGGAACCGCGACGTGGCAGTTTATGGCCGACTCCCCACCCGGACGTTGGCTATTGCACTGCCACAACGAGATACATATGATGGATGGGCTGATGACAGAGGTCGATTACCGCTCGTGAAGTGGGCTGGACGCAGGCTGATAGCCGCGATGCTGCTTGGATTGCCGGCAGCGCTGCTCGCACATGCCGCGGTTTTCGGCAGCGAGCACACCCTCGGTGGAAGTGCGCATGGCTGGTTCGTGCAGGGCGCGGGCGTCTTCGCATTCCTCGGCACGCTGCTGCTGGCCATCGGCGCTGTCGGCAAACGCCGCGATTTTGTCCCCCACCTTGCGGCTATCGTCTTAGGGGCAAGCGCTTGGTTTGCCGGCATCGAGCTCTGCGAACAAGCGCACGGCGTTCCCTTCCTCTTGGCAGCGGCCGCCATAGCGGGCGCTTCATGGATCGTTCGCGCCATATTGGTCGCTTTCGCACAGACCGTCGCGGTCGTGGTTGGCGCACTCGACATTTCGTTCGTGTCGCCGAGGCCGCCGCTTCGTCTGCGCGTTCTGCCGGCAGTTCCGTCGACGCTTGCCGCCGCCGAACGCCTGCGCCTTTTCTCGCGACCGCCTCCGGCTTTCGCTTAAACGCTCCCGCGTGCCGCGACGCACGCGCCTCCATTTCTCACTGCGTTTAAGGAAAGTTTCACATGTCTCGTATCTTTGCGGCACTGCTGGCCGCGTGTTTCTGTTTTCTGACCATTCCCGCGGTTGCCGCGACGACCGGGTTGGTCCGCGGCACCATTCTGGTAAACAACAAAGCCGTCGCTGGTGTTCACGTTATGCTCGAAGGCGAGGGATCGCTGCTGCAGGCGACCACCGACAGCGCCGGCCATTACGTTCTGCCGCAGGTTCCCTTCGGCGATTACATGCTCTCGGCGAGCTATCCCGGCGTCGCCGAAAAGAAGTTGCAAGTCACGGTCGCGTCGGACCAAGTACTGACGATTAACTTTGCGCTCGGCGAGCTGGCGACAATCGCGAGTGCAAACGTGACGGCGCGCGCGGGCGTCGGCGGTACGCCGGTTTCCGTAAACAACGTCACGCGCGCGCAGATCGCCGCCCTGCCGGTCAACAACAGCCTCAACTCACTGGTGGAAACGGTCCCAGGCGTCGTCAAATTCTCCTACAACGAGCCGGTCGCGCACGGTTTTCACGGCATTTCATACGAAATCGACGGGGCGCCGCTGCCGCTTGCGACCAGTTCGAACTTTGCGGAGATCATCGACCCCAAAGACATCGATTCGCTCGAGATTTTCACCGGAGCGATGCCGGCGGAATACGGCGGCAGCCGCGAGGGCGCGGTCGTCAACATCATCTCGAATCGACCCAGCGATCTCAGCCTTCCGTACCAGGGAGATTTTACGGTCGGCGGCGGTAACTACGGGCAGGCACTGACCAGTTTCGACAACGCAATCAAGACCGGCAAATCAGAGATCTTCTTCAATGCGAACACTCAAAGCAACGGCCGCGGCTTAGACTCTCCGACGCTCGATCCGTTTCACGACAACTCCTCACAAACGGATCAGTTCCTGCGCACCATCACGACGTTCAACGAGCAGGATTCACTGGCATTCGACTTTTCAAATCAGCTGAATCAGTTCCAAATCCCGATCAATACGAATCCGAACGACGCCACAAACCCGCAATTCGACGTTCCGGGCACGGACGACGTCCAGCGGGAATACGACCGGTACGCAAGCTTGAACTTCACGCACGTCTCGAAGGACGGCAGCGACATCTTCCAGTTCATCCCGTGGGTGCGTTATACGCGCATCGCTTACGATGGAGATTTGGGTAACGACGTCCTCGGTCTGACCAATCTCGGCCAGTGCGGAAATTTGAGTCCGGTTCCGTCGTTCTGCACGAATCCGAACGCGCCGGCGTATCAGTCCGAAATCGGCCTGCGCCAGGATCGCGCCGCAAAGTACGTGGGTTTGCGTACTTCCGAGTTCATCGCGACGAAACACCATGCGGTGAAGATCGGCGTCGATGCAAACCGCGAGATTCTGACGGCGTCGCAAACGTTCGCATGCTACGATCCGACGTGCAACACGATCGTCCCGGGCTATCCGCTGTCGCCGCCGGCGTCGCTCACGCTGAATACCACCAATCAGGATCAGGCCGGGACGCAAATCGGCATCTACGCGGAAGACAAGTGGACGCCGAGCGAAAAACTGTCGGTCAGCTATGGGCTGCGTTACGACCATTCGACCGGCTATGTCAGCGGCAATCAGATGAGCCCGCGCATCGGCGTGAACTACGCGCCCGATTCCAAAGACGTTCTTCACGCTTACTACGGCCGCTTCTACTCTGCGCCGCAGCTCGAAGACGTTCGGCAGGCGTGCGTCGTGCTTCAAGGCTGCAGCGGAGCTCCGACGTACGACCTCAAGCCCGAGACTGACGCGTACGCGGAAATTGGCTTCGCGCACACGTTCTCGCCGCATCTGACCGGATACGTGAACGAATGGGAGCGTAACGTCGCAAACGTTCTCGACACCACGCAGTTCCTCAACACGCCGCTCTTCGCGGTCTACAACAATGCGCTCGGGCGCGCGCACGGCACCGAGCTTCGCTTGCAAGGGACGCTGCAAAACGCGGATTCATGGTTCGTTTCGGGAACGTGGTCGAACTCGGAAGCCGCGGGTATCTCCGGTTCGACGTTCTTGTTCCCGCCCAGTCAGCAGACGATTCCGGGCGTGCCCCTCATCGATCAACTCGCTCCGGAAGACCATAGCCAAGCAGTAGCCGCCACCGCGGCGTTCACGCACCGTTATGGGACGCGCAAGGCATACTTCGCCACTATTATGGGCGAGTACGGTACCGGATATCCGGTCAGCTTTCAAGGGCTGGTCAATGGGGTGCCGGTTGGTTACAGCGGCACGCTTCCAAGCCATCTGACGGCCGACGTTTCCATCGGGCGCGACCCGGGCCGCAACGGCGATCATTCGCTGGGATACAGTTTGGATATTCAAAACCTCCTGAACGACCAGTACATCATCAAAATCGCGAACGGCTTCAACACGACGCAGTACGCGCAGGGCACGAACATCCTCTTCCGCGTAACCGAACCGTTCTAACCGAGAGACCAGGCGAGTGCGCAGCGGCCCGGCAGGACTGCCGGGTCGCTGCACATGAACGTAGCGGCCTACGATGCATGATCTCACACGCGGCCACGTTGTCGTAACCGGCGGCGCCGGGCTTATTGGAAGCGCGGTCATTTGGGCGCTCAATCAGCGCGGAATCGACGACATCTTGGTCGTCGACCGGCTCGACGGGTCCGAAAAATGGAAAAACCTCGTGCCGCTGCGGTATCGCGACTACACCGACGCGGACGACTTCGAACAGCGCGTGCTGCAACGCAGTTCGTCGCTTGCGAACATCACGACGATCTTCCACCTGGGGGCATGCTCGTCGACGACCGAAACCGACGCCGCGTTCTTGATGCGCAACAATTACGACTATACCAAGCACCTCGCGCACTGGGCCGTCGATCACGGCGTTCGCTTCGTGTACGCTTCTTCGGCCGCCACCTACGGCGCGATGGAACGCGATCTGCGCGACGACGCTGATCTCGATACGCTGCGTCCGCTGAACATGTATGCGTATTCGAAGCATCGCTTCGATCTCTACTCGCGCGATCGCGGGTTGCGCTCGCGCATCGCCGGCCTGAAGTACTTCAACGTGTTCGGGCCCAACGAGCATCACAAAGGCGAAATGCGCAGCCTTGTCGACAAAGCGTTTTACCAGATCAGGGAAACGGGTGCGATTCGGCTGTTCAAGAGCCATCGTCCCGAGTACGGCGACGGCGAGCAGCAGCGCGACTTCATCTACATCAAGGATGCGGTCGCCATGACGTTGCACCTTGCGGAGCACGGCGACACGGGCATCTTCAACGTCGGTTCCGGCACGGCGCAGACGTGGCTGGACTTGGTTCGACCGATTTTCCGCGCAATGAACGTGCCCGAGCGCATCGAGTTCATCGACATGCCCGAGCGGCTGCGCGAAAAGTATCAGTATTGCACGTGCGCGACGATGGACCGTACGCGCGCGACCGGGTATGATGCACGGGTCACGCCGCTCGCCGAAGCGGTGGACGACTACGTTCGAAATTATCTCATCCCCGATCGCCGGCTCGATCCGGCGTACGCGCCAGCAGGAGTGAAGTAACGCCGATGAGCCAATCCCGCGCCGAACGCCGCCGCAGCGCCCGCGGCGGAAACGCCCCGCCGCCCAAGCGCGATCCGATGACGCCGATCTACTTGGGTTTGGCGATCGTCATCGTGCTGATCTTCGTCGGATTCGGCATCTCGAATTGGGTGCAGAACCGCCAGCGCGCGCAAGCACTGGCATTCGAAGTCAGTACGCCGACGCCCGGACCGCAGCCGACGCCGAAGCCGATTCAGATCAAGAACCTGCAGCCGATCGGCAAGCCGACCGGATTCCCGAAGCCGGATCTGCAGCACGGACGCCCGGCGGATACCGCGCAAGGCGGCATCGGACAAGACGTCGACGGCATTCCGTGCGCGGCGACCGAAGCGGTCCAGCTGCACATCCATACGCATCTCGCGATCTTCTATCACGGCACGCAAGTAGAGGTGCCCGCGTTCCTGGGCATGTCGCCGAACGCGCAGGGCGGCTGTCTCTATTGGCTTCACACCCACGATCCGTCGGGCGTTATTCACATCGAAGCCGGCAGCGTAACCGCGCCGAACGGCGGCTTGTACACGCTGGGAATGTTCTTCGACATTTGGGGTGAACCGCTCAGCCGCAATCAAATCGGCCCGTTCACCGGACCGGTCACCGCGTATGTAAACCTTCAACCATACGCCGGTGATCTGCGCGAGATTCCGCTGCGCGCGCACGAGCAGATCGTTCTCGAAGTCGGCAACCCCGTCGTTCCACCTCCGAATTATCTATTACCGGCGGGCGACTAGTCGCACTATTGTCATCCTAGCCCGGAGCTGTGTCATCCTGAGGTATCGAAGGACGCCGAGCGAAGTCGAGGCGCGGCGGATCGCATTGTGACACCAATCATTCAAACGGCGAGGCTGCGATTAAGGCAATGGACTGACGAAGACGTCGCGGTGTGGGCGGAAATGAATGCCGATCCGCGCGTCATGCAGTTTTTCGTCTCTACGACGCCGCCGGAGCGTTCGCGCGAACTTGCGGCGATACTGCGCAAAGATCTCGAGCAAAACGGTTACGGCTGGTTCGTCATGGAACGCAAAGACAAACCCGGATTTGCAGGCGTCGCCGTGATCGACGACATTCGCTTCGACGTGCCGTTCGAACCGCGGCGCGAAATCGGTTGGCGCTTACCGGTTGAATCGTGGGGACACGGCTACGCAACCGAAGCGGCAAGGGCGCTGCTCGATTACGCGTTCAAGGAATTGCATTGGCCGGAGATCGTCGCGATGACCACGGTGAAGAACGTCCGCTCACGGCGCGTGATGGAAAAACTCGGCATGACGCACGACGCCGCCGAAGATTTCGACCATCCGCGCGTGCCCGACGGACACCCAATAAAACGCCACGTGCTGTACCGAAAACCCGCTAAAGGGCCGCGTTGAGAGCCGCGGCGAGTTCGGTGTAGGGCGTCTCGCCGCTGGTCAGATACGTCACGACTTTCTTGCCGTTGATGACGACCATCGTCGGATAGCCGCCCTGCAGATACTCCTTCGCAACGCCGAGCGAACCGTCGAACGCGACGGGATACTGTACGTGAAACGTCTGCACAAACGTGAGCGTGTCTTCTTCGCTCGCCGGCGACTGATGGTCCATCCCGACGCTGCTGCCGGTAACCGCGACGAAATCGACGCGGTTCTTGTACTTTGCGTACAGATTGTCGATGACTGCCGTTTGGCGCTGACAATGCGGGCACCACGTCGCGAAGACTTCCAGAAACACCGGCTTGTCGGCTTTCGTGAGGTCGAAAAAGCCGTGATTCGTGGCGGCTTGGAATGTGGGTGCAGGTGCGCCGATCTTCGCGGTTCCGAGCACCGGAGCTTGGCTCGCGGATTTCTGCACGCCGCCCGAATTCGCGTAGCGAATCGCGATGATCACGCCGACGATGACGACGACGATGCTGATCCAAAGCAAAATGCGGGTGTTCTTCACGGTGCGCTCCTCAAACGAGTGTCCAATGCGAATAAGCCGGGCGCGCGCCGTGCCACCAAAACGCAAACGGCGGCAAGCGCGAGGTCCACGACCACGTGCGGCCAATCGGCCGGCACCTGATCCTGGGGCCCAAAGCAGCCGCAGTTCGCTGGGATATGGCGGATCACCGCCGACGCAATTGCCGCGGCGTATACCGTGAGCTGCACCGCTGCGATGGTTGCCGCCGTCCGCGTGAAGAGCCCGGCGGCCAAATACAGGCCGAGCCCGATTTCGAAGAAGGGGAGCAGCACGGCCAGCGGGCCGACGACCGGTTCGGGCAGGATTCGGAAGCCGGCGATTGCGGCCGCAAGGTCGTTGAAGTGTCCGACTTTCGCCACTCCGGCGAAGATGAAGAGCGCGCCGACCAGCACTCGGACGATAAGCGTCATGGCGCCCATGCTCTAATGGTAGCCCGGCTTCCTGAGAGGATCCCGACATCTGGCGTACGCGGGAGCGGCCGATATTTGGTATCCTGAATTGAGAATTTAGGGCAGCCTAATTGCTGGAGGAAGCATTGGCACACACGGCTCTTCGGGCCGGCACCGGCATACGCGCGTCTTGGAGCGCCGCTCTGCTGCGTTTTCTGGCGGTGGCCGGGCCGGGTGTCGTCGTGGCATTCGCGGATACGGAGGCCGGAAGCATCACTACGGCAGCGACCTCCGGTGCGCAGTTCGGCATGAAGCTCGTGCTGCTCCAAGTACTGCTCATCGTTCCGCTTTTCGTCGTTCAGGAAATGACCGTGCGTCTGGGTACGGCCACCGGTAAGGGGCACGCCCGCCTCATTCGCGAGCATTACGGCCTGGGTTGGGCGTGGGTCTCGCTCGGCACGATGCTCGTCACCAACGTCGCCGCGCTGGTGACCGAGTTTGCGGGCATTGCCGGCGCCGCGTTGATCTTCGGATTGAATCCGACGTATTTGGTGCTTGCCGCAGCGGCGGTGTTGTTAGCCGTAATCTTCAGCGGCACGTACAAACGGGCCGAAATCGCCGCGTTCGGTTTGTGTCTGGTCGAATTGCTCTTCATACCGGCAGCATTCAGCGCGCACGCGCAGCCGCTCACGATTCTGCGCCAAGGGTTTTTGGGCTCGCAGCCGCTGGGCAACCACCTGTATTTGCTGCTGATTGCATCGAACATCGGCGCGGTAATCATGCCTTGGATGATCTTCTACCAGCAGAGCGCGACGGTGGACAAAGGATTGAAGCTGCGCGATCTCACGTTTGCGCGCGTCGACACGGCCATCGGAGCAGTCGCGACGCAGATCATCATGATCGCAATCGTCATCACGACAGCAGCAACCCTCTATGTGCGCCATCTGCAAGTCAGCGATGCAGCACAGGCGGCACTTGCGCTCGAGCCGCTCCTCGGCAGATTCGCAGGCGTCACCTTCGGTGCCGCGCTTATCGGTGCGTCGCTGCTCGGCGCGTTCGTCGTGTCGCTCGCTACAGCGTGGGCTTTCGGCGAGGCATTCGAATGGCCGTGCTCGCTCAACAATTCCTGCATGAAGGCCAAGCGCTTTTACGGATTGTACGCCGCGTGCGTCCTCATCGCAGCCGCCGTCGTACTGATTCCGCACCTACCGCTGATTCAGATCACCGTCGACGTTGAAGCATTCAACGGATTCGTGCTGCCGATCGTGCTCGGCTTCTTGCTCGTCATGATCAACGACAAGCGCATCATCGGAAATTATCGCAACTCGTTCGCGGCGAACGCCGTGGCATTGTCGTTGTCGGGCGTCGTCATCGTGCTCGGCATCTGGATGGCGGTGACGACATGGATTTACGCGTGATACGTCGCACCGCGTGCATCTGCGCGCTTACGCTTGCGGCATGCGGTTCGAAGACGCCGCCGGCGTTACATGGCATGCAGATTTCGCCACCGCAACCCGCAATGAATTTCACGCTGACCGATCAAAGCGGCAAACCGTTCTCGCTCTCGCAAGTACAGGGAAGAGCGGTTGCTCTGTATTTCGGCTTCACCCACTGCGCGGACGTGTGCCCGCAAACGCTGGCGTTGCTCGGCAAAGCTCGCGCGGAAGCACACCTCACACCCTCGCAGGCAAGCATCGTCATGATCAGCGTGGATCCGCGGCGCGATTCGCCCGCCGCGCTCCGCAAATTCTTCCGCAAAGTCGGCGTCCAAGCGATTGGCCTCACCGGCACGGCGGCGGCACTGGCGCCGGTCTATCGCTCCTACGGCGTGGCGATTGTGCCGCAAAAGCACGACATCGCGCACACGGACGCGATCTTCGTCATCGACCCCCGAGGCCGCATACGTGAGACGGTGCCGCCGGAGATGCCGCTCAAAGACGTTGCGGCGGACCTGCGTACCGTCGTAGAGTAGCACTGCAATGTTCCATCTCGTGGCGTCCTTGCTTGCGCTGCTGACCATTCCGGTGCACGGCGTTGCGCTCGGACCGGGTCCCGGTCGCACGACGATCGTGCGTATCGATGCCGTTACGGGCATGCTCCCGGCGCAGACTCGCGCAGTACGCATCTCCCCGCAGCTCGCCTTGCCGAGCGGCACCGGCGTCGATGCGTTTCTGGATCGCTCGGGACCGACGTGGCGGTTGTACGATGCCGCGATCGCGGGAAAGTTCGTCGCGGGTTTGCCGGACACGGGCAAGACATTTCCAATCGATCTCGGATCGCATTTGCCGCATACGAAGCTCGTCGATCAACATGGACACCTCGTCGATCTCGCGTCGGATTTCCGCAACAAGGTGACGCTGATCAGCTTCATCTTCACGCGCTGTCCCGACAAAGACGAGTGCCCGGCGGTCAGTTTGAAGTTCGGCTACATGCAGCAGCATCTGGATCCGGCGCACTTCCACCTGGTCGAGATTTCGCTCGACCCGGTTTACGATTCACCTTGGGTGCTGAATCAATACGCAAAGCAGTACGGAGCAAATGCAAGCGCGTGGTCCATCGTCACCGGACAGCCGCACGACGTTCAGTCACTGCTCAACCGCTTCGGCATTTCCTCGCTGCGCGTGAGCGACGCGAATTTCATTCATAACGACAAGGTGTTCGTCGTCGCGCAGGACGGCAAAGTCGCGCAGATCGTGCAAACCGTCTCGTTCGCCCCCGACGCGCTCGTTGCGCAGGCGCGGCATCTCGCAGGTATGGCTTCAAATCCGTTTGGCCGGATTCAACTCGCACTCGTCGCCGGCGCCGCAGCGCTGTGCGGCGGCAGTCAATTCGCCGGCGTGGTGCTGCTCGAAACAGTATTGTTTCTCATCATCGCCGCTATTTCGTTCGCAACGCTCTACTGGGTCGCGCGCCACATCTTCCTGAAAAACGCATAAGCGCGCCGAACGCGCGGAATTGACCGAATCAAACGGGCACTTCAAACTCGACTGGCTGCCGTAACGAGCTTACGGCAGCGGCGGGATGCGCATCATCGCATACGCCATCGCTGCTGACGTTTCGTCCGGCGTACCGAGCGTCAAGCGGTAACACTGCACCCTGTTCAAAATCGTCATGGCGCGTGTTGCTCGATCGACCATGTCGCCGTGCGCGTCGAAGTACCGCATCACGGAGGGCATTGCGGCGGCGGTATCCATCGCTTCCAGTGCGGCGCAATACCCGGTTCCCGTAATGACGAAAAGTAAGCGAAGCATACGCGGCTGTGCGATAGACTCGTGGCCGAAACACGTTTTCGGTGAGAGCTGCGGTTGCGAGTACGCCTCTTCATCGCGCAGGTCGCCGGTGTCCGCGAGCAGCAGCCGCGCGCCCGCTGCGCGAACGGAGCTGCGCCGCAAGTACGGATACGCAATCGAATTTCGCAGCACGGTGCGTTCGTCGGAGTAGATGCGCATGCCGCGTCGCGCGCACGCCAGCAGCGTCGCGGTTTTCCCTGCGGCCGAATGGCCCGCGAGTGCGGCAGCAATGCCGTTGTGTTCCAGACATGCGGCCTGCATGCTCACGAGAGCCGGGTCGGAGCGGATGATTGCCGCCAAGGCAACCGAATCGGCCAAAAATGCAACGGCCTCGGGCGGAAGCGGTCCTTGCGTCCACCGCCACGTCGCCGCATGCGAACACCAAAACGTGTAGCCGCCGCGAACCGTCGCCACGTAATAGCAGAAATCAGGCTCGTTGCGCGCGGGATGATCCGCGTAACGCAGCGCAAAGAGCCGCGCGACTTCCGGAATGTCCGTGCGCAACTGCATGGTTACGCCCGCCACTTCGCATGCTGCGGTGTGTGTGCAATGCCGCTCGAGGTCGGTGTTCGCGCTGCTGCCGGATCGCGTCAGCTGCTCGGCGCGGATCACGCGCATGTCCGCACCCCGCGCAGCAGCAGTTCGGCGGATTCACCCGGCGTGCCGAGCGTCATCTCAAAGCACGAAACGCTCCGCAGCACGCGACGCAGTGCGCCGACCTGTGCCAAACTCGTCGGCCGCGCGTACGCGCGAGGCGCTACGAACTTCACCGCATCGGATGAATCGAGCGAACGCATCGATGCGTTGGCCGCTCGCCCGCCCAATATGCACACCGCGCGCAGCAGATACGCGCGCGTACTGGGTTCGATGCCGCCCAACGCCTGTGCATCCAGCGCGTACCAAAAACGTCCGCGGTCGGTTTGAAATGCGCCTGGCGACGTCGCCACGCTTTGCGCGATGCCGCTGTCAGGCAGCAGCGGCAAGGCGCTTTCGCGCAGTGCCGGCCGCCGTGGAACGGCATACGCTTCCTGCCGCGCGAGTGAGATGAGCGTCGTGTCGTCACCCAAGAAGTGCGCACCCGCGTGAGCGAGGTGCATGGCGAGCACCGTCTTGCCGATGGCCGTCGGCCCTAACAGCAGCACAGCGCCGTGATCGACCGCGCAAAGCGCACCGTAAACAGCCAAGGTCTGCAGCGGTTCGCACGCAAAGCGCGCGAAGACTTCCCGCGTCGCATGGTAGGCCGCCCGAAGCGGCACCGGATCCATCGAACTCGCGGTTCGGAGCGTTTGCCGGCCGTATCGCACGTGCAGCCGCCCATCGAACAGGCGGCGGATTGAGGCGTGCGCGCGCGCTGCACCTCCGTCCCGCAACAGCAGCGCATATGCGTCCTCGACCATGCGCAACACGGCGTCATCGGCGATTTCGAGCGAAAGCGACGCGCCGCCGATGCCGAACGTGCGCCTCACGCATGGCGCGGACGCAGCGCCGAACGCGCGGGCTGGAGAAACGGCGGCGGCCATATATCCATGGTAGCCAGAGACGCGGTGCCGC
>DATGJX010000195.1:0-29330 GCA_035294905.1 Vulcanimicrobiaceae bacterium | reverse complement strand
TACCGGCCTCGTTTGCTGTACGTGAATCCGATCGCGCAGAATCCTACCGGGGCGATACTGTTGCAGCGGCGCGCGAAACAGATAGTCGCACTTGCGCGCCGTTACGACGTCGTGATCCTGGAAGATCAAACCGGGTGGCAGCTCACGTACGACGCCGCCGCGCCGCCGCCGCTGGCCGCATTCGACACTGATGGACGAATCGTCGTAATGGAGAGCCTCTCCAAGTCCATCTTTCCGGCACTGCGCATCGGCTATCTCTACTGCAAAGGTGCGCTCGCCGATGCGCTCGAGCTTGCAAAAGCGCGAACCGACGTGTTCACGTCGACGCTCACGCAGCGCGCGCTCTGGCGCTTCATGAACAGTCCGGCATATGCTCGGCATTTGCGTTCTACGCGCAATTTGTATTTGGAACGCCGCAATGCGTTCGTCGATGCGCTCGCGCAAGCGCTGCCGTGGGCGGACGTGCGTCCTCCGGCCGCAGGATTGAACGTGTGGCTGCCGCTGCCGCCGCGGATTTCGACGCAAGCCGCCTTCGATGCATGCGCGCGTCAAGGCGTGCTGGTCATGCCGTCCGAACCGTTTTATCCGACGCGGCAGGGACCGCCCGCGTTGCGCTTGTCGTTCGGACATCTTTCGATTGAGGAAAGCCAAGAGGGCGTGCGACGCCTTGCAGCCGCGCTCGACAAGCTCATGGCTTGAGCCGGGTATACGGCTGACATGGAATTCGTGTCGAAACAGCAGACGTACGAGGCAACGCGCAAGCTGCTTTTGGAAAACGCCGCGCGTTTCGGCGACGGCAACATGGAAGAGATCGCGCGCAACATGCAGATGGACGGCGATCACTCTCGTTTGCCGGCGCTGTATCAGCGCTTTCTCGACTCCATCACTGCCGATCCGCTGGAACCGCAAGACGCGCTCGCTGCAGCCGCGGAATTCATGGCAAACAACGTCGACGCGACCGGCAAACCGCAGGTCGCAGATCTCGTTTACGCGGCCAAAGTAACGGCAGACGACCCCGAAAAAGGTAATACCGCGTTGTGGAACCGCTGGATCGAGCTGCTGGCCTCCGTCTAGCAGGCGCATCCTTCATCCGGACGCGCCTTTAGTCCCGAGCTTGTCGAAGGGCCCCGGCAGGGGCAATCCGCCGCGCATCCGTATCGCCAGCCAAGTGAAGTTGCGACTCGTGACTGCCGCGGCGCTGATTTTTGCGCTGTGCGGCGCCGCTCCACTGCCCCTGGTGTACACTGCCCCCGCCGGCTCGCGCGTCGCGGGCGCACCCAATCCCGCGCGCCCGTACGACGTGATTCTGCCGAACGGCCGCATCGTCGCGCCGGTCGGAAAGAGCGTCGTCGTCGGGATGAACTCGCTCGGCGTTGCGCTCTCGCCCGACGGCAAGTACGCGATCGTCAGCAACGACGACGAGCGCGAGAACACTGCGCAAAGCCGCATCGTGCCGGGGGTGAGCGGCGGCTACGCGCTCACCGTCGTCAACACGTCGACGATGACCGTTACGGACGTTTACCGGGGTGAGAATGAATCATTCTTCCTCGGCGTCGCGGCGCTGAAAGATCCCGCGAATCCTGCGCAGACCCTGGTGCTGGCCGCAGGCGGCCCGAGCAACACCGTCCATTTTCTGCAGCTCGATGCGTTTGGGAAATTGCGCGAGAGCGGCGCGGCTGTTCCGATGCCGCTGCCGAGCGATTCGCGCTCTGCGAACGTCGGACACGCGTTTCCGGGTTGGATTGCGCTTGCGTCCAGTCACCGCGTAGCGTACGTGGTGAACAACCTTGCAAATAGCGTCACCGCGATCGATCTGCGCACGCGCACCGTGATGCACACCGTCGCGGTCGGATATTTTCCCTGGGCTGCCGCCGTCGCCGGAAATCGCCTGTACGTGACCGATCCCGGTCTGATGACGTACGGGAACTTGCCGCAGCCGGTTCGCTATCCGCAGTTCGCCAACGTGCCATTCGCGCCGTCGTATGCTTCAGCGCTCACCAGCGTGCCGCTCGCACAAAGCGGCGACGTGGCGTCCGACGGGATTGCGTCCACGCGCATGGACGTCGCGCCGGACGGCGTCGACAACGTCGGCGGCGCGCATCCGAGTGCGATTGCCATCTCGAAGAACGGGCGGTACGCTTACGTTTGCATGGCGAACGTCGACCGCGTGGCGGTCGTCGATTTGTTCGGCATTCCGCGCGTAATCGACGGGCTCCAGCTCCGCTTATTCGATAAGTCGCCGTACGGAACGCAACCAGATGCAATCGTGCGCAGTCCCGACGGCAAACGCCTGTACGTAGCGCTCGCAGGCATGAACGCGGTCGCTGTGCTAGATTCGACCAACCCGCGCAAACTCCATCGCCTTGCGCTGATTCCGACCGGCTGGTATCCGAGCGCGCTCGCAATCTCTGCCAACGGGCGATATCTGTACGTCGCAAACGCGAAAGGCATCGGCCAAGAGCCGGGCTTCGAGGGCGACGGTCACGGCCAAGACAGCAACGTCGTGTGGTCGACGCTCCAACGCATCGATCTGAAGATGCCTTTTCGCAAGCTCATCAAGACGACGGAGTCTGCGTTGCGTTATACGCGCATCCAGCAGCGCGGCGTAGCGAATGCGCTCGTGCCGCCGCTTCGTTCGGGTCAGCGCAGCAGCCTCATCAAACACGTCGTGTTCATCTTGGAAGAAAACAAGACGTACGATTCGATGCTCGGCGATCTCACCGATGCGCAAGGAAACGCGTACGGTAACGGCGATCCGTCGCTGGTGTCGTTCGGTGCGAGCGTGACGCCGAATCTGCACGCACTCGCGCGTGAATACGGACTTGCGACCAATTTTTATGCGGATGCCGAGGAGTCGGATGCGGGGCACCAGTTTGCGGCGGCGGGCATCGCGACGCCGTACTCGGAGAAAACGCTGCTCGTGAAGAGCGGGCGTTCACCGCTGGTCAACAAAAACGAGGATCCGGAAGATTACCCGCGCGACGGTTATATCTTCAATGCCGCCGCGCGCGCAGGGCTGAGCTATCGCGATTACGGCGATCTCGTGCGCCTTTCGGGCTACGACGAAGGAAAATCGCTCGATCCCCGCGTCGACGATCCGAACTTCCGCGACGCGAACGACGATTCGGCACCGACCAGCGGCCTCGGGGGCGTGTACTCGCTCGACGTGCCCGCGCTCGGCGCGCTCGGCGGACACATCGATCAAAACTATCCCGGCTGGAACCTGCGCATTCGCGACGTGCGCCGCGCCAAGGAGTTCATCAAGGACTACACGGCGCTCGAGCGGCAGAACGCGCTTCCGGATCTCACGTACATTTGGCTTCCGAACGATCACGGCGGTTTCGGTCCCGATATTCCCCCGTTGCCGGAAGAAGTTGCCGACGGCGATCGCGCGCTGGGCATGATCGTCGATTTCCTTTCGCATCAGCCGTCGTGGAGTTCGACTGCGATCTTCATCACGCCCGACGACGCGCAAAGCTCGCGCGATCACGTGAACGAGCATCGCACGTACGCGGTCGTCGTCTCGCCGTATGCGAAGCGTCATTATCTCGGCAAGGCGCATCTTTCTACCGTCAGCATCTTGAAGACCGAGGAAGAACTGCTGGGCCTACCGGCGCTCTCGCTGGGCGATCTGCTCGCCACGGATATGTCGGGCTTCTTCCAGGAAGCGCCGGACGCGACGCCGTTCACGGCCGTGCCGGTGCCGACGCAAACGGCATCGGAGGAGGGTGAGCGGATTGCCGCTTTGCTGGCACGCACGGACCAAAGTGGTCCGGACGCCGACGTCGAACGTTCCGCGCGGATCATCGACCTGGCGCGCCGGGCGGATGCGCTCGCGGCGCGCCGTGCAGCGCTCCGGCCGCCGGTCTATGCGGCGCAGCAGCAAGCCCTTTACGAGGCGGCGCTGCGCGCTCTGGACGATTAAGAGGGATATGACGCAAACAGTTAGTTACGGACCGCGCCTGGTAGCGCACCCGACCGGCGCGTTGCGCGCCGCGATAATGGTTGCTCCAACGGCTGCTATCGAAAATGCGCCGCCCCTGCCGGGCGAGCCGAACGCGATTTACCCCCGCGCTCGAGCGCAGCAAGAAATACTCGCGAAGACGCTGCGTTTTTTCGGCTGCGACGTCACGCTGCTCGAGGAGCCGCAAGGCGATCCGTATGCGAGTTCCATCGTAGATTCGGCGGTCGTGTTCGAAAACGGTGCCGTCGTCATGCGTCCGAGTTCGCTCTCGCGTCGCCCCGAAAGCGCATGGCTTGAAGCGGAGTTCGTCAAGCGCGACATTCCGATAGCCGGGCACATCGCAGCGCCGGGATTGCTCGACGGTTCCGACGTGCTGCTCGCCGGCAGCACGGCGTTCATCGGCGTGAGCAATCGCAGCAACAGCCTCGGCCGCAACGGGTTTGCGCAGATCGCGAAGGCGCACGGTTTTTCCGTGCGCGAAGTCCGGCTTTCCGCGCACGGCGCGCCGCTGCGCGCGCTCGCCGGCGCCGTGTCGGCCGACTCCGTCGTTCTCGCACCGGAGAGCGACGTCGACCATTCGGCGTTTGCCGGGTTCAAGGTTTTCACGGCGCCGCTCGGCCACGAGCTTGGTGCGGGCGTCCTGAACATCGGCGAGCATCACGTGCTTGCGAACGTTCGGTATCCCACTGTTGTCGACACGCTGCGCCGCGGAGGCGTGGTGGTCGAAGCGATCGATCTTTACGACTTCGGGCGCGCCGGCATCACGCCGTCGATGCTGGTCCTCGATCTCAAGCGTATTTAGGAGTTTGTCAGCGCGTCATGCGCATTGCGATCTTTTCGGATATTCATGGTAATCTCGTCGCGCTCGATGCGTGCCTCGCCGATTTGCAAGCGCAAGGCGGCGCCGACGTTATCGTCGGTGCAGGTGATTTTTGCATGGACGGTCCGAAGCCCAAAAAGGTGCTGCAGCGCCTGCAGGAGATCGGTGCGCAATGCTTGCGCGGAAACACGGATCGCTACGTCAGCACGTTCGAGGAACCGGAGCCTGCCGGCGCTGAAGACGTCGAACGCAAGCAGCTCGCTTGGACGCGCCGGGACATCGGCCAGAAATGGATCGACTGGCTTTCGGCGCTGCCGTTTAGTTTGCGGTTCGGTGAGGCGCAAAGCGAGCTTCTGGTCGTGCATGCGAATCCGTCCACCGATGACGAGCACCTATGGCCGGATGCGCTGGATTCGACGCTCGAGCGGTTGATTGGCGATGAAAAGGCGACGGCAATCGCCTTCGGGCATTTGCACCTGCCGTACGTGCGCACGTGGCGCGGCAAATTGCTCGTCAACGTGGCTTCGGCGGGCCTGCCGAAGGACGGCGATCCGCGCGCCGGTTATGCCATTTTGACGCAATGCAGCGGGGGCTGGGCCGTCAAGCACCGCCGCGTTGCCTTCGACGTGAAGAAAGTTGCAACCCAACTGGCCGATTGCGGGATTCCGGGGAGTGCAGAATTGATTTCCACCCTTCGCCGCCACCGGTACAAACGATTACAGAGCGTCATTCCTTAAGCACGAACGGGCAGGTGCCCGCAATCGAACTATCGAGCATCGTCAAGCGGTACGGCAAATTCACCGCAGTCGATGATATTTCGCTGCGCGTGCAGGGCGGCGACTTCTTCGGCTTTCTCGGTCCGAACGGCGCAGGCAAGACCACGACCATCAACGCGATCGTCGGCCTCGCGCGCTTGAGCGCCGGTTCGATTCAGATTTTTGGGCACGACACGGTGCGCGACTGGCGCGCGGCTCGCCGTTTGATTGGCCTTGCGCCGCAGGAATACAACTTCGACCGGTATCTTTCGATTCGCGACATCCTTATCTACCAAGCCGGCTATTTCGGCCTCAAGCCGAAGGAGGTCGGCGAGCGCGCGGACATGCTGCTCGACCGCTTCGGCATTGCGTCGAAGGCCAAGCAAGACTACATGAAACTTTCGGGCGGCATGAAGCGCCGCCTGACGCTCGCGCGCGCCTTGATTCATTCGCCGAAGCTGCTCATTCTCGACGAACCGACGGCGGGTGTCGACGTCGAACTGCGTCTCGAACTGTGGGACTTACTGCGCGAACTGAACCGCGGCGGTATGACGATCTTCCTCACGACGCACTACTTGGAAGAGGCCGAAGTGCTTTGCCGTAACGTCGGAATCATTCGGGCGGGAAAGCTCGTCGCGCTCGAACCGACGCAAGAACTGCTCGAGCGCGAAGGTAAGCGGCTGCAGGACGTATTTTTGGAGCTCACGCGTTCATGATTGCCGCCGACTCGTTCAACGGCGTGGCGATGCTCACGCTCATCAAGCGCGAAATGGTGCGCAGTTTGAAGATCATCAATCAAGTGATCTGGCCGCCCATCATCACCACGGTGCTGTACGTCACGATCTTTGGGCTTGCGCTGGGCAGTCGCATCAAGAGCATGCAAGGCGTCTCGTATGCGGAGTTTTTGATTCCCGGTCTCATCATGCTGCAGGTCATCGATTCGTCGTACGCCGAGTGCAGCAGTTCGGTGTTCCAGGGGCGGTTCATGAATTCGATTCAGGAACTGCTCATAGCACCGATGTCCGCAGCAGAAATGGTTTTCGGGTACATCTTCGGGAGCGTCGCGCGTGCGCTGCTCATCGCCAATTTGATCATGGCACTCGGCTATTTCTTCGTGCACACGCT
This sequence comes from Vulcanimicrobiaceae bacterium, assembly GCA_035294905.1. Taxonomy (GTDB): domain Bacteria; phylum Vulcanimicrobiota; class Vulcanimicrobiia; order Vulcanimicrobiales; family Vulcanimicrobiaceae; genus DATGJX01. The sequence continues at coordinate 22,666 of DATGJX010000195.1, read as the reverse complement.
GCCGAAGGACTGGGGGCTGTATTTCGGCGCGATGATTGCCGTATCGATGCTTTTTTCGGCGTTGGGCATCATCTTCGGGCTGCTCGCAGAGAAATTCGATCACCTCGCGGTGCTCACGACGTTTGCGATTACGCCGCTGGTGTTCGTCGGCGGCGTCTTCACGTCGGCCAGCCAGCTGCCGCCGCAAATACGCAACTGGGAGCTCGCGAACCCGATGTTCTACACGGTGGACGCGTTCCGCCACAGCTACACCGGCCAAAGTTACTTGCCGCTATGGCTTTCGCTGAGCGTCATCTGCGGCCTGATGCTCATTGCCCTTGGCACGGCTTTACGCATGGCGTACGTCGGTTACAAACTCCGCACGTAGCGTCATCCTAGCCCCGCTCCGTGTCATCCTGAGCCCGCTCCGTGTCATCCTGAGGTATCGAAGGACCCCGAGCGCCGTCGAGGGGAAGAGCATCGCATGCTGATGCTCGCCGCAGTCACGCTCGCGCTCGCACCTTGGCACGGTACCTCGTTTCCAACCGCAACGCCGAACGCCGCGAAGTACAAACTCGCGGTCCGCGGCGCCGCGAATCAGCCCGTGCGCTTAGAGGCGGGCGGTCTGCCGCGCGGGTGGGTCGCCTCGTTTTGCACGCCGACATTCTGCTCGCCGTTCCGCTACGAAATGACGCTCGACTCGCGCGGCGCAGGTTGGGTCGAATTTCAGGTAATCCGCACCGACGACTCGGCGCCCAAGCACGCCGGCGTCACCGTTTGGGCGGAAGGCGCCCGCGTTCGACTGAAAATATAGCTCTGCGGTTCAATTCGTGTCCTTTTGGGTACGGCATCGAAGTCACCGTACACGTTTTGACCGCAGATATGCATGGCGGCCGAATCGCGTTTTTTAAGCGAAAGGCCGATCTATGCACGCTCGCTGGGCGATTTTGCCCGTTGATACGCTTTCCCGCTACCTCAGCGACTATACGCTGCAAGCCATTGATTCAGATAGTCGACGGAGCGTCTACACCTATAAGTGTGGCTGCGTTGCCGTGCGGCTCGTTCCAGCAGCGGATTGTACCGTCCAATGGTGTTTAGCACACCGGCGTTTGACCTCGGCCGGCTAGAAGAACGGGTTGTGATCTTTCTCCCACGCAATTTTTGTCGGCGGGCCGTGCCCGGGCATGACGACGGTGTCGCCGGGCAGCGTGAAAATCTTTGAGCGCACGCTGTTCAAAATGTCTTCGTAAGTCGTTGCGTCGCCGTATGCGCCGCCGACGCTTCCGGCGAATAGCGTGTCGCCGCTGAAGATCGTCGACTTGAACATGTAGCACGCCGAGCCGTCGGTGTGGCCGGGCGTGTGCAGCATGCGGATTCGCACGTCGCCGAATTCGAGTTCTTCACCGTCTTTGACGCGAAGCGCGACTTGGGCGAGCGATCCAATCGCGGAAATGTCGGCCTCGTGCATCACGATCTTCGCGCGCGGAAACTGCGCGGCAACCTCGGACGTGGCGTCACAATGATCGCGGTGCTTGTGCGTGATCAAGATGTACTCGAGGTGATACTGGCCTTCACGCAAGATGCGCAGGAGATTTGCCGGAATGCCGGCCGGATCGACCAGAGCCGCGCGCTTGCCGCCGTCGAGGAAGAAGACGTACCCGTTGCTCGGATGCGGATGCTGCGGGTGATGCCGAACATCCGGCAGTGTGATGGCATCGGGGTGATAGCGCCGCGCCGCCGCGTCCGCGAACTTGCCGGGATCTAGGCTCAGAACGCGCGCGACGTCGCGGGCCTGCTCTTCCGTTGGAACCATACGGCCTGCCGCCCACGCACCGATTGCGTCGCTGGGAAGCCCCGTGGCCCGTGCGAGCGCCGCAACGCCTGTGCCGGTGCCGCGCATCGCCTTGGTAAGTACGTCCGAAAATTCGTCTTCGAGCGGCATAAAGGTCTCCTTGCAAATGGGCCGCAACCGGAGCGCCGTACCGGACGGTCGAAAGGGCCGGTATGGAACGCGTCATCATCATCGGATCCGGGCCGGCCGGCCTCACCGCGGCAATCTACGCGGCGCGCGCAAATCTTCGTCCCCTGGTATTGGCCGGAGGAATGTACGGTGGTCAGTTGATGCTTACGACCGAGGTGGAAAACTTCCCCGGTTTCCCCGAGGGCATCATGGGACCCGATTTGATGATCAAGTTCCGCGAACAAGCCGAGCGCTTCGGTGCTCGCATCGAAAACGTCGATGCGACGAGCGTCGATTTTGACAAACAGCCGCTCGTCGTTCGAGCGGGCAAACACGAGTACCGCGGCAGCAGCGTCATCGTAGCAACGGGGGCAAGTGCGCGGTGGCTCGGAATTCCCGGCGAGGAGCGCCTGCGCGGACGCGGCATCTCGACCTGCGCGACGTGCGACGGTGCCTTTTTTCGCGAAAAGCACATCGTCGTCGTCGGCGGCGGCGACTCGGCGATGGAAGAAGCGCTTTTCCTGACGCGATTCGGTTCGAAGGTCACGGTGATTCATCGCCGTGAAGGCCTGCGCGCCAGCAAAATTATGGCCGATCGCGCACTCGCGCATCCGAAGATCGCGTTCGTTTGGAATACAGTCGTCGAAGAGGCGATAGGCGACGCGACGCTCCGGGCGCTTCGTCTGCACAATCTCGTGGACGGCCGCCGCTACGACTTTGAGGCGGACGCGCTCTTCATTGCCATCGGGCACGATCCGAATACCGGCATCTTCCGCGGCCAGTTGGAACTCGACAAAGCGGGGTACATCGTCTCTCCCGATGGAACTTCGACGAACGTCGAGGGCGTTTTTGTCGCGGGGGACGTTTACGATATCCGGTACAAGCAAGCGATCACGGCTGCCGGCGCGGGATGCAGAGCCGCGATGGACGCGGAAAAATTTCTGGAGGCGCTCGATTTCCCCGTCGAAGAACTCATGGCTTAGGAGACGTTTCACGATAATGCCCGTTTTGCGCTTTGCGCTCGGCCTGTTCTGCGCCCTGTCGTTCGCAGGCACAGCCGCATTGGCGGACAGCACCACCGGAATCGTGTACGTGCACGTTATCGACGCGAAGAGCGGCAAACCCGCATCGGGTTGGACGGTTCAACTCACCGGTCGCGATGGCGATTCCGTGGCGGTCACGGGTCATGACGGTCAAGTGAACTTCCTTACCGTTACGCCGGGAATGGCGCGCATCGACGTTCTGAAGCACGGCGCACTCGGCGCGTGTCCGGCAGTCCTCACGGTTTCAGCCAGTGAAGAAACTATCGTGAACGTGCACGTCAAGCGCTTAGGCGGAAAAGAAACCGTCGGCTGCTCACCACGTCAAGCGCACACGCTCGTGCGCCCGGGAGTCACGTCCGACGTCTACGATATTTACTAGACCGTAAGCTCGTACAGATATTCGTCAATGCGCGTCTCCACGCGCACGAAGCCGAGTGATTCGGCTAACCGGTATGACGCCTCGTTACGCGTATCCATTTCCGCGAAGAACCGTTCCACTCCGTACGACCCCTTGACGTAATCGATGACCGCTTGCGCGGCTTCGCGCGCGTAGCCGTTGCGCTGGTGCACGGAAAAAATTGCGTAGGCGATATGCGAGGCCGCTTCCTGCGGAAATATCGTCGCCTGCACGACTCCAATCGCAGCGCCGGATGCGCGATCCCGGCACAGCCAGTTGCGCCATACTTGATCTGCGTGCGGCGATCCGCGCTCCCAACGTTCGTAACGTTCACGAAGATCGTCAACGGTCGAGGGGCGCGCAGACGGAAAGTAACGCCACATGCGCTCGTCGTCGAACTGAGGCCACGCTTCTTGCGCGTGACCGGATCGAACGGGCTCGAGATCGAGGCGCGTCGTTTGAAGCGGCGGCGTCGAGTTCATGCGAGCAGATTCGCGAGCGCCGCGCTCAGATCCGCGAAGCGGAACGCGTAGCCTTCGCTCTGCGCGCGTGCCGGTAAAACGCGCTGACCGTCCAGCACGATTGTCGCACCTTCACCCAGCATCAGTTTGATAGCAAACGCCGGCGCAGGCAGCGCGGACGGCCGTCCGAGCGCACGCGCGAGCGTATCGGAAAATTCCGCGTTGCGCACGGGGTTCGGCGCCGTCGCATTGATCGCGCCTTCAATGCCGTCGATCGCAAGCATATAGATGCCGACGGCGTCGGCGATATGGATCCACGAATACCACTGCCGTCCGGATCCTACGCGGCCGCCGCCTCCCGATTTGAAGATCGGCAGCAACCGCTGCAATGCACCGCCATCCCTGGAAAGGACGAGTCCGGAGCGAACGCATGCGACGCGCATGCCGAGTTCTTTGCCGGCTTGCGCGGTTCGCTCCCATTCGACGCAGACGCGCGCGAGAAAATCGTTGCCGGGCGGGTCACTTTCCGTGAACGTCGCCGTTTCGCTCGCACCGTAGTAGCCGACCGCGGAGGCGGAAATGTAGACGCGCGGGCGCGGTTCCAGCTTTTCAAGAGCATCGAAGAAACGGCGCGGCGGCTGGGTACGGCTGCTCAAGATCTCCGCCTTCACGCGATCGTTCCAACGCTGACCGAGCGTTTCACCGGCCAGATTCACGAACGCTTCGCAGCCCGAGGCCTTTGCCGCTGCATCGGCCGGATCGCGCAGCGACGTTTCGACCACCTCATCGCCGCGCGCGCGCAGAGCCGCACACAAATGCTTGCCGATGAAACCGCTCGCGCCGCCGACGCCTACTCTCATGAGACGCTATTGTTCGTTGACGTCTGCTCCGCCCTCTTGCTCGATCGCAGCTCCGCCAAGCGCTACGGGGCACGCGATTCGTCCACTGATGCCCAGGGAACACAAGCGGTATGAATCAGCGAAACTCCGCATTTCCGCTGTTTGCTTTAGGTGCAGCAGCGGGTCTGACGCTCACGTATATTTCACGCCGCGCTCGAGCTCGCTTTCGAAAACCGATCGAGCAGGCCCTGACCGTGGCGGCGCCTCGCGAACGCATCGAACAATTCGTCGAAGCGCGCGAACGCATGCTGATTGCACTTGGTTCGAAGCGTCGCCTGGGCCTAATCGAGTGTCTCGAGCTGCGTGACGCTCCGGCAGGGCGTGGGACGGAAATCCACGTCACGATGCGCGGCCTCGGAAAGTACGAGATCAAAGAAGTACTGCGCCGCGTCAAAGCACTGCTCGAAGCCGGGGAGATCCCGACCGGACTGAGGTACGCAGGGTGAAAGCGGTAATCTGGAACGGCCCGCACAACGTGCGCGTCGAGCGCGTCAAAGATCCCGAGATCGTCAATTCGCGCGATGCGATTCTTCGCGTCACGGCAACTGCCGTTTGCGGATCGGACTTGCACTTATACAACGGCTTCATGCCGGCGATGAAGCCCGGTGATATTCTCGGCCACGAGTTCATGGGCATCATCGAAGAGATTGGCTCGGAGGTGCGCAGCGTGCGGCCCGGCGATCGTGTCGTCGTGCCGTTCAACATCGCTTGCGGCAATTGCGAGCCATGTATGCGCCAGTTGTGGGCGCTGTGCGACAATTCGAATCCGAACGCGGCGATGGCCGAGCGTGTGTACGGTTATTCATGTGCCGGTCTCTTCGGGTATTCGCATCTCTTCGGCGGCTACTCCGGCGGACAAGCCGAATACGTACGCGTCCCATTTGCGGATGTGGGCTGTTTGGAAGTTCCCGACGACATCGACGACCACCGCGTTCTTTTTCTGAGCGACATCTTTCCGGCAGGATATATGGCGGCGGAGAACTGCGAGGTCAAGCGCGGCGACGTAATCGCGGTGTGGGGCTGCGGGCCGGTGGGGCAATTCGCCATTCGGAGCGCCTATTTGCTCGGCGCCGAGCACGTGATCGCGATCGATCGCGTTCCGGATCGTCTGGACATGGCGCGCGCGGGCGGCGCTCAAACGGTTCATGTCGACGAAATGGACGTGCTCGAAGCGTTGCTCGAGATGACCGGCGGCCGCGGACCCGATGCGTGCATCGACTGCGTCGGCATGGAAGCGCACGGCGTCGAATTCGACCGCGCGAACGTCCTTCGCCTAGCGATTCAAGCGTGCGGCAAAGGCGGCACGATTTCCGTTCCCGGCATCTACGGCGGATTCGTCGACAAGATGCCGTTCGGCGCGATTTTCGAGAAGGGACTGCAATTGCGCTCCGGGCAGACGCACACGCACCGGTACATGCGTCCGCTGCTCGACCGGATTCGCCGCGGTGAAATCGATCCGTCGTTCATCATCACGCATTACGGGACACTAGAGGACGCGCCCAAGTATTACGATCTGATGGCCAAGCATGAAGACGGCTTCGTGAAGTCGTTCATGCGGCCGGCGCCTTTCATGCAAGGCGAGGTTTCGAAGTACGATCGCTCGCGCCAGGAGTTGACCCAGGCGCGCCGGTAAGAGCCGGTTATGCGCTTTTCGAAGCCGCAGCTGCGCGGGCTGCTCGCGATGGGGTTCGCGCACGGCACGAGCGATTTTTACTCGGGGATGGTGCCGCTGCTGATCTTCGCGATCGTCAGCGCACACCGTCTTTCGCCGCTTTATCAGGGCGCGGTCGGCTTTCTGTGGTACTTGACGAGCTCGGTCGTGCAGCCGCTTTTCGGCGCATACTCCGATCGCGCGGGACGTTGGTGGTTCTTGCCGACGTCCGTCGGCGTGACGGCAAGCGCCGTAGCGCTCATCGGTCTTGCGCCCGGCATCGGCGTTCTCGCATTGCTCGTGATCGTCGGCGGACTGGGTTCGGCCGTGATGCATCCCGAGGCCGGCAAATATGCGGCCCTGCTCAGCGGAAAGCGCAAATCGGGCGGCATCTCCATTTTTCAAATCGGCGGCGCTATCGGCTACGCGTTCGGCCCGGTGGTCATCGCGCACATCCTGCAAATTCGCGGTCCGCACGGTTCGGTGTGGATGCTGCTTCCCGGCGTCGCGGGGGTGGCGCTGCTGTTCATCCTTATGCGCGGGTTGGATGCGCACGCGCAACGCGCGCAAGAAGAGCATCGTGCGGCATTGCGCGACGGTACCGAGGCCGTCGATCGTACGGGTGTCGGCTTGCTCGTCGCCGGTACGGCGCTCAAATATCTCGTCGGCGCGTCGTTCATGACGTATTTGCCGAATCTCATCGTTTCGCGCGGCGGATCGATTGCACAGGCCGGCATTATCGTTACGCTGTTTCTCGCGGTCGGCGTGATCGGCTTGTACTTGGGCGGATGGCTCGGCGATCGTTACGGTGCACTGCCGATTGCAGTCGCGAGTTTGTTTGCAACGGCGCCGGTTCTCTACGGATTCTTTGCATTCGGGGGCACACTCGGCCTCATGTTCCTGCTGGTGGCGGGTGTGCTGCTCAACGTGCAAAGCGCGCCGAGCGTCGCCATCGTGCAGCGCATGTTGCCGCGCAACCTCGGCATGGCGCTCGGCTTGATGAACGGCGTGGCGTTCGGAGCGGGTTCGGCGCTCGTGACTGCTGTGGGCTTCGGTGTTGCGCGGATCGGCGCCGCCAACGCCCTGCTCGAAGTCAGCGCATTGCCGATCGCCTGCGCGGCGGCATTCTGGCTTGCCGGGCGGCGGCTCAATAATGGCCGTTACGCCAGTGCTTCGAGCAACGCCGTCGCTTCGTGAACGAGCCGCTGCTCGTAGACTTTCGGATGCGTGAGATAAAAGAGCGACATGATGCGCAGCGCAAAACTATGGGCGCGCGGCATCGGCAGGCCGGCAAATTTCAGGCGGGCTCGTCGCGCCAGCTCGCGCGCGCGGGAGAGCAGCGCGTCGAACGAGCCGTAGCAATCGATCCAGTTCAGGTCGCCGCTGCGGCGGTCTTCTTGCTGGTCGATAAACGAGTCGAGCAGCACGTGAAGTGCCGAAAATGCCGGGAAGTACGCATGATACGTGTCGTCGATACGTTCGAATTCGCTGCAGAATGCGGCGTAGAGCGGCGCGTACACGTGGAACTGCGAGCCGGCGGCCGCACCGAACTCCCACCACGAGAGGTCTCCGAAACGTGCACCGTCGCGCGCATGCCACGCAATGCAGGCGGCTTCGCGTTCGGCGGCCGGCAAATGCGCAAACGTTTGCACGTCAGTGTAAAGGTTTGCGGCTTCGGCGAAATACGGTATCAGCAGCTCGTAATCGCCGAGGCGCGAAAGCGCGCGGCGCGTGCGGCGAACGAGCGTTGCCAGATAATCGCCGTCATCCCCCGGCGGTCCGTGCAAATAGTAATCGTGCAGCGACTGCGACGGGTCGAGCGCGTCGGCCAGCGCCAAGTGCAGCTGACGAAATGCCTGCGGCGTCGTAAGCGGGTGGCGGTCGCAGAGTCCGTCCAAGAAATCGTAGATCGCTTCGAGCGGCGCGACGATCTCGACGTAATGTTCGCGCGCGCCGGTAGGCAGAAGTGTGGCTAGTATGCATGCGCCCGCGATGTGATACGCCTTTTCGCTCAGGCCATATTGCGCTTGCGCGCGCAACTCTCTATCGGGGATGCGTTCGGCTACGCGTTCTAAGCGTCGCAACGCCGCGCGCGCAAGCGGTACGACGTTGACCAAGAAACGCCGCAATTCGAAGGCGTCGTCGAGCCCGCCGCCGACGAGAAAACGCAGCCGCCGCGGGCTGAACAGCACGCGGTTGATCGCCCAGTTGATCTCGCGCGCAAGCAACGGTTACAAACCGCCTGCGAAGCGGCCGCGATTGAGCGTGCCTTTCGGATCGAACTGCGTTTTGAGGGCGCGCATCTTCGCGATTCCCGGCGGATCCTCGCCCCACGCGTTCAGCGATTCGCGAATCGGCGCGTCTCCTGCGGCGATCACGCTCCGCGGTGCGATCTTGCGAATCGCGTCATCGCAGGCTTCGATCTTTTCCGAAAACGCGCGGCTGTCCCGCTCGCTCATCCGTACGAAGACGTCGCCGTTCATAATGTCGATGAGCACGTCGGTGAAAAGTTCGTGCTCGTTTGCCGCATCGCGCAAGGCCGTGCCCGTATCGAGCGCATTGCCCGGAAGGCCCAGTGCGCGATAGGTTATGGAACGCTCGCCCAAACTCGCAATGGTTGCGTCCAAGACGCGTTCGAACGATTCCCACGCGCCCGTGTCGATAATTGCCGTCTCGGGAACGCCGGCACGGCCGAGTGCGGAGCGCAAATCGCGAGTCGCACGGTCGACGAGCGATTCCGAGCCTTCGAGCAGCAAAACGATGCGGCCGTCGACGCCGTCCTCGCCGTCGATGCTCTTTCGAAAGCCTTCGACGCAAAATGCGGCGGCCGGAGGAACCGGGGATGCAGCGATTTGCGCAACCGCTCGCGTGCGGGTGCGCTCGGGCAGCTTTGCGATGAGCGTTCGGCGGCGCTGCGGCTGCGGTAACGTCTTGAAGTTCAGCTGCGTGATGATGCCCAGCGTGCCGAACGATCCAACGTACAGTTTGCTCATGTCGTAGCCGCTGACGTTCTTTACCACCATGCCGCCCGCACGTACGAGCGTGCCGTCCGCGAGCAGCACCTGAGAACCGATGACGAAGTCGCGCGCGCGACCGTAGAGATGGCGCCGCGGACTCAGCCAGCCGGAGGCCAGCGCGCCGCCGACCGTGGCCTTTTTCCGCTGCGGCACGTCGATGGGCACGAACTGCGCATGCTTTGCGAGCCGGTCCGCAAAGGAAGTCAAACGAAGGCCGCTCTGCGTCGAGCACGTCAAATCGTGGAACTCGTGCGTAAGCAGAGCGCTTAGGCCCGTGGTTGAAATGACGACGTCCGCCTTCGGCGGTGCCGCGCCGAAAGCGCGGAGCGTATTTCCGCCTTGGATCTCGATGGTTTTGCCTTCGCTGTTGCAACTGGCGACGGTTTTGCACAACTCGTCGAGAGTCATCGCACCTCGCCGCAGCCGGCGCCGGCCGGAAAGATCTTTTCCGGATTGAGCATGCGGCGCGGATCGAAGACCTCGCGCACTCCGGCCATCGCCGCGAGATCGCCGGTTGAAAAGATGCGCGTCAGCGAACCGCGCTTTTCGTAACCGATGCCGTGCTCGCCGCTGATGGTTCCACCCAAATCGACGGCGGCTTGTAAAATCTCGTTGCCGGCGTCGATTACCGCCGCGGCTTCTCTTTGATTGCTGCGATCGTACATCAAAAGTGGATGTAAGTTCCCATCGCCCGCGTGAAAGACGTTCGCGACTTTGATACCGCGCGAATCGCATGCCGTTTCCACTGCGGAAAGCGCGCGCGGCAGCTTCGTGCGCGGCACGACGACGTCTTGAAGGTAGTAGTTCGGCGCAACGCGTCCGGCCGCCCCGAACGCACCTTTGCGGCCCGCCCAGAGCGCGTCACGCTCGGCTTGCGATCGCGCGGACCGCCACGACGTGGCACCGGCTCCGCGCACGATACGCTCGATCTCCGCTTCGTACGTCTGCAGATCGTCTTCGAATCCGGCACTTTCGACGAGAAGCACGGCGCCTGCATCGGTGGGATAGCCCGAGTGAAACGCCGCTTCAATGAGTTCGAGTGCAAGATGGTCCATCATCTCGAGCGCCGTCGGCACGATGCCGGCACCGATGATCGCCGACACGCCTTCCGATGCCGTTTCGACGTCGGGAAATCCGGCGAGCCAGACGCGGACGGATTCAGGCTGTTTCAGCAGGCGGACCCAAGCGGAACACACGATGCCGAGCGTGCCTTCACTGCCGACGAGAACGCCGGTCAGATCGTAGCCTGTGTCTTCAACCGAAGTTTGCAGCACGTCGCCGTTTTCATCCACGATTTCGAGTCCGAGCACGTGATTTACCGTCGTGCCGTATGACAAACAATGCGGTCCGCCCGCGTTCGTGCCGATGTTTCCGCCGATGGTCGACGTTTTCTGCGACGACGGGTCGGGCGCGTAGAACAATCCCGCGTGAGCCGTTTGCCGCGAGAGTTCGAGGTTGATCAGACCGGGCTGCACGCGCGCGCGGCGGTTCCGCGCGTCGAGTTCGAGTAAGCGGTTCATGCGAGCGAAAGAAAAGACGACGCCGCCCTGTGCCGGAATAGCGCCTCCGCACAAGCCCGTGCCCGCGCCGCGCGCGACGATCGGCTCTGCGCAATCCTTCGCGATTTTCACGGCTGCGGCGACGTCGAGCGTGCCGGCGGGCAGCACCACCGCCTTCGGCAGTCGCCCTTGCGAGTATGCGTCGAACGAGTAGACGGAGAGATCTTCGGGTTCGGTCTTTACCGCGTCGGCGCCGAGTGCGTCGATGAGCCGTTGCACAAGCACGACTCATGTTTTAGAAGGAACTCAAGCCCGCGCCTCTTAAGGGCCTGTACCATCGGTGTTTTTCTTTAAGAAGAAGAAACCGGAGCCCCGGCATCGTCCGGCGCCTCCGAACACGACCCAAAAGCGGTCGGCGTTTCGCATGCCGGTCGAATTCGAGGTCTTCTACACGCTGGAAGGGCGTCGCGGTCGCCGCAGCGCGAAAGCGAACGATTTGAGCGCCGGCGGCTTGCGCCTTTCCTGCGACGAGGACTTCCTCAAAGAATCGGTGCTTCTCTTGGAGTTCCGGTTGCCGGACGAGTTCTTGGAAAGCATGGTCGTCGAGAAGGAAGTCTACGAGCAGAGCCCCTTCGGTCTGCGGCCTGAAACGATCAAAGTCAAGCCGCCGGGTTTCACGCCGATGAGCGTGCACGCGAAGGTTCTCGCAAGTTTCTTCAACATGGACGGCCACAAATTCGCGCACGGAATGGCGTTCTTGGGTTTGGACAACCGCACGCAGGAAGAATTGCAGCGCTTCATCCACCTGTGGCAGATCAATTACATCCGAACTCGCCGCGGCGATTTAGACTAGTCGTAGAGTAAGTAGTTTGCGCGGAGGTCTTTGAAGCGCGCTACGGCGGGTTGCCATTCTTCAAGAATCTGTTCGGGGCCGTAACCGGCCTTGAGGCCCTTCCACAACGTATCGGTTCCCCAGTCGATGTCTTCGCCGCGCGTGCCGTACACGAGTTGATGCGGATCGACCTCGCGAGCTGCGGTTAGGATGTGAACCGCGGTTTCGACCGATGGAAAGGCGCGCGGATCGAAGACGTCCAGTTCGACGCCGGCGATCTGTTTGTTTGCGAGGAAGCCGAAGAACGGCGACCAGTATGCGGGGCGAAAATAGACGCCGGGAACGTTGCGCGCGTTGAGGATGCTCGCGAATCGGTACGCGTCCATGCCGGCCGCGCCCGTGTATTTGAACGGTCTGGTGGTGCCTACCCCGCCGTTGAGGCCGAAGCTGTCCACCAAACCCGTGCAAGGATAGACGACCGTTGTGCTCCACTCCGGAATGTTCGGCGACGTCTGCACCCACTGCAAGCCCGTGTCGGGCCAGAACATGCTGCGCTGCCAGCCTTCCATCTTCACCACGTGCAAACCGGCGCCTATGCCGAAGTGATCGTTGAACATGCGCGCCAGCTCGCCGACGGTCATGCCGTGGCGCATCGCAATCGGGTAGAGCCCGATGAACGACTTGAATTGCGGATCGAGTACCGGACCTTCGACCATTTCGCCGCCGATCGGGTTGGGCCGATCCAAAATCCAAATTTCTTTGCCGTAAGAAGCGGCGGCCTGCATTGCGTAGGCCATCGTCGACACGAATGTGTACGGCCGCGCGCCGACGTCCTGAATATCGAACAGCAGCACTTCGACGCCGTCGAGCATCTGCGGGGTCGGATGCTTCTGCGGTCCGTACAAGCTGTACACGGGCAAGCCGGTTCGATCGTCCACGTAGGAAGAAACGTACGCGCCCGCAGGACGGTCGCCGCGCAGGCCGTGTTCCGGAGAATAGATGGCCTTCAGGCAAATCTTCCTATTCGCTTTGACGGCGTCGACGATGTTGACTAGGCGCGACGTTACGCCGGTTTGATTGGTGATGATGCCGACGCACCGGCCCGCCAAACCCTCCCATTCGGATCGCAAGAAGACGTCGTCGCCGAGTTCGATGTTTGCCGTAGGCAAAGTGGCGGCACGTAGCGCCTGCACCTCTGTTGCCGCAAGTGCAAGCGCGCCTAGCGCGGTGATGAAAGAACGCCTATACAAAGTCGGCCTCCGTGGCTTGGGGAATTACGCGAGCCGCACCGGCTCGCGAAAAGAGCTCGTTGACGGCCGCAATGCCCGGGTCTCCAACGTCTTCACTGAACTCGTTCACGTACAGCCCGATGTGCTTGCGCATGACGTCTTCGGACATCTCGGTCGCGTGCTCGCGAACGTACTTCATCACCGCGCCGTCGTTCTCGCGAGCGAATCGGAGGCTGTCGATGATCGCGCCGTTCAATTCGCGCGCAACGCCGTCGTCCAAATCGCGCCGCACCAAAATCGCGCCGAGCGGTATCGGCATGCCGGTCTGCGACTCCCACCAATCACCGAGGTCGATAACTTGCACTAGCCCGGCTTCCTGATACGTAAAGCGCGATTCGTGAATGATGAGTCCGGCATCGACCGCACCGTCAGCGGCCGCTTCGACGATGCGGTCGAAGCGCAGCCCGAGCGTTTGCGGACGCGAACCCATCGCCAAGCGCAGCAGCATGAACGCGGTCGTCATTTCGCCGGGAATAGCGACGAGCTTATCGCGGAAGTCCTCCAGCGACGCGCCGCTGCCTTTGCGAGCGACCAGGAGCGGCCCGCAGCCGCGCCCCAACGCGCCGCCGGCACGCAGAATGCGGTACTTATCCATCAGCATCGGAATCGCGCCGTAGCTCACTTTGGTGAGCTCGTAGTCGGCTTTCAATGCGGAGTTGTTGAGGTTTTCGATGTCCTCGAGTTGCACGCGCACGGGCGGTGCGTCATGCAGCAAGCCGTTGGTCAGCGCTGCGAAGATGTACGTGTCATTCGGACATGGCGAGTATGCCAGCGTAAACGCCGGTCGTTCATTCACGCCGGCACTACCAGCGAGAGCAGGGCGGTCAAGATGGTTTGCACTCCTTGCACGCCGGCAGAGAAATCCCAGCGGCTATTCTTACGGTCGCAGACGATATTGGATATTCCCCGCACTTCGACTGCCGGAACGCCTGCAATTTCCGCCGCGCGAAGGACCGAGAACCCTTCCATCGTTTCGACGCCCACGCCAAACGCCCCCAAACGCGCCGCACTCAGGTCCGTTGCCGTTACACGGGATACGGTAATTCCGCGAACCGCACGAAAGCCCAGCTCGACAAGGCGATCGACCAGCGTCAAATCCGAACTTGCGTGGTTGACGATGCTCGCGTCCTCCGGCAAAGAAATCGGCGCGCCCGTTTCCAAATCGAGTTCGAGCATCTCGTCGCTGACGACGACACCGTCGCCGAGCTCCGCGGCGCCTTCGAACGCGCCGGCAATGCCGGCACTAATCACCAAGTCGTACGTGCTTTGCGCGAGCGCGCGCGACACTGCGGATGCGGCCTCCACCGGACCGACGCCGGAAACGAGCATCTCCACATGCGGCTGCGGGCGCAAGAACGCGAGTTCTTTGCCGACGGCGCACGTCACCAGAATCATGGCACTCCGATGAATTTGTGCGTCTGCAGCGAGAGGCGCAGCCGCTTCGGATGGGCTTTGATGTAATCGAGCGCAAGGGCGACGTTTTTCGGTTTGTTACCTTCGGGCTGCAGGAACAACGCTTGCCGCTCGTTCGCGTGCGCGAGCCATTCTTCGGGGACGCGGCCGTCGACGATCAGTTTCAATTCGTCCGCGCGCCCGATCATGCGTTCGTCCACGCGCTCCTTCGGCGAAACGCAGAGCCACACGTCCCGCGGAAGTTCCGTGTAAATCGTGCCGTTTGATTCGATGTGTACGCGACGCCCGTCGCTGCGCAGCGCCGCGATCAGTTCGAGCGTCTCACGCTGGACGAGCGGTTCGCCGCCGGTAAGCACCACCATCGGACAGTCGCCGCCAATCTCGCGAACGCACGCGACGACGTCGCCGGCGCTCGCAAAAAACTTCAGCGAATAGTCGGTGTCGCAGAAATCACACGAGAGATTGCATCCGGCAAGACGCACGAAAACGGCGGGCGTTCCGGTGAACGCGCCCTCTCCTTGAACGCTGTAAAAAATCTCGGCCAGTTGCAGCATCACACGACGTCGCTCTTGCGTAACACGGCGCAAGAGGTTGCGGTTTCCCAAAGCACCAGTTCGTCGAGCCCCGGCAATGAGGGCTGCAGGCGCTTCCAGATCCATTGGACGATGTGCTCGCACGTCGGATTTTCGATGAGGTCGTTGAGCGAGGTGTGGTCCAAGGTGTCGAGGATCTCGCGATGGACGACCTCCCGCACCGCATCGAAGTCTTCGATCATCCCACGAGCGGGGCCGGCGGCCTGCAGGGGGCCGCTCAGGGCGACCTCCAGGCGGTAGGAGTGGCCGTGGGGGCGGGCACATTTGCCGAGATGGTAAGGGAGAACGTGCGCGGCCTCGAATCGAAAGAGCTTACGAATCTGCACGCGGCCCAAAGTTCGAGGCACCGTATGGCGCGAGCCTTCGCGGATACGGATGTACTAATGACCGGGGTCGAGAATTGGTACCAAGCGCCCTGTCCCTGGAGGACTCGAATCCTTCAATAATGGGATAGAAGGGCAGCGGCCCGCTCCGCACCCTCCCTTTGGGGGAATACTAGCAAAATGGTAAAGCACGAACCGGCTCTGGACCTTTTGCCTAAAGATTGGCATATTCGCAAGAGTGGCCGCTTACGAGAGCGGGCGGAGTCCATCGTGCTGCTCCTGGCGATTGGCGTCTTCTGGCTGATCGTCTTTACGCTGAACTTCTTCGTCGGCCAATCATCGCAGCCGCTCATCCGCTAGGGCGTTACAAGACGCCGGCCGGTCCCATCGTCTCCAGGCGCTTTTTGAGATCCGCTAAGAAGCCGCTCGCAACATAGCCGTCGACGACCCGGTGATCCAGTGACAGACAGACGTTCATTATCTGCCGGATCGCGATCGCATCGTCTGCGGTAACCACCGGTTTCTTCACGACTGTTTCCATCGTGACGATTCCCGCTTGTCCGCCGTTGATGATCGGTGCCGACGCGTAGGAACCGTTTGCGCCGTTGTTGTTGACGGTGAACGTGCCGCCTTGCAGATCGTCGGCAGAAAGCTTGCTGCGGCGCGCGCGATCGATCAAATCCGCACAGGCAAGGGCGATGCCCTTGATCGACAGCTTGTCGGCGTTCTTCACCACCGGCACGACCAAATTCGTCGGCAGGCCGATCGCGATACCGACGTTCACGTCTTTTTCGACGAAGATGCCTTCCGCCGTGAATTTCGCGTTCATCAGCGGGAAGACGGCGAGCGATTCGACGACCGCGCGAATGAAGAACGGCAGCAGCGTGAGTTTGTAGCCGGTGTCGCGCTCGAAGCGATCCTTTTCGCGCGCGCGCCATTTCCACACGTTGGTGACGTCGACTTCCACCATCGACCACGCGTGCGGCGCCGTATGTTTGCTCTCCACCATGCGCTCGGCAATGATGCGCCGAGCGGAGTTGAGCGGAATGAGCGTGCCGGGAATTGGCTCTCCGTACGTGCTGGTTCCGCCGGGTCCCGGCGTTGCCGGCGCCTTCGGGGGTGCTTGGGGTGTCTGCGGGGCGCTGATGATGGCTTGGCCGACGGCTGCCGCCGGACCCATGCGCGAGGCGGTCAGGACGTCTTCCGCGGTGACGCGTCCATTGGCGCCGCTGCCCCGCAGCGTGCGAATGTCGATGTGATGCTCGCGTGCGAGTTTGCGCACGGCTGGAGACGCGCCGCGCAGCGCGGCCTCGGCGGCTGCGCCGTTTCCGGACGGCACGGTTACGTGCCCGTTTGAAACGGGAGCTCCGGCAGCGGCCACGTGTTTCACCGGCATCTCCGGCAGATTGAAGCCCGGCACCGGCTCGACGTTGGCGCTGCCCGCCATCTCCGCTTTGCCTTGCGGCGGCGCACTCGCCGTGTGCTCCGCAGTTGCGGCGCCCACTTCGTCGATGACGGCGATGGGCGTCCCGGTTGCGACGGTCGTGCCTTCCTGAACGAGAATCTCGCGCAGCGTTCCCGTTACCGGAGCAGGGACTTCCGAGTTGACTTTGTCGGTCGAAACTTCAACGAAGGCCTCGTACTTTTCAACCGTGTCGCCGGCTTTCTTGAGCCAACGTTCGACGGTGCCTTCCGTCACGGTTTCGCCGAGCTGCGGCATCGTAATCGTGGTTGCCATTATTAAGACAGATCCTCACAGAAAAGCGTAGCCGCCGGAACCTGCCGGGTTTCGGCGGCCACGCTAGAACCTCACCATTTCGCGCATTGCATCGGCCATCTCGGCCGGCGAACTCATGTACTCTTCCTCGAGGGGAAGCGCATAGCCCATCGCCGGAACGTCCGGCGCGGCAAGCCGGCGAATCGGCGCGTCGAGTTCGAACAGCGCCTCCTCGGCAACCATCGCGCTGATCTCCGCGCCGATGCCGCCGAACTTGTTGTCTTCGTGAATGACGAGCAGTTTGCGCGTCTTGCGCACGCTCGCCAGAATCGTTTCGCGATCCATCGGTCGGATCGAGCGCAGGTCGATCACCTCGACGGACATGCCTTCCTGCTCGAGTGCGTTCGCCGCTTCGAGCGCCCAGTGAACATACAAGCCGTAGGACACGACGGTGAGCCGATTGCCGGATTTCTTCACGTCGGCTTTGCCGATTGGAATCGTGTAGTGCCCCGTCGGCACTTCACCTTTGATGAGGCGATAGGTCTTCTTGTGCTCGAGAAAGAGCACGGGATCGGGATCGTCGATTGCAGCGTTGAGCAGGCCTTTGACGTCTGCCGGAAACGCGGGCGCGACGATCTTCAACCCGGGAACGTGATAGAAGAGCGCTTCGATTGAAACGGAGTGCGAGAGCGCGCCGCGCACACCGCCGCCATACGGCGTGCGAATGACGAGCGGACACGTGTATTCGCCGTTCGAACGGTAACGGGTCTTCGCGGCTTCACCGACGATTTGGTTGAACGCGGGATAGATGAAGTCGGCGAACTGAATCTCTGCGATTGGCCGCAGCCCTTCCATCGCCATGCCGACCGCAATGCCGACGATCGATGCTTCGGCAATCGGCGTGTCGATCACGCGCCGCGCGCCGAACTCTTTGACGAAGTCCTTCGTGATGAGGAACACGTTGCCGCGCGCGCCTACGTCTTCGCCGAGTATGACGTTGCGCTCGTCGTTTTTCATCGCCTCGTACAGCGTCTGGCGCACGGCTTCGACGTTGTTGAGGATTTCGGACGTTTTTTCGGCTACTGCCACGGTTCCCAAGCTCCCTCGTAGAGATGTTTGTACAAATCCGACGCTTCGGGATACGGCATCGCCTCGGACTTATCGGTAACTTCGTTTGAACAGGCGTATCCGCGCTTCGCGTTCCACGCCCCCCGTACGCAAAGCGCACGGGGCCCCCGGCCTTCGGCCCCCACGCGTAAGCGTTGAGTGGCGATGTTCGGTAGCGTTATTGCCACGGTTCCCAGGCCCCCTCGTACATACAGGTGTGTCCGCGCTTCGCGCTCCACGCCCCCCGTGCGCAAAGCGCACGGGGCCCCCGGCCTTCGGCCCCCACGCGTAAGCGTTGAGTGGCGATGTTCGGTAGCGTTATTGCCACGGTTCCCAAGCTCCCTCGTAGAGATGTTTGTACAAATCCGACGCTTCGGGATATGGCATCGCCTCGGCCTTATCGGTAGCTTCGTTCGTCTCGCGAAGCACGTCTTTTCTCATCGTTTCGATTTCATCGGCGGTCAGGACGCCCGCGTCCAAAAGCACGCGCTCGAAACGCGGCACCGGATCGTCCTTGCGATGTTCGACGACCTCGTCTTTCGTGCGGTACGTCATGTCGTTGTCGTCCGTCGAGTGCGCCAAGAATCGATAGCACACGCCCTCGACGAGCGTCGGGCCGCCGCCGGTGCGCGCGCGCTCCATCGCGCGGTGCACCGCGTCGTACGTCGTTATCGGATCGAATCCGTCGAACTGCTCACCCGGCATGCCGTAGCCTTCGGCGCGCTTGTAGATGTCGGGTTGTCCCATCTGCAGATTCAGCGGCGTCGAGATGGCCCACTGATTGTTTTCGACCAGCATCACGAGCGGCAACTTATGAACCGCCGCGAAATTCATCGACTCATGCCACTCGCCTTCGCTCGTCGTGCCGTCGCCGCACGTTACCAGCACCGCGCGTCCTGTTTCACCGCGGTATTTCAATGCGTACGCTGCGCCGACGGCGTGCGGAATATGCGCCGCCAGAATCGACGAGAATGACATCAAACCGGCTTTTTTCGAAGAATAGTGGTTCGGGAACTGCCGCCCGCCATTGTGATCCGCGGCGCGCGCGAAGATCGAAAGCATGATCTCGTACGGCGTCAGGCCGATACCGATCGCCAGACCTAAATCGCGATAGTACGGCGCGAGAATGTCTTTCCCGCGGTGGAACGCCATGGCCGCGCCGGCCTGCAGCGCTTCGTGTCCCTCGCTGCCGAGCGCGAACGGAACCTTGCCTTGGCGGTTCAACTGGAAGCCGCGGTTGTCGAGCTGACGCTGGAGCAGCATGTTGCGGAAGATCGCTTTGAGCTGCTCGTCGGACAGCCCGTGCCGCTCGAGTGTTTTCGGCACCTGAGTGCTGGTTTTTGCCATCAAAAATTCGTCCTAGCTAAAATGTCATCCTGAGCTTGTCGAAGAACGCCGAGCCTGTCCAGGCGCGGCAGGTTATTGCCAAGGTTCCCCGGAGCCCTCGCACACATTCGTGTACAGGTCTTCGAAGTGCGGATAGGGCATCGATTCCGCCCTGTCCGTTGCTTCGTTCGTTTCGGCAAGCACCGAGGACTTCAATTCCTCCGCCTGGGCGGGCGTGAGAATGCCGTGCTCGATAAGGAAGCGCTCGAAGCCGGGGACGGGATCGTTCTTACGGCGCTCCGCCACCTCTTCCCGCGTGCGGTACGTCCGGTCGTCGTCGTCGGTCGTGTGGGCGAGGAAGCGGTAGCACTTGGCCTCGACGAGGCTTGGGCCGCCGCCATGGCGGGCACGGTCGAGTGCTTCCTTTGTCGCAGCGTAGCACGCTATCGGATCGAAGCCGTCGACAACTACGCCCGGCATGCCGTAGCCGGTCGCGCGTTTGTACACGTCGGGCTGCCCCATTTGATGTTCCAGCGGCGTGCTGATCGCCCACTCGTTGTTTTCACAAATGAAGACGGCCGGCAGTTTGTGGACGGCCGCGAAATTGAGCGACTCGTGCCATTCGCCTTCGCTGGTGCATCCGTCGCCGAAGGTCGTGAGCACGGCGCGTCCATGCTCGCCGCGATACTTCAACGCGTATGCGGCGCCGACGGCATGCGGCAACTGTGCGGCGATGACGGAACTTATCGTGTAGATCCCCAGGCGTTTGCTGGCGTAATGATGCGGAAATTGTCGCCCGGCGCTGTGATCCGCGGCGCGCGCAAACAGTGAAAGCAGCACTTCGTACGCCGACAGACCAACGCCGACGTCAAGACCCAAGTCGCGATAATACGGAACGAGGATGTCTTTGCCGCGCTCGAACGCCATGGCGGCGCCGGCCTGCACTGCTTCGTGCCCTTCGCCCGCGGACGCGAACGGAATCTTTCCTTGGCGGTTGAGTTCGAAACCGCGCGTTTCCAGGCGCCGGTGCAGCAGCATCGTGCGCCAAATCGCAATGAGTTGGTCGTCGGTAAGGCCATGCCGCTCGAACGGCGCCTTGGGCGTCTTGGTCTTGGGAGCCACAGCCGAGCGTACTCGCCCGCCGCGAGGCGGAAATCCTGCGAATTTGCTGAGCAACGCGGCCTGCACGGCCGCCGTTATCCGAGCGGAGGAGACTTTTCCATGAGCAAATTGACCACCGCCATTGCCGCAGCGGCTTTGGCTTTCTCCGGGATGATGGGCATCGCGTCAGCCCAGCAGTATCCCTATCAATATCAAGGCTATCCGAACCAGGGATATCCGCAGCAACATCGGCACCGCGACCGTGACGACGCGGGACAGTGCAACGCAAACGGTTACGGCGGTTACAACAACGGCGGCTACTACAACAACGGCGGTTGTGCCACGGTGCAAGGAACGATCGTCGGTGTAAACGGCAATCAGGTTACGTTGCGCCTAAACGGTAATGGTTACGGCAACGGCGGTTACAATCGTCGTGACAGCGACAACGACAACGACGGAGATCGCGACGACAACAACGGCGGCCGCTATAACAACGGCGGATACTACAACAACGGCGGCTACTATAACAACGGCGGCTACTACAATAACGGCCGTGGGCGCCAAATCACGATCAACGATCAGCCCGCGCTCAACAACCAAAGGTCAGGACGCGTAGCGGTTGGGCGGTACGTTACCGCTTACGGCTATTGGCAAAACGGCCAGTTCTACGCCACCACGATGAACTAGCTCGACTCGTGGCCTATGAGAGAAAGGCCGCGCGCCGGCGCGGCCTTTTTTTATTGCACCAGTGACTGCAGGTACAGTTTGCCGTTGGGATAGTCGAAGACAAGATTGAAATTATCGAGGACGTTGCGGCCCAAGAGTCCGTCGTAGTCGATATCCTCGAACTTGGTGCCCGACGTTACCGCGGCGCTAACATCGGCGAACGCCATGTCGCCGAGATCGAAACGGCTGAACGTGTATTGGCGGAAGTCGACGCCTTCGCCGGCGACGCCCTCGATTTGTCCCAGCACGTCTCCCTTGTTTTTCGGATGGAACTGCCGGAAGAAGTGCGGATAGAGCATCGTGACGTCCGCGCCGAGGTCGACTACGAACGCACCGTCGACAGCATTGAATTTAGCATGCATGCGCGGAACGGAGTCGTCCACCTGAATAGGCATCGCGCTCCACGTTCCGGCCGGCGCATCCGTCGAGGCGGGCGAAATTGCAAGCGTGTCGTTTTTGAAGTTCACGGCAACACGCTCCGAGGCGAAAAAATCTCCGCCTAAAAGTCCCACGACTTTCCGCTCCCCGACCATGCGCGAAAACGGGATCGTGGTGATCGCCACGTTTTGCGCGCGCAGCGAGCCGATGGAAAAATCCGAAGCGATGGAACGTCCTTCGCTGTAATCGCCGCTGAACGATTCCTTGCGCACGTCCGATATCGCGAGGCCGAGTTCGCGTGCCACGCCGGCATCGAGCACGAGATCCGATGCGCCCGAGTCCAGCTCGAAGTCCAAGCCGCGTCCGTGAATCGTTACGCGAACGATGATGCCGTGCGGCGTAAAGTCGGCCGGAACCGTGACGGGCATCGTAGACGGAAGCGTGAAGAGCGGGCGAGTTATCGGGACTGCGGTGTGGACCGCGGATGCGGCAACTGGTTCGAACGTCAGGGCGCGCATAACGGATGCGTTTTCCGGCTGCGCGTCGTGGTAGGTAATCGTCTGCGGAAACGTCACGCCGTACCGCGTCCGAAGGTCGCCATAGTCGAACGTCCACGGTTGCGCCTGATAATCGGACGTGACGACACGTCGAAGCAAAAATGTCTTTGCGTCGTAGTAGCGCTGCTGCACCAGGCCCGGTTGCGGCGCGAGCTGGACGACGACGCAAGCCGGCTGAGTTGTCGTGATTCCGAGAACGCGGAGCGAGGAATCGTGGGCCGACGGTTGCGAGAGCGTGGCTGTGAACGGATTTGCCGTTTGCGCGAACCCGCTCACCAGCGTAACCACACCGTTGTCATCTTTGCGCCACTGCGTGCCGTTAAACGAACCTTCAGCCCATGTGTACGGTCCCTGACGGTAGGTCTCGACGTAGTCGTCGCCTGACTCGTAAAGATCAA
>DATGJX010000194.1:0-3128 GCA_035294905.1 Vulcanimicrobiaceae bacterium | reverse complement strand
GCTTGATGCGTTCGCGTACAGACGCTTGGGCATGCGTCCCGCGAGGAAAGCCATGCGGCCCGCCTCAACCGCTTGTTTCATGGCGCGCGCCATGAGCACGGGGTCTTTCGCAGCGGCAATGCCGGTATTCATCAACACGGCGTCGACGCCGAGTTCCATTGCAACCGCCGCGTCGCTTGCGGTTCCCACGCCTGCATCGACGATGACCGGGATCTTCGCGCGCTCTTTGATGATGCGAATGGAATACGGATTGCAAACGCCGAGCCCGCTCCCAATCGGCGCGGCGAGCGGCATGACCGCCGCACAGCCTTCCTCTTCGAGTTGTTTGCAAGCTACCGGATCGTCGAGAACGTACGGAAGCACGGTAAAGCCATCCTTCACGAGTTGCACGGCAGCGGCGAGCGTTTCGCGCGTGTCGGGATACAGCGTCTGCGCATCACCGATGACTTCGAGTTTGATCAAATCGGTTTCGAGCAGTTCGCGCGCGAGCTGGGCCGTGAGCACGGCTTCTTTCGCGTTGTAGCAGCCGGCGGTGTTGGGCAGGATCGCATACTTGCTGCGATCGATGTAATCGAGCAGCGTCTTGCCGCTGCGTTCGTCCAAGTTGATGCGGCGAATCGCCACGGTCACGAGCTGCGTGCCGCTGGCTTCGTGCGCTTGCTGCATCACTTCGGCGGACGGATACTTGCCCGTGCCGACGATGAGCCGCGAATGAAATGTGTGTGTTCCGATGTTCAACGTGTCTTCTGTCATAAAGCCTTACCCGCCGGCGACGGCGCGAATGATTTCGATCCGGTCGCCCTCGCTAATCCGTTCTTCTTCGAATGCCGCGCGCCGGACGACGCGATCGTTTTTTGCCACGGCGATGCCGCGTTCGAGAGCCTGCATCTGCACGAGCACCTGCGCGACGGTCGTACCCTCGGGAAGTTCGTATTCCTCGCCGTTGATAGAAGCTCTCACCGGAATTCCCGTTCGCTACGCGCTCGCGAGTTTCGTGCCGGGCCGGTCGAGCGCGAAGTCCTGCGAAATGGGGCGGCCGTGCTCGATTGCATCGGCAAGCAGACGCGCAGTGATCGCCGCCAGCAAAATCCCGTTGCGGTAATGTCCGCAAGCAAGGAAGTACCCCGCAAGCGGCGTGGCTCCCAAGAACGGCCGCTCGTCGCGCGTGCCGGGCCTGAGCCCAGCCCACGTTTCGCTCACCGTAAAGCCCGCTAGTGCAGGTAGGGCTTCCAGGGCAGCTCGCAGCAGGCGTTGCACGCCGCCGGCCGTAACGCGCGCGTCGAATCCGGCCTCGACCGACGTCGCACCGACAAGCAGCCGGCCATCCGCGCGCGGAACGAGGTAACCGTGCGGAATCCAAGTCGTGTGCCGGATAAAGCCGAGCGGGACTTCGATGGCGAGCATTTCACCCTTCACCGGATACACCGGGGGCATACAGGCCGTTGGAGCGCCCTCGACGCGCGCCGCCCAGGCCCCGGCGGCGTTGATAACGGCTCCCGCGGCAACGTATCCGACTTCGCTGCGCACGCCTAACACTCGCCGCGCGTCGCATTCAAGCGAGAGCATGCGAGCGTCGGTGTGAATGCGCACACCGCGAGATTTGCACGCCGCGATTAACGAGCGCCCCAAACGCCGGTTGTCGATTTGCCCTTCACCGGAAACGATCAGCGCGCCGGCAAGATGTTTGCCGAGTGCGGGTTCGACGCGCAGCGCCTCGTCGCGCGCCAGTAGTGTCGCTTCGTATCCGGCGCGAAGCAAATCGCCGGCCCACGTTTGCAGCCGCTGAAACGCTTGCGCGGAGTACGCCGTGTGCAGAATGCCGTCGAGCCGAAGATGCGGATCGACTCCGCCCGCTTCGCGAATCGCCTGGACGAATTCGGGATACGCCGCTAGCGACGATTCGCACAGATTGCGCATCGCATCGTCGCGCAGATGCTCGGTGCGCGGTGCAAGCATTCCCGCGGCCGCCCACGACGCGGCTCGCGCGGGTTCGCTCGTGTCGAACACGCGCACGTTTGCACCACGCCCCGCTAATTCGAAGGCTACGGCAAGGCCGATGATTCCCGCCCCGATGATCGCGACGTCGCCTGACTCGTGCACGTAAATTCGCTTTGAGATGCATGAGACGGGCACCTCTGTCGTTGTATCGAGGGCCTGAGTGGTTTAATTCATCACCGCGCGGCGCACCAGCGCTCGAACGGCGTCAGGGCGTTCGATTTCGAAGGCCGTCAGGCGAAAATCGGTGCCATCCTTCGCTGACGGCACGAACATCACGGCTTTGGTGACCACGATTCCCCGCAAGTTGCCGGAGTTGTCGAACGCGCCGGCGCCTGAGTCCCCGCGATCGCACGTCGGGCAAAAGAGCAAAGTCGTGTCCATATGACGCTCAGCAACGCCCGGCGAGGCAGTCCAGCTCTGGTCTCCGGGATGGCCCATGACGATGAAACGCTGTCCGCTTCGGAAGCTGACTTGTGCAATCCGCGCGGGGCGGTACGTGGTTCCCGGACGCGGACGCACGAACACGATAGCCAGGTCGTGATTCGGGTCGGCGACAACGCGCGAAGTAAAGCGGCCCGTGTAATTGCCGAACACGACAAAGTGGCGGCCAGGGTGAGCGATGATATGCTTGGCCGTGACGACCATCAGCATTCCGTGGTGCTCGCCGAGTATCACGCCGGCACCGAGGTACACGGTATGCGGCGACGTGCGCGTTCCGACGATCACCGTTTCACTTCGCAGCACGCGCGACAGATCGACGTTCGCACGCACGTGATAGGACTGCGCGACCAACCCGTAGTCGATGAACATGTCCTTCTGGGCGCGTGCAAAAAGCAGCATGCCGCGATTGGCTTCCGGATACGTGCGCACGAGATCGACGACGCCGGCGATACAGAACGCCAGCATGAGCGCCAGGACGACCAGCGAGAAGTCGACGTGCCGGAGGCGAGCCACGCTCCTTCAACGTGGAACGCGGTCCCCGGAGTTGCGCGAAGGCGAGCTACATCCCCGTATACACCGGCCCCTCGCCTCCTTGAGGCGGGACCCACGTAATGATCTGATACGGGTCCGCGATATCGCAAGTCTTACAGTGCACGCAATTGGTGAAGTTGATTACCAACTCGCCCGTC
>DATGJX010000193.1:0-29286 GCA_035294905.1 Vulcanimicrobiaceae bacterium | reverse complement strand
CAGGTTTTCCAGACACTCGTGCAGCGCCGTTAACGCGTCGTGCGAAAAGCGCGAGCCGGCCTCGCGATTCATCACCTCGAACGCAATATCCGTGGAAAGCGGTTTGCGCCCCGGGCCTTCATGCGTCAGCTCATCGAAACGATCGGCAACTGCGAGGAGGTGGGCGCCGTTCGGAATCTCCGTCTCCTTCAACCCGCGGAAGTATCCATGTCCATCGGGCTGCTCATGATGAGCCGCGACGAAACGGCACAGCGGCGAAAATACCGGCGCATGCGCAAGAATTCGCTCGGCGTGGTACGGATGCAGACGCATCATTTCCCACTCGGCGTTGCCCAAACGCTCGCGCGGTTTGTGTAATACGTACGAGGGAATCGCTACCAGACCGATATCGTGCAGTAGCGCCGCCCGGCGGATCTCGGTGATGTGTTCTTGCTGAAAATCCATCGCGCTGGCCATCGCCTCAGAACGCGCCGCAACGCGCCGCGCGTGTCCGGCCGTATAAAAGCTCTTTAAATCTGCAAAGTCGCCAAAGGCGCTCGCTGCATCGTCGAGTCGCTCGACGTTGAAATAGCGGAAAGGCGACTCCGGCTCCATGTCGCGCACGAGCGCCCAGTTAGACTTGCTCTCGAGGTCTTGCCAAAAACTTTCCTTATTCGAGAGATATAAGAACGCGTCGACGACCACGGGATCGAGGTCCTTACCGCGGCGCGCGCGAGCGAAATCGGTCGCAGCTCCGCGGCCGCCGACGCCGTGAAAGACTTCCAAAAAGATTGACGCGCGCGTAATCCGAGAGATTACGGGAATTGCTTCCCGTCGCCGCGCGCGAAGGCCGCTGCCGTCCCAGCGCTCGAATGCGAAACGAAGCGCCTCTTGCACACGAACGGATCGATCGAGCCGGCGCGCAAACCTCGCAGCGACTTCCGACGTGTTCTGCAATCCCTCGAGCATGAAGCGGCGACCGCGAACGGAAAAATCGACGACGTGCTTGAAGCGAACGGCGGCGCGTTCGCCTGCGGCGATGTAGTGCGTCAGCCACTTGAGCAACTCGCGCGGGTCCGTCGGATCCGTAAAGAAGAACAATTCACGCCGCGCCTCCATGTCGTCGCCGAGAATCGCTGCTGCGGCTTGGCTCGCCCAAGCCGTGCATCCGGCATCCGTGAGAAGACACGCATAAAATTGATCGGCCTGTTCGTCAATCGCCAAGCCTAGCTCGCGGCTGATGCACATGCCGATGTAGGTCGCTCGTACGCCGTGGCCGGCCGAAAGCCCGAGCGCCATATCCCCCATGAGGGACAGTGCACCAAGAAGGTCGATGGCGCGAACGTCGGCGCCGACGCTTTCCATGAGCTAGGTCATGAATTCGGCCTAAGCGCTCCGCGATACTGCTTACGCGTCGCGCGCTTTAGGCGCTCCCACTGTGCACCTGCGATGACCGTGGCAACGGCGAAACCGGGGAGAAACGAAAGCCAGAGTGCCGCGACTTGAAGAGTGTAGGGATGGCCGATGTGTCCGAACATGATTCTTGTTTGCAATACGGCGAATCGCGCGCAGAGATTCACTGAAACCATACCGAAATTATCGTAGTACTCAGAGTACCAGTCTGAAAAACTCTTCGAGCAGCGGCAGCTGGCTCTTTAGAATCTTTTCGTGCGCGGTCGCGCGATCGAACCAGTCTGCTTTATCGACTTCCGGAAATTCGGCGAAACGCCCCGAACGCGGCGGAAACTCGAGCTGAAAGGTATTACTCACGATTGCTTGCGCGTCGCCGTCGAATTCGCAAGCCCAAGCGTGCACGATTTTGCCGGACTGCTTGACCGGCGAAAGTGGTACGAACGGGGCTGCGACTTCGAAGCCGGTCTCTTCGCGAACCTCCCGAACGGCGACCGCCAAAAGATCCTCTTGGGGTTGCGCCTCGCCTTTTGGAATCGACCACGCCCCCGCGTCTTTCTTCGCCCAAAACGGGCCGCCGGGGTGAACGAGAAGAACCTGAACGTCCCTGCCGCCTCGACGGTAGAGCAACAGACCTGCGCTGACTTTCGGCATTATCTGCGCAGATTTTGATGCTCCTGGCCGCGCGTGACGTATGCAGCCAGCTCCGAACGGTTTCGAAGGCCGAGCTTTTCATAAATGGACGTAAGATGCTTTTCGACCGTTCGTTGATTTACGGCGAGCCGTTCCGCGATGTGTTTGTTGACCGTTCCGTGCGCGACCAGGGAGGCAATTTCGCGTTCCCGTTCGGAAAGTGCCGCACGTACTCCGGAATCGCGACTCGTCGCCAGCATCTGACGCAGCGGCCCGGCAGCATGCATACGGCGATACAGGACTGACGCTCGTTTCGCGTCTCCGCAAAGCTGCATGCACGCTGCTTGATGCATCGTCCATCCTAAGCGCACATAGCGCTCGAGTGCCTCGCGCGCATGAGCGCGCACGGAGGATTCGTCGCCTGCATGCAATGCGCGCAGCGCGCGCAGGTGCGCGGATGTCGCAGCGTAGGCGTCGGCGTTCACCATGCGGTCGAGCGTTTCGAGCGACGCAAATGCTGCCGACCGCGCGCGCTCGTCACCGAGTTCCGCAGCAACCAGAAGCGTTTCGGTGGCCCCGAACGGCCCGTGAATACAGTCCATGGCGCGTCGCAACAACGCTCGAGCTTCGCCACGCCTATCCATAACCCATAACCATTTGGCATACGGACCTGCGATACGCCCGAGCGTCGAGTTGATTCGGCTCGCAAAAGCGGCCTCGACGACGTCTGCTGAGCATAGCCGTGCGATCAGGTCTTCGTCCCATAGCGCGAAGCCGACGGTGAGCGCGGCCGCAGCGAGTGCAATCGGCCCGGTCGTGGTCGGTTCGGGGATGACGACTGCGCGATCGATGCAGCCGCGCGCCTCGGATAGCCGTCCTGCTCGCGCGTGAATAAGCGCCGAATTCGCGCAGCTCAAAACCTCGAGCGACGTCAATCGCCTTTCGTTCAGCTCGGGCAGTATCGCGTTGAACTCCACAAGCGCGTCGTCGTCGCAGCCCAAAATCGTGAGACCGAAAGCGCGATTGAAACGCGCGCGCAGGCGCTCGACATCCCCCAGCGATTCTTTGGCCGCAGCATTGATCTTCGAGGCAATTTGAAATCCCGCCACATCTCCGGCGACCAGCTGTGTGTACTGAAGCGCGTCCTCATACGGCATCGAGCCGCGCATGACGTTCGCTTGGGCGATGAGTGCTTTGGCCGCATCGACTTCGCCGCGATCGAGC
This sequence comes from Vulcanimicrobiaceae bacterium, assembly GCA_035294905.1. GTDB lineage: Bacteria > Vulcanimicrobiota > Vulcanimicrobiia > Vulcanimicrobiales > Vulcanimicrobiaceae > DATGJX01. The sequence continues at coordinate 26,040 of DATGJX010000193.1, read as the reverse complement.
CGAAGATAGACCAAACTCAGGTACATCAGCGCGCGTTCGCGTGCGTCGTCCTGACTCATCGAGTCGAGAGCGTGTTCGAGGATCTGCACGCCGCGTTCGTTATCGCCCGAAGTCCGCGCTTGCGCACTCATCGCTTGGTAGATGTCGGGAAGCCGGTCCGAGAGTCCGCAGGCTCGATACGCGTCGGCCGCAGCCGCGTAGCGTTCTAATGCCTGTACGGCCTTGCCGTCGCGCGCACAGTTTACCGCGCTCTTGACGAGTAATCGGGCTCGCGCATCGTCATTCGGAGCGAATGCTATCGCGCGGTCGTAACAGCGCACCGCGTCACCATACACGTGCAGTGCTTGCGCTTCATCCCCGGCGTTCTCGTTGTGTGAGACGCACTTGTCCGCAATGCCGGCGCACCATGCATGGTAGCCGAGTTGAGCCGCGTCCGCTCCGCGTGATTCCAGAACGCTGAGGATTCGCGCGTGCAGCGGTTTGCGTTCTGCCGCGAGCAGTTCATTGTAGACCGCTTCCTGCGTCAGGGCATGCCGGAAGACATAGGCCGGCGGATCCGCGTCCAGTTCGTCGATGAGTTGAAGGTTACGCAGCGTTCGTAACGCGGCCAAAGTCGTTGTGGGGTCCAAGCGGCACAGTTCGGAAAGGAGACCCGCTTCGAAGCGTCGCCCGAGAACGGCGGCGCGCGAGAGAACACCATGCGTTTGTTGGTCTAGCCCTGCGACGCGCTCCAGCACCGTTGCGCGTACGGTGAGCGGCAGTTGCTGAATCCCCGCGCCCTGCAATTTCTCGATGGACGTTTTCAGCAATTCCTCGGCAAAGAACGGATTGCCCTCGCAGCGCTCGACGATCTCGTCAACGAGCGCGGGAGTAAGCGGAGGTTTCTGCCCCGCCGCCAACCGTACCAAACGACGGATCTCGGCGGGCGCCAGCGGCTTGAGCGCAATGCTGTGGGAAGCGCGGCTGCGCATCAAGCGTGCGATGTGGGGATCGAGCTGCTGACATCGCCGCAGATCGTCCGAGCGGTATGTGGCGACGATCAGAAGCCGTAAAGTTCCAATCGACGGCAGCAGATGCTGCAGAAACAGCAGCGTGCCGTCGTCGGCCCAGTGAACGTCTTCGAGAATAAGAACCGTGCAGCGCCGCGCACACATCGCAGAAAGTTGTTCGGCAAGCTCCGTGAGCTGCTCGATGCGACTGCCGGCTTGCGGAAAAGCGACGTCGTTTCGCAGCGAACGCAACGCCGCCAGAACCGCGCCGTACGGCGCGTTGCCGAATTCGCGGTTGAGTCCCACACCCAATGCAGCGCGCCCGCCGGTGAGGGTTTGTCGAAACGCGATCAGCAGCCGGCTTTTCCCAATTCCGGCGTCGCCCGAAACGAGCACGAGCGATCCGTGTCCGCGCGCTGCGGCGAGCCGGCATTCAACCAGCTGTGTGAGTTCCTCATCCCGGCCCACCAAGGTCGGGCAGACCAAGGCGCGCGTCAGCACGTAGTTGACTTCGTTCCGAATTCAAGCGGCCCCGCCCGAAAATGGGCGCTTTAGCGAGGTATGCGCGCGAGCGCATATGACTTTTGACCTACGGCATGCGGTGCTTGCGCGTCAGCAGCGCTTGTGCTTACGGGTCGTGAGCCACCTCGGTGAACATCAGCGCCATCCAACCTTTCGGCGTGAGTTCGTACCGAGGCGCAGTGTCGTCCACAGAAATGCATTTCAGAAGCCCGCGTTCGCATAGGCTTGCGCTAATCTTCAGAATGTCGTTCCGGGTCATCGGGAGCCACCTCCGGATGGCCACCACTGTGCGCTTCAGGTGTGAAGAAACTCTGAATTCGCGGAATTGAGGAACCGGTGCCGAAACGGCACCATATGCGAAAAGCACGGCGACTCGGGTTTTTTATCGCACTCGGTGCGGGCATTGGCGTTGCAATCGGGGCCGCCGCGGTCGGCGTCGCGCTGGGTATCGCGATCGGCGTGGCGGCGGAGCGGCGAAAATCCTGACCTGCGTTTCAGGGTTTACTATCGCCGCGCAAAATAGTGGCTAACCGTCGCAGTTGCGCGCCGACGTGCGCACGATCGAATTCCGGCGTCTCTGCTTGGGTCAGAAGGTCGCGCGTGCGATCGATCAGCGTTGCCGGATGCTCCGGATCGGCTTTCGCGCCGAACAGCGCGCGATGAAGCCGCACGGGCGGGGCGACGCGCTCCAACTGCGCGGCGTGGTGGCGCAGTGACGCAACGCGGGCCTCGTGGTTCGGGTGTGCAGCATTTCCAGTAAGCGTATCGCGTAGCGCCGCGAGCGCGTCGGCGATGCGCCGCCGCACGAGTTGCTCGGTACGAATGGGATAGACGAACCACGTCGCCGCTATCGCGCACAGCGCGCCGGCGACGATGCCGAAAACGCGTTCGGCAAAAAGTGGAAGCGCGCCCGCACCGTGCACGTTTTGCAGCAGCGCAAAGATCAGGGTCGCGCACGCGGCCCAGTACGCGTAGTTGATCGAGCGCAGCCAGATGCCGAGGAAAAGAATGAAAAAGACTGTTCCTGCGTAGGTTTGCGGATTCGGAAAAACGGCAAGCGCGACGAGCGAGGCGGCGAGCGTGCCTGCTACGGCGCCGCCGAATCGCAAGAGCGCTTTGTAAATTGCGTCGCCGCGGCCCAGGGTGCCGCTGCAAACGATGAATGCGGTGAGTACCACCCACGGCCAATGCGCGGGAAACAGCGACATGCCGACACCGAACGCAAGCACCAGAGCGGCCAGCATTTGCAGCGCCATGCGAGTGGCAATCGGCATTACGCCTTCACGCTGCGCCCGCTTGATTTTGGCTTCAGGTATTTCCCATGTCACGCCGAGCCGCTCGGCGATGCTCAACGCCGCGCTGGTTAGGATGAGTGCGACTGCGCCGGCGATTAACACCAGTGCCGCGGATACGATGGGGCTCACGTTCGGGTCCAGCCGCACCGGCACGGCGAGAATCGTGAGCAGCGGAAGCGAGATCGCTCGGCCGACGGCGGATGCGCGAGGTCCGAAATTCCGGAGCCAGATCGACAGTCCGATGCCCGCGCAAAAGATCGCGGCTCCCAGCACCGGTGCTCGCAGCAGAGCGAGGCCGACGAACGCAGCGGAGAGCGCAATCAGCGGCATGGTGACGACTTTGATCATCAGAGCGCGTATGCCGAGATGCTCGGGGCGGCGCATGAGTCCGACGGAAAGTGCGGCTGCTAACACCGCCGGCGAGGGTCCCGTGCCGTAACGCATGTCCAGCTCATACATGACCGCGAAACTCGCGAGTACGGCGCAAATGGAAGCAAGAGCCCTTGCAACACGCGTTCGGCCGCGGCTGATTGGATTCACCTAGCGCATTGCACCGCGCGCGGAAATCGGCCAGAGCGATTCGACGCGGCCGTTGCGCACGCCGACGAACCAGTTGTAGCGGTCGACGGTGGGATCGCAGTGACCCGGAACGAGGCGAACCTTTTCGCCGAGCTGCGGCGCGCGCGCATCCGCCGGATACGCGAGCGTCCCGTGCTCGTCGGAAGCATCGACGTAGGCGAGTTCCGGGCGTTGCCACACGAGCGGCAGACCCGAATCGGTCGATACGGCTTTGTGTCCGGCGTCGAGCACCGCGACGCCGGAACGCGGTGCACTCATCACCGTCGACAACACGAACAGCGATTGCCGGAACGTGTCTACGGGATTGCCCCTCGTATCGAGATTCCGGGCGTAATCCGCATCCATGAAACAATAGCTGCCGGCTTGAATCTCGGTGTAGACACCCGAGGCGACCTCGTATTCGAAGGTTCCCGTTCCGCCGCCGGTGACGGCGGGGCATTGCAAATCAAACCGCGTGAGGGCGTCCATCGTGCGCCGGATCCCGTCGACGGCAGCGTCTATCGCGGCCGCGCGTTCTTCCGGACGGCGGCGGTGCTGCGCCGTTCCGTGATACGCTTGCAGACCGCCGAACGTCAGATGCTCCGATTGTGCGATGCGCCGCGCGAGCAGTGCGGCGCGCTCCCCGGGCTCGATGCCGCAGCGATTGCCGCCAACGTCGATTTCCACATAGACCACGGACTGGACGGATGCGTCTGCTGCCGCCGATTCGATGGCAAGGACATGCGCTTCACTGTCCGCGCAGATCGCAACGTCGGCGATTCGCGAGAGCGCCGCGAAACGCGCAAGCTTTTCCGCGCCGACCACTTCGTTGCTGACGAGAACATCGCGCACGCCGCCCCACACCATGGCTTCAGCCTCGCCGACTTTTTGCACGCATTGACCGACGGCGCCCCGCGCAATCTGCCGGTGCGCGACGACGGGCGATTTATGCGCTTTGGCGTGCGGGCGCAGCCGCACACCGGTGCCGGCCAACAGCTGCGCCATCCGATCCAAGTTGTACTCGAACGCGTCCAGGTCGAGGAGGAGCGCCGGCGTGTCGATTTGGTCTTCCCGCTGCCCGATCACCTCACGCGCCGCCGGGACGGAAAACCATGAGGCCGACGATTACGAGCGCGATGATCATGAGCGTAGCGCCGAGAACCGTGCCGCGCCGATCCAGTGCGACGAATTCGGGATCGTCCTGACTACGCTCGCTCAAGAGTTGAATTTCCCGCTTGAGTGTTGGAGAGTACGCGGCAAACCCGATGACCGCCAAGATCACCCACAGAACGATTGCGAGTTCGATCCACGTCTCGTGCCACGAACGGTGCGACATAATCACTTGGGCGATGCCCGTTATGAGCAGCAAGCCATAGGCAGGATTCGCAACGCGATCGTCCATGAACTTGATGCCGCGCAGTGCGAAGAGCAGATGTTCTCGCTCCATGCTTCCGCGCGCCAGCCAAACTGCGTACGTCGCGTTGTATCCGACCGCCGCGATGGCGCTGAGTACGTGAATAAAGACGATAATCTGATACATAGCTATGACGAGCCTCCGATTGCGACGTGCCAGGGTTCAACGCGCCAGCGTTTTACCACTCCGTTGAGGACGTACGGGTCGCCCTTGGCGAAGTCTTCGACGATTTGCGCGCCGTCGGTCTGAAAGACGAATGCAACTCCGCGCGGCGGATCGCCGTACGCACCGGCGAGCAGCAATCGTCCCGCGTCACGTTCGGCCTGTGCCATACCCAGATGTTCCGGGCGATACGGTGCGCGCGCCTCCGGATAATTGTCAACGACGTCATAGAGCAACAAAAAATACGCCATGCCTTCATATTGGGCGCGACGTAGGGACAAACCCGCCCGGCAAAGCGACATGTGTTATCGAAAAACGGACAATGGAGCAGCTTGCTTACGCGGGGCCGGCGGATTCGGTTAGAGAATCCGTGTCGGCGTGCCCGAACTGCCCGATATCGCGCTGTACATACGCGCTCTGGAAGAACGCATTTTGGGAGAGCCGATCTCGCGCGTGCGCATCGGCAACCCGTTCGTGGTGCGAACCGCTGCGCCGCCCATCGGCAGTCTCGAAGGCCGAAACGTGCGCGAAATCAGACGAATCGGCAAGCGCATTGCGATTGGCGTGGACGGCGATCTGTGGCTCGTGATTCACCTGATGATCGCCGGCCGTTTGCATTGGAAAGACTCCGGCGCAAAACTCGGCGGCCGTAATTCGCTGGCAGCGCTCGATTTTGTCGACGGCTCGCTCGTGCTGACGGAAGCCGGCACCAAGCGCCGCGCTTCCGTCAGCGTCGTGTCCGGTGAGGACGCGCTGCATTTGCTCGATCCTGAAGGCATTGACGTCTTCGACTGCGATTTGCAGACGTTCCGCGCGGCCCTTTCGGCCGAAAACCATACGCTCAAACGCGCGCTGACCGATCCGCACATCCTCAGCGGCATCGGCAACGCGTATTCCGATGAAATTCTGCATGCGGCGAAGCTCTCACCCGTGTTGCAGACGCACAAGCTGACGAACGAGCAATGGGTGCGGCTGTTCGACGCAACGCGTGCAACGCTGGCGATGTGGATCGAGCGTTTGCAAACAGAAGCGCAAGACCGTTTTCCCGAGAAGGTCACCGCATTTCGTGTCGACATGGCGGTGCATGGTAAGTACGGCAAAGCGTGTCCGGTTTGCGGGGAGAAAATCCGGCGCATACGGTATGCGGACAACGAAACCAACTACTGTCCGCGATGTCAAACGGGAGGAAAGATCTTGGCCGACCGCGCGCTCTCACGCTTGGGGATCACCGTTACGCTTGCGGCGATCGTTGCTGCAACCTGCACGCTGGGGCACGCTGCTCCGGCTTCGCGCCCGCCTGCCGACAGTGCGGTTCGCGGGGATCGCGCCGAAGGATGGCTGCAGCAAAGCCGCTCTCCCGTGCTCGCGCGCAACGGAATGGTCGTGACGAGTCAGCCGCTTGCGGCACAGGCGGGACTGCGAATTCTGATGGAAGGCGGCAACGCCGTCGATGCTGCGGTCGCGACCGCGGCGACCCTCAACGTGGTCGAACCCATGATGGTCGGCATGGGAGCCGACGTCTTTGCGATCGTGTATATCGCGAAAGACCATTCGTATTATGCGCTGAACGCGAGCGGCATGGCGCCCAGCGGCGCGACGATTGCGCGTTTGCGCGCGCTCGGCTACAAGTACGATCCCGCGAATTGGGGACCGAGTTCCGGCATGCCGCCGGGCGGCATACTCGACGTAACCGTTCCCGGTTCGGTGTGGGGATGGGATGCATTGCTGCGGCGCTTTGGAACGATGAAATTCGATCGTGTGCTCGCGCCCGCGATCGACTATGCGCAAAACGGCTATCCCGTTTCAGAACGCATCGCGGGGGAATGGGTTTTGCCGCCGGCATTACCGCTGCGAAAGTGCTGCACGCGGCTCGACCCCGATTCCGTGAGAACGTGGTACGTCAACGGAAAGCCGCCGAAAACCGGCGATATCTATCGCAACCCGGCGCTCGCGCATTCATTCCGTCTTCTGCAGAAATACGGACGCGACGTGTTCTACCGCGGAGAGATCGCTCGTGCCATCGTTGCAAAGTCTCGCGCGCTCGGCGGCACGATGACGATGAGCGACCTCGCGAATTATCGCGGTGAATGGGAGCAGCCGGTGGACACCGTGTACCACGGGTATCACCTGCTCGAACTTCCGCCGCCGTCGCAAGATTTCGCGGCGAACGAAGCGCTGAACATTCTGCAAGCATGCGTGCCGAAAGTCGTTCCCGTTCAATCACTCGCATCGCTCGGTCCCGCTAATCCCGAATATTGGCATTTGCTGGTCGAGGCGAAGAAACTGGCGTATCGCGATCTCTATCGCTACAACGCCGACCCCGACAAGGTGCACGTGCCGTTGGAACGGCTGCTTTCGACGAACTATGCCGCCTCGCTATGCTCGCAAATCAATCCGAATCAGGCATCGCGAATCGCGCCGCCCGGCCCGAACAGCGGCGCCGGCGATACCATCGTGCTTTCGACGGCGGACCGCTGGGGCAACATGGTGTCGTTCGTGAACAGCAACTACGACGAATTCGGTTCGGGCATCACCGTGCCGGGCTATGGATTCATCCTGCACGATCGCGGCGCGTTGTTTTCGCTCGATCCGAAGAGTCCTAACGCAATTGCACCGCACAAGCGTCCGTTCAACACGCTCTCCGCCGGATTCATCGCTTACAATAACCGGCGTCCGCTGATGACGCTCGGACTCATGGGCGGCGACATGCAGGCGCAAGGCCACGAGCAGATTGCGGTCGACGTCATCGATCTCGGCGCAAACATTCAGCAGGCCGGCGACATGGCGCGCTTCCGCCAAGACGAGATCTCCGGCAAGCTGTACTTGGAATCGCCGCTGTACGCGCTCGTAGGCGAGAAACTGCGCGCGATGGGGCATAACGTGCGATCGACGAATCGCGCGCCGATGGGCGGCTATCAGGCGATAATGCTCTTACGCAACGGTGCGTATGCCGGTGGATCGGATTTCGGTAAGGACGGTGAAGCCGTCGGCTGGTAGTACACGTGCCATTCAGAAATTTTTCACGTCCGGCGGGAACGATAGGGTCATGCATCTTCGTGCCGGTGCGCTGATTCTAGCTAGCTTCCTAGCGGGAGTAGGGTCGAGCCCTTCGACGCCTATGAGCATCGACGTCCAGCGATCGAACCTGACTATCTACGTCTACAAACAGGGCCTGTTCTCATTTCTTGCCGACAACCACGTCATCGATGCACCAATCGCGAGCGGGTCATTCGATGCTTTGCATAAATCCGTACATCTGGTGATCGATGCGGCGACGATACGAGTGCTGGATCCGCATCTTTCAACAGACAAACGCAGTCAAGTGCAAGCGAACATGTCCGGACCGCAAGTCCTGGACGTGCAAAAATTTCCGACGATCGAGTTTCAGTCGACGAGCATTCAGGGCGACGGCAAAGGGCCGTGGACCGTGAACGGCAATTTGACGCTTCACGGACAGACGCATCCGCTGAGTTTCACATTGCAGAGCGACGGGGCAGGCCGCTTCACCGGCTCCGCGATGGTGCGTCAGACGGCGTTCGGAATCACACCCATCAAGATCGCCGGCGGAGCAGTTTCCGTCAAGGACGAAGTTCGCGTACAGTTTGATATCGAGGTCGCCGCCGCGGCGGGAACGTAGCAGACAGTTTAAAAATCGCCTAAGTCTACGGCGTTCGCCATCGCGCGGTGGCCCGCGCCATTCGGATGCAGGTGATCGCCGCTGTCGAATGCCGGAAGAATGCGGTGTGAATCGTGTGGGTCGCGTACCGCCGCGTCAAAATCAGCCACCGCGTCGAACGTGCCGCTATGGCGGATGAAGCCGTTGACCGCTAGGCGCGTCGTCTTGTTTGCACGCACGGGCGCGGTGCCCCAGGTGCCGACCCAAAGCGCAGCGATGAGGAATAAAAACGCCATCAACAACAAAGCACGCCGTCAATGCGGCGCGCTCCTTCCACTTCTATTATACGGCATGCAGGGGAGCTTGCGGCAAGCCCCCCGTTACGTCATATAATCGCCAGCCGAAACCCGAATCAGACGGAATAGGAGTGCGAAATAGTGACAATCGAGCATGCTGTGGTTATCGCCGGTGGAGGTCCCACCGGACTCATGCTGGCAGGCGAGTTGGCATTGGCGGGCATCGACGTCGCGATTGTCGAGCCCCGCACCAGCCACGAACTCACGGGCCGGCGCGCAGGCGGTTTGCAATCACGCACGATCGAGGTCCTCGATCAGCGTGGAATCGCCGATCGGTTTCTCTCCGAGGGACAAACGGCTCAGGTCGCGGGCTTCGCTTGGATCAGGCTGGACATCAGTGACTTTCCGACACGGCACAACTACGGACTGGGATTGTGGCAGACGCACATCGAGCGCATTTTGGCCGGCTGGGTCGACGAGCTCGGCGTCCGGATCTATCGCGGACGTGAGGTGACGGGTTTTGCGCAAGACGAGGGCGGTGTCGACATAGAGCTGTCCGACGGACAAACGCATCGCGCGGAATATCTGGCGGGATGCGACGGCGGACGAAGCCTCATCCGCAAAGCAGCCGGCATCGAATTTGTCGGAGCTGCTCCGACGACCAGCACGCTGATCGCAGAAGTGGAGATGACCGAGGAGCCGGAATGGGGGCTGCACCACGATGCGTTCGGCATCCGCGCTTTTGCGAAGCCCGAGAACGGGGAACCCGTGCGCGTCCTCGTAACGGAACAGCAGCTGCACACCTGCGACCCCAACTTGCAACAACTCGGCGAAGCGCTCATCGCGGCGTGCGGAACCGACTACGGGGTCCACAACCCGACGTCGATCTCGCGATTCACCGACGCAGCTCGACAAGCCGCGGCGTACCGCGACAGACGAGTGCTGCTCGCCGGTGATGCCGCGCACATACATCCGCCGGTCGGTGGCCAGGGGCTCAACACCGGTGTGCAAGACGCGGTAAATCTCGGGTGGAAACTGGCCCAAGTCGTCAACCGCACATCGCCGGAAAGCCTCCTGGATACCTACCATGCCGAACGCCATCCGGTCGGCGCTCGCGTGCTGCAGAACACGATGGCGCAATCCGCCGCGCTTCGCCCGCTGGACGACCGCCTCAAAGCGCTGCGCGACACACTTTCCGAACTGCTCGGCATGGACGAGCCTCGCCGGCGGTATGCCGCGATGATGTCCGGTTTGGATATTCACTACGACTTCGGCGATGGACACCCGCTGCTCGGACGCCGTATGCCGGACCTCGACGTGATCACCGCCAACGGGCCGCAGCGCGTCTTCACACTGCTGCACGATGCGCGGCCGTTGTTGCTCAACCTTGGCGAACGCTGCTGCATCGAAATTCCTCAGTGGGCGGATCGGGTGAAGTCGATCGATGCGAAATACGCCGGGACGTGGGAGCTTCCGGTACTCGGAGCAGTACCGACTCCGGCGGCAGTCTTGATTCGTCCGGACGGATATGTCGCGTGGGTTGGAGATGGAACCCAGTTTGGACTTGCCGGCGCACTGACGAGGTGGTTTGGAACGCGCGGCGGCGCTTGACAATTCGTGTTAAGATGGGGCTGTTATGAAACTCAACGTTCGCGTTCGCTTTGCGACGACTCCCGTTCTCATGCAGAGATAACCCGGGCCGAACGTTAGTTCTTCGGATACCGGGGCATCTGCCGCGGTATCTTTTATTTTTGCCGCCGGCAGCTCTGCGCGCAACTCTCACAGCTTACGCTATAGGAGCTCTATTTTGCCACGGTTTGCTTACCGCGTCGATCCGCGTTGGAGCACACTCGTCATCCTGTGCACCGGGATGCTGATGATCGTGCTCGACAATACCGTCGTCAACGTCGCACTTTCTTCGATTCAGCATGACCTCGGCTTTGTCAATGCCGGGCTTGCGTGGCCCGTGAACGCCTATATGATCGCTTTCGGCGGCACGTTGCTGCTTGCAGGCCGGCTAGGCGATCTCGTCGGCACGAAACGCATATTCACAATCGGAATATTCGTCTTTACGGCGGCGTCGCTGCTGTGCGGGCTTTCTGAATCGCAATGGATGCTGGTCGCCGCCCGCTTTATTCAAGGTCTTGGCGGAGCGATGGCTGCAGCGGTCATCTTGGCGATGATCTTTACGACGTTCAACGACGCAAACGAGCGCGCAAAGGCGCTTTCGGAATTTAGTTTCACCGCATCGGCCGGCGGTTCGGTCGGGTTGCTCGTCGGCGGCGTTCTTACGCAAGTTCTGAACTGGCATTGGATCTTTCTCGTGAACGTTCCAATCGGCGTCGTCGCGTTTATCTTCGCGCGGCGCATTATCCCGGATTCGCCCGGCATCGGTTTACAAGAAGGTGCCGACGGCTTCGGCGCGTCGATGTTGACGGCGGCGCTGATGCTGGCGGTGTATGCCGTCGTGCAAGCGCCTCAAGGCGGACAGCTGCTGAAAATCGGCGCGTGCGGCGTCGTGAGCATCGTGCTTTTGGTGGTGTTCGTCATTCGTCAAGCGCGTATCGAAAAGCCGCTGTTGCCGCTGCACGTATTCCAAACGCCGAACGTCGTTTGGAGCAACGTGCTTCAGGCGCTCATCGTCACCGGATTATTTACGTTTTTCTTCCTGTATTCACTGTATTTGCGCGGGGTCTTGCACTACGACCCGATTCGCACCGGTCTCGCGTTTCTTCCGATCACGCTGTCGATCGGCGTTCTCTCGGCCGGTCCGTCGGCGTGGTTGATGCAGCGATTTGGGCCGCGCATACCGCTCGTCGCGGGTCTTGTTCTTTCGGCCGGCGGCCTTGCGATATTCGCGGTTGCGTCGGTGCACGCGTCATTCGGGGAGGTGATTTTTCCGGGGATGCTCCTCATGGGAATAGGCATGGGCGTCTCGTTCCCTTGCGTGATGGACTTCGCAATGTCCATGGCCACTCCGGCCGACGCCGGGCTCATCTCCGGATTGTCGAACACGAGTTCAGAGGTGGGCGGCGCTTTGGGTCTTGCTGTACTGGCGGCAGTTGCGGCGGCCTACTCGAACGATCACGTGGTTTTCGGCGTATGCACGGTCTGTTTGCTCATAGGTGCGGTCATCTCGGCGCTCGCTCTGCGGTTGCAAACGGCCTCCGCCGCGGTGTGTTGAATAGCGTAATCGTGCTCGACGACTTTCATCCGCTTCTGAAAGCCTGGTTCCGGAGCCGCTCGTGGACGCCGACTCAGCCGCAAATCGAAGGCTGGCCGCTCATTCGTGCGGGCCGCGACGTGCTCATTTCCGCGCCGACCGGTTCCGGAAAGACGCTCGCGGCATTTTCGCTTTGCCTCGATAAGCTGCTGAAGCAGGCGGCCGATGAGCGCCTACCCGACCAAACGCTGGTCGTCTACGTCTCGCCGCTCAAGGCGCTCACCAACGACGTTCAAAAGAACCTCGAGATTCCGCTGGGCGAAATCCTCGAGCTCGCAACGCAAAGCCTCACGCCGCTCCAGCCGGTCCGCACGGCCGTGCGTACCGGCGATACGACGACGTCGGAACGCGCACGTATGCTTCGTAAACCGCCGCACGTGCTGGTCACGACGCCGGAGTCGCTGTTCATTCTCCTGACGGCGGAAAAATCGCGCGCACTTTTCACCCACGTTTCGACGGTGATCGTCGACGAGATTCACGCGATGGCGGCCGACAAACGCGGCGCGCATCTGGCTCTGACGCTCGCGCGTCTGGATGCGCTCGTGCAAGCAAACGCCGGACGCAAACCGCAGCGCATCGGTCTTTCCGCCACGGTGCGCCCGCTGGAAGAAGTCGCGCAATTCCTGAGTCCGCAGGCGCAGGTCGTCGACGTCGGCAGCCGGCGCGAGATGGATATCGCCGTCGAGATACCGAGCGATGAACTCGGCCCCGTCGCGAGCGGCGAGATGTGGGCGGAAATCTACGACCGCGTTGCGGATCATATTCGCTCGCGCCGCACGACGTTAATCTTCGTCGGCACCCGCCGCATGAGCGAGCGCGTTGCGTTCGCCCTTACCGAGCGTTTGGGCGAAGGCATCGTAATGCCGCATCACGGCAGCCTGTCTAAAGAGAAGCGTTTCGAAGCGGAAAACAAATTGAAAAACGGCGAGCTGCGTGCCGTCGTCGCGACCGCTTCGCTGGAATTGGGCATCGACATCGGCACCATCGATCTCGTCGTGCAACTCGGGTCCCCACGGTCGATGGCCGTCGCGCTGCAGCGCATCGGGCGGTCCGGTCACTGGGTCGGCGCGAAACCGGAAGGCCGTTTGTATGCGACGACGCGTGACGAACTGATCGAATGCGCGGCGCTCGTTCGCGGCGTTCGGGCCGGCAAACTGGATGCTCTAAAGATTCCGCGCGCGCCGCTCGATATTCTCGCGCAGCAAATCGTCGCGGCCGCCGCAACGAACGAGTGGCGCACCGACGACCTCTACGCGCTCGCGAGAACGGCATATCCCTATCGCGACATGCCGCGCAAAGATTTCGACGACGTCCTTGCCATGCTTGCGGACGGCGTCGCGCATTCGCGCGGACGCAGCGGCGCATACTTGCACTACGACCGCGTGAACGAGTTCGTTCGCGCGCGGCGGGGCGCGCGCATGGCGGCGATTACTTCGGGCGGCGCAATTCCCGAAACGGCGAACTATAACGTCGTCGCCGAACCGGAGGGACACATCGTCGGCACGCTTGACGAGGATTTCGCCGTCGAAAGCCTTGCGGGCGACGTGTTCTTGCTGGGCACGAATTCATGGCGCATTCGGCGCGTGGAACCCGGCGTCGTCCGCGTCGAGGATGCGCATGGCGCGGCGCCCACCGTGCCGTTTTGGAACGGCGAAGGTCCGGGCCGCACCCTTGAACTTTCGCACGAGGTCGCGCAGCTGCGCGCGGACATCGACGAGCGCGATGACGCGGCCGCGCAGGAACTGCTGATGAGCGAGTGCGCGCTGGATCGAGGCGGCGCCTTGCAAGCCGTCACCTACGTGCGCGCGGGCAAGAAAATTCTGGGCGTCGTGCCGACCGACAAGGTCCTTGTTGCGGAGCGGTTTTTCGACGAGGGCGGCGGCATGCAGCTCATCCTGCACACGCCGTTCGGCGCGCGCGTCAATCGCGCGTGGGGGCTTTCGCTTCGCAAGAAGTTCTGCCGCTCGTTCAACATCGAACTGCAGGCGGCGGCGACGGACAACGGCCTCGTGCTCTCACTGACCGACCAGCACGCGTTTCCGCTCGAGATCGTTTGGGAGTACGTCAAGACTGCGAGCGTCGAGTATACCTTGACGCAAGCGCTGCTCGCGGCACCGATGTTCGGTGCGCGCTGGCGCTGGAACGCAACGCGCGCGCTTGCGATTCTGCGCATGCGCGGCGGACGCAAGACGCCCCCGCAGTTGCAGCGCATGCGCGCCGACGACCTTTTGGCCTCCTGTTTCCCGGACCAGGCCGCATGCGCCGAAAACCTTACCGGCCCGATTCGCATTCCGGATCACGTGCTCGTGCGCGAAACCATCGACAACTGCCTGCGCGAAGCGATGGACCTGGACGCATTGATGGCGATTTTGCACGGCATCGAAGGCGGCGAGATTCGAACGGCCGCCATCGATACGCCCGAGCCATCGCCGTTTTGCCACGAAATTCTCAATGCGAATCCGTACGCATATCTGGACGATGCGCCGCTCGAGGAACGCCGTGCGCGCGCCGTGCAATTGCGCCGCACCATTCGCGACGACTTGGACGGCGCAGGCATTCTCGACGCTGCCGTAATCGCCGAAGTTGCAGAAGAATCGTGGCCCGTCGTGCGCGATTTCGACGAGCTGCACGACGCGCTGCTCACGCTCGTTGCGTTACCCCTTCAGTGTCATGCTGAGCTCGTCGAAGCATGGCAACCCTGGTACGAGCAGCTCGTTGCGCAAAACCGCGTTCTTACGCTCGAAGCGAATGAACGTACGTTTTGGGTCGCGGCCGAACGCACGGGACTCGCGCGCAATGCGCTGCAAGCGCAGCAAGAGGAAGCATTTGCGGAAGTGCTGCGCGGCTGGCTCGAATGCAGCGGTCCACTGACCGTAAGCGAACTCGTCGAGAAGTTCGGTGTCGCTCGCGATATCGTCGAAGCAACGTTGATTCGCCTGGAAACCGAAGGGCAGCTGCTGCGCGGCCGTTTCCGTGGGGAGGAAGAAGAGTGGTGCAATCGCCGCGTGCTCGCGCGCATCCACCGGCGTACGATCGGGCAACTGCGGCGTGAAATCGAACCCGTTACCGCCGCAGAATATCACCGCTTTCTGTATCGCTGGCAGCACGTCGCCCCTGCTTCACGCATGCACGGCGTCGACGGCACGCTGCAAGTCATCCGCCAGCTCGAAGGCTACGAAATTCCCGCTGCCGCGTGGGAAGCGCAGATTCTTCCTTCGCGTATTGCAAGTTATCGCAGCGAGTATCTCGACAAGCTCTGCTACTCCGGCGAGGTGATGTGGGGGCGTCTCGCGCCGCACCCGGCGTTATCGGCGAACGAATCGGAGACTGCCCGACGAATTCGCCCGACCAAGCTGGCCCCGATATCGCTCTTCACTCGCGAGGACGCCGACGAATTGATCGTGCGCAGCGACGTCGGTACGACCGGCCTGTCGCACGCCGCGCGTGAAGTGCTCGAGGAAATTCAGCGCAAAGGCGCGCCGTTCTTCATGGAAATCGTGCGCGGAACCAAGCGTCTTCCGGCCGAGGTGGAAGAGGCGCTGTGGCAGCTGGTCGCGGCAGGGCTCGTCACCGCAGATGGGTTTGATGCGTTGCGTTCGCTGATCGATGCCAAGCGAAGACTGGGTGAGAAGGGTTTGCGCGCACGTCCGCGCTCGTCCAGCGGACGCTGGACGCTGCTTTCGTCCAAAACGGAAAGCATCGACAGTGAAAAGTTTGCGCGGCGTTTGCTTGCGCGCTGGGGCGTCGTCTTTCGCGACGTCGTTGCGCGAGAAAGCTTGGCTCCGCCGTGGCGCGAACTGCTGTGGGCGCTGCGTCGCATGGAGGCGCGCGGCGAGATTCGCGGCGGCCGCTTCGTGCATGGATTCGTCGGCGAGCAGTTCGCGCTGCCGGAAGCAATCGAGGCGTTGCGAGCGTCGCGGCGCAGCGGCGAGGAAAGCGATCTGCCGGCTGTGAGCGCATATGATCCGCTGCAACTTTCCGGCATCATTCTGCCCGGCAAGCTGCGGCAATCAAATATAACCGCGGCGCAGCGCGACGACGGCGGCTTGCGTTCGATCGGAAGCGGCGAGTTTCTCTAAGATATCACGGACGTGGCCTTTCACCGTTCCGAGGCCGATGTTCAGGCGCTGCGCGATGTCGACGTTGCTCACGCCGTCCGCGATGAGACGCAGCACTTCCGTCTCGCGTGCCGTCAGCGGCGAGTCCGCGTTTTTTGCGGGTTCTCCGCTCGCCAAGCGCGCGAGCACGAGGTGCGCGATTTGCGGATCGAAATACGCGCCGCCTTCCGCCGCGATGTGAACCGCATCGGCGATCCTCTCCGGGTCGGCGTTTTTGAGCACGTATGCGTCCGCGCCGGCCGCAAGCGCCGCAAGCACCTCCTGTTCGGCATCGATCATCGTTACGATCACGACGCGCGTCTGCGGAAGCTCGTGGCGAATGCGATGCGTCAGTGCGATTCCGTCCATCCCGGGCAGACCGATGTCGATGACCGCAACGTCCGGCTGCTCGCGCCGAACGAGTTCCCAGCCGGCGATTCCGTCTGCAGCTTCGCCGACGACGTCGAATTTAGGCGCGAGCGACGTGCGCAGCGCAAGACGCGTGAGGGCGTGATCTTCGACAATCGTTAGACGCACAGTCACGACGGCGCCGTTGGAAGCGTCACGCTGAACGTGCTGCCGCGCGGTTCGTGCGGTGCGTATGCAACGGTCCCGCCGAGTTTTTCCGCGATGAGGCGCACGATGTACAACCCGAGGCCCGTGCCGCTCCCAAGCGTTCGCGCACCTGGAGCGAAGCGCGTAAACAGCTGCGAGCGCTGCTCTTCGGGGATGCCGTATCCTTCGTCTTCCACCACGATGCGGACGTTATCGGCATCGCCTTCGATGCGAATACCGACGTTCGCGCCTTCGGGTGATGCCTCAATCGCGTTTGCAACCAGATTCGAAACCGCTCGGCGCAATTCGGCGGGATCGGCAAGTATCGCGGGCGCGGCGGTCCCCGGTGCGGCACCGTTTCTCGAAAGTTGAATTTGCACGTGTTTGACGTCGGCGATGGGGTGCAGTTCTCGCGCGACGCGCCCAACCGCATCTTCGACGTCGACCCGTTCGCGCAACGTCGAACTTTCCCCCGATTCGAAGCGCGCGACCATCAGGAGCGTTTCCACCAAATGCCTCAGGTCGGCGTTACTCGCAAGTGCGGTATGCAACACGCCGCGGTACGCCTGCGGCAGCTCACCATACGCTCCGTCCAGCGCTTGTTGCATCGTTGCATTGGCTGCCGAGAGCGGCGTGCGCAAATCGTGCGCCAGGGCGTACACGATGTCGCGGATCACGCGGCTGCGTTCCTCGAGTGCCTCCTTTTGCTTGGCGATTTGTTCGTTTCTGTAGCCGAGTTGCATGAACAGCCACGCTTGACCGAGAGCAACGGACGAGCCTTCGGCGAAGGCCTGCAATGCGCGCTCGGCGCCGCGGCGAAATTCGTCGGCAAGTACGAGAAGGACGACGCCCTCCTCGGCACCGGAAATACGCACATACGCCATTGCCTGCGCGTTTTCCGAGTCGAGAACCATGTGCGCGACCGGATCACCTCGTTCACGCGTGCTGACGGCGACCTCGTTCGTCGCACGCGTGACGACTGACGAAAGGGGCGAGTCGAGCGCAATCCGCTGAAGATCGGCGTCCGCGCTGCCCTGTGCGATGCGGTAGATGTCCGGGACTTCGAGCTGCGAACGCCGCACGATCAGCATGGCATGCGTACCGCCCGAAAGTTTGAGCGCTTCACGCACGATGCTTCGCAAGACCAAATCGACGTTGAGCGACGAGCGGACAGTCTCGAGTGCGCGGCGCAGATGTTTTTCTTCCTGCGCAATACGCGAACGTTCGGTCGCGGAGCCCGCTTCGCGCGCGTATTCCTGGGCGCGCGTAGTGAGGTAGCCGACGAGCAGAAACGACGCTGCGGACAGGATGCGGTCTCCGATTGCGATGGAATCCCAATGATAATGCGCTTGAACGCCGTTTACGTAGCCGGCTACCACGTTTGCGACTTCAGCAAGAATGACCAGTGACGCCGTCAAGCGCGTGCTGAGCGCAAGACCGCTGAGCGCAATCGGGCCGTTGAGCAATATCGCGGCGACGAAGAGCTGCGGTGTCACCAAATCGATTGCCCACGCAACGATTAGGAGCACGTAGCAAAGAACGGGAACGACCGGCAGCGCGCGGTCCGTGTTCGGCGAAGGGCGTTTCATTTGCGGCTTCTAAGCAGGGAAGAGTTATGGCTTTGCAGCCCGGGGACCTGGAAGAAACGCGTCGCCGCAAGGCCGAGGCACTCGCTGCGGAATTCGGCATGCGGGCGCGACTCCTGGTCTACATCGCCAGCGCACCCGGCGCAGGCAAAACGAGGCGGCTGCTGGACGACGCACGGCGTTTGCGCGCCGCGGGGAAACGCGTTGCCGTCGGATGGCTCGACACGAAAGGCCGTCCCGATCTCGAACAGCTGGCCGAGGGCATCGACCGGATTCCCGCGCGCGAAGCGGTCATCGAAGGCGAGCGCTTCAAAGATTTCGATTTCGAAGCGGCCGTTGCGCTTCATCCTGACGCGATCGTGCTCGACGAACTCGCGCACGACAATCTCCCCGGCGGTGCTCACGCCAAACGTTGGCAGGACGCGCTTGCGCTGCGCGACCGTGGAATTTCCGTCCTCGGCGCGTTTAACGTCGCGCATTTGGAAACGGCCGCGCCGGTTGCGCAAGCAGTGCTGGGTTATCCCGTGCGCGAGATCGTGCCCGTCTCTTTTTTGAAATCCGCTGACGAAGTGATTGCGCTGGACGTTTCGCCATCGCTGCTCAAGAGCCGGTTGCGTTCGGGAAAGGTCGTTCGCCCGGAAGACGTCGATCGCGCGCTCGGCGCGGCCTTTAGCGACCGCGCGCTTTACGTGCTGCGCGAACTGCTGCTGCGCACGATCGACGAGCTGACCATTCCTGCGGTGTCGCCCGGCAGCGTTTCGACGGCGGCCGCACTGGTTTTGGCCGGAATACCGATGGAACCGTTTCTCCGGCGTACGGCCGCAATGGCGTATGCTCTCGATTTGGCGCTGCAGATTTACTATCCGTCATCGGTTTCGCTCGACGAAATCGAACCTATCGCGCATCAACTCGACGCCGAGGTGCTGGCCGGCGACTTCGACGAACGCCGCATCGAACTCGGTGAACTGCGTGCATCACTTATCGCGGTACCGCACGGAAGATTCGCGCGCCGGCTGGCGAATCGAACGCTCGATCGCGACTTGTTCATCGTCGGCGCGGGTCAGACGTTTCTTGCAGCGGGCGCCGCGGCTGAAGAGCGCACGGCGCGAGTCTTCGGCGATCGCATGCGCGGCGGCTACGGTAAGCTCACCGTGTTTCTCGGGCCGGCCGCCGGTTCGGGAAAAACCATGGCCATGCTCGACCGTGGCCACCAACTGATGAGCGAAGGCGTAGACGTCGTCGCGGGATTCATCGAAACGCACGGACGCGCGGAGACGGCTGCCCTGGTTGCGGGTTTGGAGGTGCTGCCGCGCAAGAGCGTTACCGCAGGCGGCATCGCATACGAGGAATTGGATCGCGACGCGGTGATCGCACGAAAGCCGCAGGTCGTTCTGGTCGACGAACTCGCGCACACGAACGCACCGGGGTCCGCGGCTCATAAGCGGTACGAAGACGTGCTTGCCATTTTGCGAGCCGGCATAGACGTCATCACGACGCTTAACATCCAACATCTGGAAGCGCTGACCGATGCGGTTCTGCGACTAACGGGCACCGAAGTGCGCGAAACGCTTCCCGACGAGATCCTCATGCTCGCCGACGAAGTCGTCCTCATCGACGTCACGCCCGAAACGCTGCGCGAACGATTGCGGCAAGGAAAAGTGTATCCACCCGAACGTGTCGACACCGCGCTTTCGAATTTCTTTACCGTAAACAACCTGCGCGCGCTGCGCGAACTCGCAGTCCGCGAAGCAATTGCGGCAAAAGATCGCGAAGCCGTGCGCGCGCCGTTCGAACGTTTGCTATTGACCATTGCTCCGCGCAGAAGTGATGCCGCTTTTATCGAGCGTTGCGGAAAGATTGCACGGCGCTTGGTCACCGAGTTTACCGTCTTGTGTCTGACCGAACCTGGAATGTCTGCCGACGAGCCGACGCTCGAGGTGCTACAGAAACAGGTGCGCCGGTATGGCGGAACGTGGATTTGCGAATCCGCAAAGAATAAACCGGAACGCGTGCTGGAAATCGCACGCACCCGACCGGAAACGACGGTGGCCGTCGGCAGCGCGCTGCGCAGTCCGCGCTGGTTCGAGCGCGGCCCGTTCGCAAAACGTCTGCTCGATGCTGGCGCGCGCGAACTGCTTATCCTAGCGCGGCTGCACGAGGAATCATCGAGCGCCGACGAGTGACATCCGTTAGAACGGATTGAGCGTTATGTTAAACTGCGTCCCGGATGCGGCTGGTACGACGAGGTCGGACACTCGTCGTCGTCCGGAATCGCATACGACAAACCGGGGTACGGCATCGGAGCGCCCGCTGCTTGAATCGTCGACGAATACGCGTACGTGTGCATCATCGCCGCGCGACTAGTAACAGATGCTCCGCGACGGGGCCGAGTGCATCTGCGGGCAAAAAGGTAAGCAGCCCGACGATGAGGATCGCCGTTGCAACGAGGATGAGCGCCGGAAAGATCAGCACGGCAAGCATCGCAAATTGCACTTCGCGCCCTTCGATGCGCTTCCCCAAGTATTCGGGAGTACGTCCGACCATGAGGCCGCAAATGAAGACGGTGAGCACCGCAAAAACCAGCAGACCGTACAGGCCGCTTCCGACGCCGCCGAAGATTACTTCGCTCAACTGCATGTTGGCCATCGCGACGAGTCCGCCGAGCGGCATGAGCGAATCGTAGGCGAAATTCGAAGAACCCGTGCCCGAATCGGAGGCGACGGTGAGCGAGAGCCCGGCATTAGCGACGCCGAAGCGAACCTCTTTGCCTTCCATGTTTCCACCCGCAACTCCGAGCGCGTGAACGGCGGGATTCCCGGCCGCCTCTGCGTATTGCGCGCTGACGAACGCAAACGCGGCTATAACGATCATTGAAGCCAGCAGTGCAAGACCGGCGCGCCGTTTTCCGATCATGATGCCGAACGCGATCGGCAGCGCCGCGGGAAGCAGCCAGATCGCGAGCAGTTCGAGAAGATTGGAAATCGGTGTCGGATTTTCATTCGGCGATGCAGAGTTCGCGCCGACGAAACCGCCGCCGTTGCCGCCTAAAAGTTTCGGTGCCTCAAAAGACGCCATCGGTCCGCCGGTGATGCTTTGCATAGATCGCTCGACGTTCGTTACGGTGCGGTAAGGTGAAAAATTTTGGAATACCTTGCGAAACGAACGCAAGCGTGAACACGATGCAGAGCGGTGCCAGCACGTACAGCAGCGAGCGCGTCAAATCGACCCAGAAGTTGCCCAACCCCGACGCACTGCTGCGGGCAAAGCCTCGGACCACTGCGACGCAGACTGCCAAACCAATCGCCCCGGCCATGAACTGCTGCCATGCCAGCCCCGCCATCTGCGAAAGATAGCTCATGGTGCTTTCGCCGCTATAGAATTGCCAATCGGTGGTCGTCGCGAAGCTCACCGCCGTGTTCCAAGCGATGAGCGGATTGACGTTTGGAAAGTGCTGCGGGTTGAGCGGCAGCCACGCTTGCGTTCTGAGAATGAGGTAGAGAACGGCGAGGCCGCATAGGCTTACCGCTAGTGCGGCGCGGGCGTAGCTGCACCAACTCATTTCTTCTGCGGGGTTGGCGCCGCAAACACGGTAACAGATGGACTCGAGCGGCGAAATGAGCGGCCTTAGCAGCGTCGGCTCACCAGTGAAGACCTTTGCGAGGTACGCGCCGAGAGGGACGGCGAGAAGAAGGAGGACGGCGAGAAATGCCGCGCCGCCCACCCAGGGAATGCTGTCGTTTAACGTGTGTGGTCCAGTGCCAAGTTCAATTCAAGGACGTTGACGCGGGGATTGCCTAAGATTCCCCAGGTGCGCTGCTTGATATGGCGTGCGATAATCCCATCGACTGACGACAGGCTCATTTTGCGCGCTTTAGCGACGCGAGGCGCCTGATAATATGCCGCTGCCGGACTGATGTCCGGGTCGATGCCGCTGCCGCTGGAGGTCACGAGGTCAATCGGAATCGGCCCGCTGGCATGGGGATTTTCTTTCTTTAATGCCGCGATCGCGGCTTTAGTCGCGTCGATGAGTTTTTTCGAAGTCGGACCAAGATTCGTACCGCCGGTCGACGTCGGATCGTAGCCGTTCTTTCCGGCTGCGGACGGGCGACCGTGGAAGTAGTACGGCTTCGTCCACAGCTGACCAATGATGTCGCTGCCGATCACTTTGCCGTTCACCGAAACCATCGATCCATTCGACTCTCTTGGAAAGATGGCTTGCGCGAGGCCCGTCATCACAAAGGGGTAGATGAATCCTAACATGATGACCGAGACGATCGTAACTCGAATTGCAGTTGACATTTGCTGAAGCATGATAACCCTACGTTAAATGCAAAGCGGTGAGGATGAGATCGATGATTTTGATGCCGATGAACGGTGCGATGATTCCGCCCACACCGTAGATCAGCACGTTGTCGCGCAAGACCGCATTGGCCCCGCGCGGGCGGTAGGTGACGCCGCGTAACGCTAGAGGGACAAGCGCAATGATGATGAGCGCGTTGAATATGATCGCCGAAAGTATCGCGCTCTGCGGCGTGGACAAACGCATGACGTTCAGAGATTGCATCACGGGGTAAGCTGCCGCAAACATTGCCGGCAGAATCGCGAAGTATTTTGCCACGTCGTTCGCGATGGAGAACGTCGTGAGCGCGCCGCGCGTCATGAGCAGCTGCTTGCCGATCTCGACGACCTCGATCAGTTTGGTCGGATCCGATTCCAGGTCGACCATATTTGCGGCTTCTTTGGCGGCCTGCGTGCCGGAGTTCATCGCGACGCCGACATCCGCTTGAGCGAGAGCCGGTGCATCGTTAGTGCCGTCACCCGTCATCGCGACGAGCCGCCCCGCACCTTGCTCGCGCTTGATCAAGTCCATTTTCGTTTCCGGCGTCGCTTCGGCCAGGAAGTCGTTCACGCCGGCTTCCTTCGCAATTGCCGCCGCCGTCAGCGGATTGTCACCCGTGATCATGATCGTGCGGATGCCCATGGCGTGCAGCCGCTCGAAGCGTTCGCGCATGTTCGGTTTGAGGATGTCCTTGAGATGAATGACGCCGACGATTTGCTTGTTGCGCGCCAAGAGCAGCGGCGTGCCGCCGCTTCGAGCGATGCGCTCGACCTCGGACGAAAGCTCCGTTTTCGGATCGCCGCCTTGCTCGCGAACCCAGGCGGACACAGAATCCGGCGCGCCCTTACGTATCATCGTTTGGTCAAAGTCGACGCCGCTCATGCGCGTGTACGCGCTGAACGGTACGAACGCTGAGTTCGTGGGCCGGCTGTCGGTTTGGATGCCGCTGCGTTCGGCGAGCGCGACGATGGAACGCCCTTCCGGCGTTTCATCCGAAAGCGAAGAGAGATAGGCAATCCTCGCCGCGTCTAGTTGATCGAATCCCGCAGCGGGAATGATCTCGACGGCTTGCCGCGCGCCCAGCGTGATCGTTCCCGTCTTGTCGAGGAGCAGCGTATCGACGTCGCCTGCGGCTTCAACGGCGCGGCCGCTCATCGCCAGCACGTTGCGCTGCATAACGCGGTCCATGCCGGCAATGCCGATCGCGGAGAGCAATCCGCCGATCGTCGTCGGAATCAGACACACGAGCAGTGCGATGAGGATGGTAACGGTCGTGCGCGCTCCTGCATATATAGTGAACGGCAGCAGCGTTGCAACGGCGATTAAGAAGACGATTGTCAAGCCGGCGAGCAGAATCGAAAGGGCAATTTCGTTCGGCGTCTTTTGGCGCGACGCACCTTCGACGAGCGCGATCATGCGGTCCAAGAACGTCTCGCCCGGATTCGCCGACACCCGAACGACGATGGAATCGGAAAGCACGCGCGTGCCGCCCGTGACGGCGCTGCGGTCGCCGCCGGATTCGCGGATGACGGGCGCGGATTCACCGGTAATTGCCGATTCGTCGACGGTCGCCGCGCCTTGAATCACGTCGCCGTCGGCGGGAATGGTTTCCCCCGCTTCGACGCGCACGACGTCACCTTTGCGCAACGCCGTCGCCGGAACGATTTCCGTGCGAGCCGCTTCAAGCATCTTGCGCGCCGTCGTTTCGGTCTTCGTGCGACGCAGTGTATCTGCTTGTGCTTTGCCGCGGCCTTCGGCCATGGCTTCGGCGAAGTTTGCGAAGAGCACCGTAAACCACAACCACACCGAAATTGCGAAATCGAATCCGGCCGGATGATGCTGCACGAGGTCGCGTATGAAGAAGAACGCGGTAACGGCGGCGCCTACTTCGACGACGAACATGACGGGATTGCGGGCTTGCGTCCGCGGATTGAGCTTGGCAAAGGAGTCCCCAATCGCGCGAAGCACGATTTGGCGATCGAAAAGCGGACGCGCCTTTGGACGGCGATCCAAGCGCCGCCTCGGAAGGCGCTGCCCGCTCACCGGAGGCTCGGGACGAGGCTGCGTGATCATGTTAGAATGTCTTTCCTTGCTGCAGAAGCAGATGCTCGACGATCGGTCCGAGCGAGTCGGCCGGAAGGAACGTGAGCGCGCCGACGATGATAATCGTGCCGATCAACAGGGCAACGAAGATCGGCGAATGCGTTGTGAACGTGCCGACTCCGGGCGCGACGGCTTTTTTCCCGGCGAGCGCACCGGCAAGTGCGAGTGCCGGAATGGCGACTCCGAAGCGCCCGAAAAACATGTTCACTCCGGTGGCCACATTCCAGAAGAGGTTCGGCCCCAATCCGGCAAAGGCGCTGCCGTTATTCGCGTTGGTCGACGTAAACGCGTACAGCATTTCAGAAAATCCATGTACGGCGTTGTTTCCGAGCGTCGAAAGAGCGTCCGGTCTTATCACCGCGACGGCCGTCGGCACGAGACAAAGCACCGGCGTAACAAGTACTGCGAGAATCGCGAATTGCACCTCGCGACGTTCGATTTTCTTGCCGAGAAACTCAGGCGTTCGTCCGACCATGAGGCCGGCGATGAAAACCGTCAGCACGACGAACAGCAGCATTCCGTAGAGACCGCTGCCCACACCGCCGAAGATGATCTCGCCGAGCTGCATGTTGACGAGCGGCACTAGACCACCGAGGGGCGTGAACGAATCGTGCATCGAATTGACGGCGCCGCACGACGTGTCGGTCGTGACGGTTGCAAAGAGCGCAGAAGTGCTGACGCCGAACCGGCATTCCTTGCCTTCCATGTTGCCGCCGGCGACGCCGAGCTGATGAACGATGGGATTACCCGCGGCTTCGGCGCTATACGCAACGGTGAAGCCCGCCGCGAAAATGATTGCCATCGCCGCGAAGATCGCCCAGCCTTGACGTGTGTCTTTGACCATCCGGCCGTACATATAAGTCAGCCCGGCCCCGATGGCGAAAATGAGGACGATTTCCAGCAGATTGGAAAACGGCGTAGGGTTCTCGTTCGGCGAGGCCGAGTTTGCGTTGACGAAACCGCCGCCATTTGTGCCGAGTTCTTTAATGACTTCCTGCGAGGCCATCGGTCCGCCGGTGATGGTTTGTGCCGTTCCCTCGAGCGTGTGGATCGTTTGATATGCGTGAAAGTTCTGCGGCACGCCCTGCATCACGAGAACCAGCCCGCCAATGACCGCGATGGGCAGCAGCACATAGAGACTGCAGCGCGTGAGGTCCACCCAGAAGTTGCCCAGCGTCTTTCCGCTGGTGCGCGCAATACCGCGGACGACCGCGACCGCAATTGCGATACCGGCCGCTGCAGAAACGAAGTTATGCCATGCAAGGCCCGCCATCTGAGAGAGATA
>DATGJX010000192.1:0-10499 GCA_035294905.1 Vulcanimicrobiaceae bacterium | reverse complement strand
ACGCCGACGCCCGAGGGAGCGTACTCGCGAATGTTCGCACCCGAACTCGGCGTCATCGAAGATCCGGCGACCGGCAGCGCTACGGGCCCGCTTGCCGCGTACATGATGCAATGCGGGATGGCGCCGCACGCCGACGGCACGCGCTTCGTAAGCGAGCAGGGCACGAAAATGGGAAGAACCAGCTTCCTGCACGTTCTCGTGCACGGCGATTACGGCGCGAGCGGGATCGAAGTGGGCGGCAACGTTGCGCCGCTTGCGGAGTGCAGCATGTCGCTGCCGTCCTGAACGTGCTGCGCTACTCTTCGCCTTCGTGCAGATGCAGATGGCAGCCGTCCTCGGCATCGCGTAAGACCTCTTGCGCTTCGGCGAGCATGGCTTGCGATATCGGCGGCGTATCCTCGACGCTGCCGTCCGCGGCCAAAAAGTCCGCCTCGCTCCATTCTTCCCACGTCTCGAGCGGCTGATCGTCGACCTGCGCCGGGAATCGCACGCAAAAACCTTCCCCGATGTGAAGGCCGACGACGACTACTTTGGTACCGCGCGCAAAGTACGTGCCGTCCTTCCACAGCGTTCCGTACGTCGTCTGGTAGCGTTCGCCGATTTTCAGCTGTTCGATTCCCAGGGTCCTACACTCCAAATGGATTGATCGGTTTTTCCCCGATGTACGTGAGCACGCTCTTTGTTTCGGAATACAGGGCCATCGTTTCGTACCCTAATTCGCGCCCGTAGCCGGATTGCTTGTATCCGCCGAACGGTACGCCTGGAAAGACCGCGTACGGCGTGTTGATGGCGACGGTTCCGCTGCGCAGCGCGGCCGCAACGCGATTGACGCGGCCGACGTTCTGCCCCCAAACGCTGGCCGAAAGACCGTAGTCGGAATCGTTCGCGATCGCAATCGCCTGCGCCTCATCGGTGAAGCGCACGAAGGTCGCTACAGGCCCGAAAATCTCTTCGCGCGCGATGCGGTGAGCGGGCTGCGCTTCGTACGCCGTGGCACTCCAGAACCAGCCGCGTTCGAAGCCCGTTCCGAGCCGCGCCGGCTCCCCGCCGAAGAGGATGGTTGCGCCCTCGCCCGCGCCGATCTCGCAATAGCTGCGAATTTTTTCGAACTGCTCGCGCATCGTAATCGCGCCTATCTGTGTTTGCGGATCTTCCGGATTGCCGACGCGCAATTTCTGCGCCTTCTCGCGAAAGCGCGCGATGAACTGATCCGCAATGGGCTCGTGCAGCAGCACGCGCGAACGCGCTTCGCAGGTCTGCCCCGCGTTGTAAAAGATACCGTAGAGCGCACCGTCGACGGCTTGCTCCACATCGGCGTCGTCGAAAACGACGGACGGTGATTTGCCGCCGAGTTCCAACGTGAGGCGCTTGATCGTTTGCGCCGCGGTCGCCGCGACGCGCTTACCCGTCGCGGTGCTCCCGGTGAAAGCGACTTTGTCGATGCCGGGGTGTTCGACGATGGCTTGACCGAGCTCGGGACCGGCACCGGTGAGAACGTTCAGCACGCCTTCCGGCAGACCGGCTTCCAGTGCGATTTTACCGAGTTCGATTGCGCTCAGCGGGGTGGAAGGCGCGGGCTTGAGCACGATGGTGCATCCTGCCGCGAGCGCCGGCGCGACTTTCCACGATGCGAGCAGCAGCGGAAAATTCCACGGAACGATCGCGCCGACGACACCCACCGGCTCGCGAACAGTGTACGCGAGGTAGCCGGGCATCGGCGATGGGAGCGTGCTTCCATAATTCTTGGTTGCGGCTCCAGCGTAAAATTCGAAGCAGTCGACGATGGCGCCAAGTTCGCCTTTTGCCGTGGAAAGCGCTTTACCGTTGTCGCGGACTTCAAGCAGCGCGAGATCGCCGGCGCGTTCGGCGATGAGCTGCGCCATCTTGTAGATGATCTTCGCGCGGCGTGACGCGGCCATCGTCGACCACTTGCCGCGCTCGAGCGAGGCGCGCGCGCTCTTCACTGCGCGATCGACGTCGGAGGCATGCGCGTCGGCGACGTCTGCGAGCACGGCGCCCGTCGCGGGATTCACGTCGGCATACGTCTTAGCACCTTCTGCGTCGACCCACTCTTTGCCGATGAGCAGCTGCGTCTTCATTGCGGGTGCCGTTGCAGTCATGATCGGTTTTAGTCCAGCCTTTCGAAAATCGTCGTGATGCCTTGACCGACGCCGATGCACATCGTTGCCAGGCCGTACCGTGCGCGCCGCCGGCGGAGTTCGTGCAGCAGCGTGGTTGCGATACGCGCGCCGCTGGCGCCGAGTGGATGACCGAGCGCTATCGCGCCTCCGTTGACGTTCGCCTTGTTCGGGTCGATCTCCAGGTCCCGCAGGCACGCGATGGACTGTGCCGCAAACGCTTCGTTGATCTCGACGAGGTCGACCTCACTCATGCGCAGGCCTGCTCGCTCGAGCGCTTTTCGGCTTGCCGGAATCGGCCCGAGTCCCATCACGTCGGGGTGAACGCCGGCAACACCCGACGATACGATTCGCGCCATCGGCTGCAGCCCCAAACGTTTTGCAGCCGATGCTTCGCACAACAGCAGCGCCGAGGCGCCGTCGTTGATTCCCGATGAATTGCCCGCCGTTACCGTGCCGTCTTTTTTGAATGCCGGCTTGAGCTTCGCGAGCGCTTCCAGCGTGGTTTCGGGCCGTGGATGTTCGTCGACGCCGACCGCACCGACGGAAACGATTTCATCGTTAAAAGCGCCTCGAGCGACTGCGGCTTTCGTCCGCTGCTGCGACTCGAGCGCGAAGCGATCTTGCTCGTCCCGCGTGATGCCGTATTGTTCGGCGACGCGCTCCGCGGTTTCACCCAATGAAATCGGCGGATAGAGCTCTTTCATGCGCGGATTGACCATCCGCCAACCGATTGTCGTGTCCCACAGCTGCGCGGGACGCTCGTACGGCTTCTGCGCCTTGAGTTGCACGAACGGTGCGCGCGTCATCGACTCGACGCCTCCGGCGATCATCACGTCGCCGTCACCCCACGCGATTGCCTGCGCTGCGGAATTGATCGCCTGCAAGCTGCTGCCGCACAAACGGTTCAGCGTCGCACCCGGAACGTGCACGGGCAGCCCCGCGAGCAGCACGGCCATGCGCGCGACGTTGCGGTTGTCCTCGCCGCTTTGATTTGCCGCACCCAGCATCACATCGTCGATGATCGCCGGATCGAAGCCCGAGCGCTCGATCAAAGACTTCAGGACGACCGCGGCAAGATCGTCGGGCCGAACCTCCGCGAGCGCCCCTCCGTAACGTCCAATGGGCGTGCGCACCGCGTCGACGACGACCACCTCTCTACTCATTCCGGCTTACCCCTGCAAACGGATCGTACTCATTTTGTTGAACGTCTTCCGGCGATTGCACGTCGAGCACCCACAGCGCGCGGCTGGGCCCGAATTGCTCGCCGTCCTGCGCGGCCAACCGCCGCAGGATGCGCGCGATGCGATCGCCGCCGATCTCCTGTCCCCATTCAATCGGTCCGCGGGGATAATTGGTTCCAAGGCGCATCGCGAGATCGACGTCTTCAGGCGTGGCAATCTCTTCCTGCACCACGTACACCGCTTCGTTCACGACCGAACCCACCGTTCGCCCCAAGAACAGTCCGGCGCGATCTTCGACCAGCGCGACACCGCAGCCGATCGTTTCGAAAAGGTCCTGCGCAAGTTCCAGACTCTCGTCCGACGTGTCATCCGAGTCGACGATCTCGACGACGCGCTGATGCTCGAGCGTCGAAAGAATGCCGTATCCAACGACGCGCTCGAAATGGCTCAAGCGTTTCGCCAGCGCGTGCATGTCGGTAGCGTATGCGTCTACGAAGATCACCGTTTCGGGCGGCAGTTGCGCATCGAGCGCCTCGATGACGTCCGCGCGATCGTTCGCGCCGTCACCTACGTCGAATACGATGGTCGTTTCGGGCCCGATCTCGTCGAGCGTCTCTTCATCCTCCCACAGCGTGACGTTCGCGTATCGCTGCTGCAGCCGATCGTGCATCTCGACGGCGAGACCTGCGTAGCCGACGACGACAAGTGTTTCGTCGTGATTCACGCCGGCCGGCGGCTGCGGCGCTGCATCGTCGCGCGCCGGGACGCCTTGCGAATAGTCGTAGAATCCGGCGCCGCTCTTGCGCCCCAAGCGATTCTCCGCGACGAGCTGCTGTTGTGCCTCAACCGGTTCGAAGCGATCCTCGCCCGTACGTTCATACACCGACTGAGTCGTCGCCAGATTCACGTCCATGCCGATGAGATCCATCAACTCGAACGGCCCCATACGAAAGCCGGCGCCGCGGGCCAGGCGATCGAGATCGTCGATTGGAGCAACGCCGGCTTCGTACGCGCGCATTGCCTGCAAGTAGAACGGCCGGGCTACGCGGTTTACGATGAATCCCGGTGTATCGGCCGTCAGCACACCGGTCTTACCCATGCGCTCGACGAGCGCGCGAGCACGTTCGATCACCTCGTCGCCCGTCTCGTCGGCGCGCACGATCTCGACGAGCTTCATCGCCGCGGGCGGATTGAAGAAGTGCAGACCAAGCACGCGCTCCGGGTGCGGCACGTCCTGCGCAATTTCGCTCACCGAAAGCGACGAGGTATTCGTAGCCAGCAGCGTTTGCGAATCGAACGTTTGCGCCATGCGCGCGAAGATCTCGCGTTTGAGCTCGAGGCGCTCCGGCACAGCTTCGATAGCCACGTCAGCTTGCACACCGGTCTGCAACGCGGCGTAGAATTGAACGCGTGCCCGAGCGTCCGGCTTCTTTGCGCGCTCGGCGTCTTTGGCGATGCGCTGCTTTGCGCGGTCCGTGGCTGCGGCGTCAGGCTCGATCAAGTCGACGTCGAATCCTGCGGCCGCGGCTACGAAGGCGATGCCGGCACCCATCGTGCCGCCGCCGACGACGACGATTTTACTCACGGCGGCTGTGTTTACGCCACGAACCAGCGGGGACCCGCCGACCGCCGTGCGAACGTGCGGCGCGATGGACGATGCCGGTTGGCGGGTTGCCGCCTCCTCCTATGTTTTGGACAGCCCGTATTTGCGGATACGGCGCGATCGGATCGTTTTGCCCGACGGCACCGTGATCGAAGACTATTACGTCCGCGAAAGCCGCGGCTACGTCATCGTCTTCGCGCTCACCGAAGATCGCCGCGTCGTCCTCGTGCGGCAGTACAAGCACGGCGCCGCGAAGGTGCTGCTCGAACTGATCGCGGGCGCAATCGATGAAGGCGAGCAGCCGCTGCAAACCGCGATCCGCGAACTCGCGGAAGAAACCGGCTATGGTGCCCGCTCGATGGAACATCTGCGCTCGTTCGTTACCGATCCCACGAACGCCGACACGATCGCACATCTGTTCTTCGCGAAGGACGCATATCCAAACGGCGAGCAGCAACTCGACGTGACGGAAGACATCGCCGTCGAGCTGGCAACGCTGGACGAACTGCGCGAGAAACTGCGCAGCGGTGAAATCGACTCCATGCCGCACGTCGGCGCGATGTACTTCGTACTGGACCATTTGGGCTCTTTAACCGGGCCGCCGTAAGAGCGTACGCTAGATGCGTGGCAATCCGCACGCTAGGCCTCATTGCCGGCTGCGACGTCCTGGCAATGGGCACGTGGTTTTCAGCCAGCGCGGTCATATTGCCGCTTGCGACGGCTTTCGGCGTTGCAGCGGACGACCGGGGCTGGATCACCGGCGCCGTGCAGCTGGGATTCGTCTGCGGCGCCCTCGTAAGCGCCGCAATCGCGCTTGCGGACTCGATTGAGCCGCGCGCACTGATTCGCAGCGGCATTCTCGTCGCCGTCTTCGCGAATAGCGCGATTCTCGTTGCGCACACGCCGGCACTGCTTCTCGCCTGCCGTTTTCTCACCGGCGTCGGACTTGCGCTCGTGTATCCGCCGACGGTGCGTCTGCTCACGGCTTTGTATCCGCGCAGCCGCGGCGTAAGCACCGGTATCGCGGTCGGCGCCCTGACGCTCGGTTCGTTCTCGCCGCATTTGCTCGCGGGCGATCTTCCGTGGCGCGGCGTGGTGATGGGCGCGAGTATCCTCGCTCTGCTCGGCGTGCCGCTCAGCGCCTTGATTCCTCGCGTGCAGTTGCCGCACGTATCGCGATTCGACATGCGCGCGATTCCTCGCGTATTCCAAAACAAAAACGTGCTGCTCGCCGACGCCGGCTATTGGGGGCACATGTGGGAGCTGTACGCGGTGTGGGCGTGGGCGCCGCTGTTTTACCAAGCGAGCGCAAATGCCGCGCGCGCGCATGTTCCGTCAGCCGTTATCGTATTCACCGCGTTCGGAATCGCGGGCGCGGCGGGTTGCATCGTGGCGGGCATGTTTTCCGACCGCTTCGGGCGAGCAACAGTCGCAGGAATTGCCTTGCTGATCAGCGGCATCACCTCTTTTTCCGTCGGTTTTTTGTACGGACGAGATCCGTGGTTGCTGAGCATCGTCTTCGTCATTTGGGGTGCGAGCGTGGTTGCGGATTCCGCGCAGTTCTCCGTTGCCGTATCGGAACTCGCGCCGCCGCAGTACGCAGGCAGCGCGCTGACGTTCCAAATGGGCGTTGGCTTTTTCATCACGCTGCTCACGATTTGGCTGGTGGGAGCAGCCCAGCGAGAGCTCGGATGGCAATTCGCCTTTATGCTGCTTTCCGCCGGACCCGCGTGCGGAGTAGCCGCGATGATTGCACTTCGCCGCCGCTGCAATGTGTAGGCCTTTGGGTGGATGTTGCACTCGAAAAAGCGGCAGTATACTCGCCGTAGACATCGGGTGGTTTGAAGGGAGTTCCCCATGGCAACAGTGCAGCCCGGCAAGTTGGAACAAGCCAAACGTTACGTCTACAATCTGCAAGGAACGCTATTGGAAGCGTGTTCCTGCGACGTACTGTGTCCGTGCTGGATCGGCGAGGATCCGGATCGCGGAACGTGCGATGCGTTCGTGGCATATCACTTCGACCGCGGTGAGATCGACGGCGTCGACGTGAGCGGGCTCAGTATGATCATGCTCGCGCAGATTCCGGGAAACGTATTGACGCCCAAGACTTGGAAATTAATCGTGCTCGTCGACGAAAACGCGACGGACGAGCAGGTTACGGCGCTGACGAACGCCTACACCGGCAAACTCGGCGGCCCGCTCGCGGATCTCGCTCAACTCGTCGGGGAAATCGTCGGGCTCGAGCGCGTCCCGATCAAACACGAGGTGCGCGGCGGTGCGGGAACTCTGCAAGCCGGCACCTATATTACCGCGTCGATAGTGCCATACAGAGGACCGGACGGAACGACGACCACGCTTCGCGATTCGATCTTCTCCACGATTCCCGGCACGCCGGCGTACGTCTCGAAGGCGAGTTACCATAACGTCGACGCGACGAAGTATGGGAAGAATTGGTCCTGGACCTTTGAAGGCAGAAACGCCATACAAGGTGACTACACCATCGCGTACAGCGGTTAGGGCACTTCCGGCAGCAATCCCAATCACGATCGCCGTTGCGTGGTGTGCGGCGGTTGCGGCGCAGCTCTCCGGATCCGCATTTCTGCTGCATCACGATCAGTTGATTGAGCGCGGTCCGCCACTCCCGGTCGCCCTCGTGCTTTTTCTGCTCGCCTGGCTCGTGATGATTGCGGCCATGATGCTCCCAACCAGCCTGCCGCTCATGCGCATCTTTGCGCATGCGTCTGCAAATCAGCCGCGCAGCGGGATCATGCTCGCGACGTTCATCGCGGGGTACGTTGCGGTGTGGTGCGCGTTCGGCGCGCTCGCATTCGGCGCCGACGTCGTTTTGCATCGCGTCGTCGATCGCGTCGCATGGCTTGGGGCGCATCCGTGGTTCATCAGCGGAACGATTCTCGCACTGGCGGGCGCATTTCAATTCACGCCTCTCAAAGACGCGTGTTTGCGCGCCTGCCGCCTTCCTGCGAATTTCTTGCTTCGCCACTACGCGCGCGGCGCCAAAGCGGCATTTTCGATCGGATACCGGCACGGTTTGTTCTGCGTCGGATGCTGCTGGGCGCTTATGCTCGTGAGCTTTGCCGCGGGCTTCGCAAACCTCTGGTGGATGGCCGCACTCACGGCGCTGATGGTTTTCGAGAAGATCGCGTATTCCGGACGTTCCGCTGTTCCCGTTGCGGGCGCGGCTTTGCTCGCATGGAGCGCGCTCATTTTCGCGCACCCGGCATGGCTGCCGGGTGCGCTTTCAGGCGTGTAGACTTAGTGGTTCTGCGCGGTCTGCATCGAATCCGACGCCAGTGAAAGCGTAATCTTCTGCTGCGTCGTGTTGTAGGTGCCGATGCCCGCTTGTTTACGCATCGACGTATTCTCGCTAATCGAGATCGGCACGTTGAGCTTTTGGTTGTAGCTGATGCTGCCGTCGGTTGTGGAGTCGAATCCCGATCCGCCCGTCACTTTGAGCACGCGCTGATACGTGACGGGGACGAGATCGCCGTTCGCCTTGCCGAGCGTGAAATCGTCGGTCTCCTGCGACTGCGGATTGTTCGTTCCGTAGTGCCAGTGGTTTTTCGCGTCGATGGTCGCCGGATTGATGAAGCCGTGTCCGAGCAGGCGCAGCAGCGCGAGTTCTTCCTGGTACAGCTGCCCTTTGCTCTGGTCGCAAATGATCTCGGTGTTTCCGTACACCACGCACATCGTGGGATCGGCGTTCCGAGCGCCGCTCGTCGTCTTTTCCGATATTTGCACGACGAGACCGGTATCGGGCTGCACGGACAGCACGTCGACCGTAATCTGGCCGCGATCGCCCGTTCCGGCTTGAAAGTTGGTGCTGCCGGTCATCGGTTCGCCGGTCGTGACCGCGCTTTGCACGTTGGACGTCGTCGAAATGGAGACGTCGAAGTTATAGACCAGGTGGCGGATCGGGGCGCCGGCCGCCAGCGCGGTGCCCGCGGTTACCGCCCCCGCTGCGGCAAGTGAAATAAAAAAATACGCCAGTCTATTCATGCGGCATAGTTTTCAACACGAAAAAGGCGGACCCCCTTACGAGGATCCGCCGATTGCTGCTGCACATCGTGGAGGACTGCTCCAACGCTTTCATCTATGCGTAGGCGTCGATGCTGTTCCCGATTCCCATTGAACCGAAGAGACGCGCCACCAGATCCGATTGCAGGTTCTGGATGTCTTTCATGACGCCGACGCCGACTTGGCCCGCTACCGAGGAGAGCGCCATCCCGGTGGCGATCGAACCGACGTCCATTTTTGCCTCCTGGGCCTGTGGGCCCGAAACTCCGTACTGATCCTATCGGTAGATACGGGCAAGAAGTGAAGTCCCGAAGGAGTCCCTACGGCATGCTCAACACCTACCTGCGCCTGGTCCTGCTCGTGGTGGCGGTTCTCGCGATCATCGCGGTCGCATCCGTCGTCATCCACCTGCTCATCCCGGCGGCCATCATCGCCGCCATTATCCTGGGCGCGCTCTTCCTTATAAACCTGTTCCGCCGCAGCTGTAACCAGCCGCTCTCGCGCTAGCCTCCCCAGGCCGCGAACCCGAAGAGCAGGTCCCCGAGCGCTTCGGGCTCCTCGAGCATTGGCAGGTGGCCGCTGCCCCGGAGCATCCGCAGATTGGCCCGCGGAAAAGCGCGGGCCATCTGCTCTGCCTCCCCCGGCGGCACGACCTGGTCGGCACCGCCGGCCACGATAAGCACCGGCATCTGCAAATCTTCCGCGATGTCGCACGCATCGACGCGCTGCGCCATTCCGCGCAGCATCGACGCTAATCCCGCCGCGCTATTTTGCAAGGACATCGCTCGCGCGCGTTCGACGATCGGCGAGCGTTTTTCCAATAAACACTGCGAAAATAAGCGCGGAATGTAGCTGTCCACGATCGGCTCGACACGATCTTCCCGCTCAACGCGATCGGCAAGTTCTTCGCGCGATTTCGCAGCTTCCGGTGTGTCTGCGGCGAGCCGGCTGCACACGAGTGCGAGGCGAGTGACGCGCTCGCTGTACATGCGGCAGAACGCCATCGCGACATATCCGCCGAGCGAATGACCGACGACGCACGCGCGCTCGATACCGAGCGCATCCAGGACGGCGGCAACGTCTCCGGCGAGCGTCTCCATCAAATATGGGCCATCAGGCACACTCGATCTTCCCATGCCGCGCAGATCGGGACGAATCACGCGCGCGCGTGAAGCGAGCTGTGCAGCCTGCTCATCCCACACCTCGCGCGTCACCGGAAAGCCGTGGATCAGCACGATCGGATCGCCGGATCCTTCGCTCACGACGTCGATCACCGCATCGTCTACCGCTATGCGCATCGCCCTCACTTCACCGTTTCGTTATCAAAATTTGCGTTAACGTCCGATATTGTGTATAACATAGGCAACAACCCTGGCTACTTGTTAGTCAGAGAAAGGATGACTGAACTAGTAATGGCAGTCAAACGTACGAAGAAAGCGGCACCGAAAGCCGCTTCAAAGAAAGCGGCTCCGCGCCGCAAACGCGCCGCGAAGAAGGCGGCAGCGCCGCGTCGTCGCAAAGCCGCTCGTAAAGCCGGCG
>DATGJX010000191.1:0-5601 GCA_035294905.1 Vulcanimicrobiaceae bacterium | reverse complement strand
CGCGCGCCGCTTGCGCGCGGAGCGAAACCTTCGAAGACGAAGCGGCGCAGTGGAAAGCCGGAAAGCACCGCAGCCCCGATGGCCGCGCTCGCACCTGGCAGCACTTCCACGGCTATGCCGGCGTCGCGCGCGGCAGCCACGAGCTCGCTGCCGGGGTCGGAGACACCGGGCGTGCCGGCATCGGTGACGACCGCGACCATCCCGCTTTGAGCACGCTCCAGGATCCCGGCAGTTGCTGCTCGCGCGTTGTGCTCGTGATAACTCCAGAGCTCTTTGCCGGGCAGCGCGAGGGCGCTGAGCAATTTGCGCGCCACGCGCGAATCCTCGGCGACCAGCAAATCGCACTCTCGCAGCACGTCGAGCGCACGCAGCGTGATGTCGCGGAGGTTGCCCAGCGGCGTCGGCACGAAGACGAGCGGCATGGCAGCGCCTTTCGACGTGAAGAACGTGCCTCCGGGCGCGACGCTCGAACTCTACGTTAGTCCGAGCTGTCCGTACTGCGCCCAAGCCATCGACCATTACGAGCGGACGGGCACGCCGCACGTCGTCCACGACGCGCAAAACGACCGCGCCGCGCGCAAGCGTATGTTGTCGTACACCGCCGGCGACCCCAAGGTCCCCGCCATCATTATAAACGGCGGCTACGTTCAGTCCGGGTGGGGCACGCCGCCCCGCGGCTGAACCGTTCACTAGTGCAGCGCCCGGTCGGGCGCCCTCCAGTCGACTAACGTAGCAGTGCCGCGGCGCCGATTCTATGGGTAGACCCCATGATACTTACTCGCACGTTGCCGCGCGTGGCCCCCTCCACGGTGCGGCGCTCGCGTCTCGAACGCTGGCTCGCCACGCACGTGGCGGTGCCGCTGCGTTTGCTGGTCGCTCCGGCGGGCTCGGGCAAGACGACGCTGCTGCTCAAGTATTTGGCGTACAGCACGGTGGACGTGGCGTACTGCGCGCTTCCGGAAAAAACCGCGCCCGCCAAATTCTTTGAACTGGTCGCCGGCGCACTGGCGCTGACCCGCGTTCCGCAATCATACGACGACTTGGTGCACGCGCTGCGGTCGGCAGTCGCGGCGCCCACCGAGCTTGCGATCGACGACGTCGACAACGCATTGCCCGAGGTGCTCGACTACCTCAAACGGATCGTCGAAGATGCGCCCGAGCATTTGACGTTCGTCTACACGTCGCGATCCCGTGACGCGATCGACGCAAAGAGCTGGGTTGCGCGCGGCCTCGGCGTGCTGTGCGATCACCGCCGCTTGGCGTTCGATCCCGCCGAAACCGAATTGCTCGCCGAAACCTGCGGCGTACCGTGCACGCACTTGGAAATCGGGCGTCTGCTCGAAGAGAGCGAAGGCTGGGCGATCGTGCTCAGCGGCGCGGTGCGCGCGGCCGCGGAAGACAACCGGTCGCTCAACGACGCCTACGAACATTGGCGCGGGCGCTACGGGCAAGTGTTCACCGAATTCATCGCGGCGGATCTCGATCGCGCGCCGGAAGAAGATCGCGCGCTCGTTCGCAGCCTCATCGCGGGCGCGACGATCGACGATCAAGAACGTCTGCATCGCCTCGAAGCACAAGGGCTTTTCGTGATCGCGGACGACAACGATTACCGCCCCTACCGGCCGATTCGTCAGCTGCGCGGTCGCGTGCGGCTGGCGCCCAGTGCGCGCCTTTCTCCGCTCATCGTGCGGATGTTCGGGCGATTCGAGGCGCAAATCGACGGTGTCGACGTCAACTGGATTCGCCGGCGCGATCAGCAGTTCATCAAGTATCTGTTGCTCAAGCCCGACGGTTCGGCGACGCGCGCCGAACTCGCATCGGTCTTTTGGCCCGATGCCGATCGGCAGCTAGCCGCGCAGAGCGTACGCACGGCATGCAGCAACATCCGTAAGGCGA
Organism: Vulcanimicrobiaceae bacterium; assembly: GCA_035294905.1. Classification (GTDB taxonomy): domain Bacteria; phylum Vulcanimicrobiota; class Vulcanimicrobiia; order Vulcanimicrobiales; family Vulcanimicrobiaceae; genus DATGJX01. The sequence continues at coordinate 3,705 of DATGJX010000191.1, read as the reverse complement.
TTGCCGCTATCGTCGGCTACGCGTGCGTCGATCTGTATTTCACCGCGGATCCGGACGTCTCGCTGAATCTGGCTAACGTCGTCGCGGACGTGCGCCGTTTCAACGCGCACGTCGGCGACGGCGATGCGAATTTCGACCGAGGCGATCTGCAGGAGGCGTGCGTGCATTACCGCGCCGCGGAAGAATTGTACACCGGGCGGCTGCTCGACGGCGATGCGCCTGAATCGTGGTTCACCGGCCAAGCGCAGCTGCTGGAAGATCAGCACCTCATCGTTCTCGAGCGTTTGGCGCAGTCCGCATTCGACGACGGCGACATGAAGAGCGCGTCCGAATACGCGTACCGCGTGCAGAAGATTCGTCCGGATGCAACGGGCCTGGTGAAGATGCTGGGCCGCATCGCCCCGGCGTACGGCGGCTCGCCGGCATCGCTCGACGAGCACCGGCGCAAGCGCACGTTCGCGTAAAAGCCGTTGCCTAGCAAACAGCGCGCGCTGATCGCCGTAGCCGCGGCCGTGCTGCTGATGCTCTGGGAACTCTCCAACTGCGCCGCCGCACACGCGCTCTTCGGTGATTTCCGCGCGTTTTATTGCGCCGGCGCTGCGCTTGCGCACGGCGCGAATCCCTACGCAGCCGCTTCGATCTACACGTGCGAGCGAGTACCGATGCCGTTTGGGCTCGCGCAAGCGCCGCCCGGTGTAGCGGTGCCCGCACCGTTCCCGGGGTACGCGCTGCTGGCGTTCGTACCGTTCGGCGCTCTGCCGTATCTGACGGCGTCGGTACTTTGGCTGGTGGTTCTCGCGGCGACAATCGTGTTGAGTGCGTGGATGCTCACGCGTCTGCTCGATCGCCCGTTCGAAGCGATGCTCGCAACGCTCGCGGTGGGTTTTGCCGTCGTCTCGCTGCCGTACGGCGAATTGGGTTCGGTGATCGTCGTCGCGCTGTTGTGGCTCGCGCTCGCATTGCGCCGCAGTGCGTGGACGTGGGCCACGGTTGCCGGCGGTATCGCCATGGTCTTGCCGCACGTCGCGCTACCCGCTCTGCTGAGTGTTTTTCTCTTCGTGCCGGCGATGCGCACGCGGTTGTCCGCGCTCGCAGTCGTGCTCGCTGCGCTGGATCTGCTTTGCGGCGGCCCCATGGCAGCGATATCCTACCTGCGCGACGTACTTCCCGCGCACGCGCATGCGGAGATTGGCAGCACCGCACAGTACGGGGTAACGTGGGTGCTGCACGGGTTGCATGCAAGCGACAAAGCGGCGCTTGCAGGGGGCGAAATCTCATACGCGATCATGACGCTGCTCGGATTATTCGCCGCGCGCGCATTCACGGCGCGCCTGCACGATCCGGCATATGCAGCCTTGATTCCGCCTGCGTTTGCCGTCCTCGGCGGAACGTTCATGCACTACACGCAGATCATGGTGGCGATACCCGTGGCATTGCTGTTGCACGAGCGATCGTCAGGCCGCGCGCGCGATGTTTTCGCGGGGGCGTTATTGCTGCTCGCCGTTCCATGGACTTGGGTCCTCGGTGAGCCCGCGCTCATCGTCGTTTTCGCGCTACTCTGGGGCGCCATCGCGGCGCTGGTGCTGCGCTGCAATGCAGCGGTGTCATTACGCGCATCGCTCGCTGCCGCCGTGATCGCGGCGCTCATTCTCGTTGCCGGTTCGCATTTTGGTTCAGGGCTGCATCGCGGAGAGCACTTGACGCTGCAGGGTGGCCTCGCGCAGGCGTCGTGGCAGGCGTTCGTGCAATCCGAGCGCGCGAGTTCGAGCATCGTTTGGTGGATCGCGAAGGCGCCGACGTGGTTCGGCCTGCTGCTTTTGACGTTCGGCTGTGCGAACGTCTTGGCGAAGAACGGCGAGGTCACGGAGCGCGCCGCAAGCCTATCCGCCGTCAAGGCGTGAGGAGCGTGCATTCTCGGTAACTGACGGCGCATTTTCCGCAAACACGACACCGTCCGCGTTCGTCACCTGAACGTGCAGGCGAGTGCCAATCTGTGTGACGCAAATGTCGGCAGCCTTGGCGGTTGTATTGCGAAGCCACATTGACACATTGACCCATTTTAGCGTTCGGCCGTGCGAACGTCTTGGCGCAGGAAAACTTCGTAGCGCCGGTCGTGGTAGAACAGGTGCCAGTCACGCCGTAACGCGAGTGCTTGGGCCAGCGAATCGTTCTCGTTCACGAGCACCGAATCGACGTCCCAACGCTTGAGCACGCGATTCCACGCGGGCGACACGCGCTCGACCGCGAGATAATCGCTCCACACGCGCGGCGGAAACGGGTCGCAGCGTCCGTCGATGAACGTGCGCACGTTCGGTTCTTCCAAGGCCAGACTGCACCATGCGAAATCTTCGCAGTACAGATTGTGCGTGCCCGGAACGTCCGCGAGGGAAACGATAGCGGTCTTGGGCAGCGTGATACCGGCGGTTTGCGGCGAGCGTGAAAGCGTCAGAATGATGACGCCGCAGACGGCCGCGCTGCAAGCGTAAATCAGCATTTCGCTGAAATGCTCTTGCAGTACCGTGTTGACGCGCGCGTGCACCGGAACGGCGGAAGAGAGGCGCTGTGCGGCCATCGGCGCGAGGATGAGCGCGGCAAGGGGAATATGCCGAACTGCAAGGCCGCCGATGATCGCCGCTACGGCGAAGAGCATGCCGTCGCGCCAGCGTTCGCGCGGCGCAGCGATTCCGAAGTAACAGCAGATTGCAAGCAGCGGCAACAGCCCATATCCCATGCCGGAGAAAAACAGATCGGGCGGCTGCCATTCCGCGATCGCGCTGCGGATGGTACTCGTCTCCAGATGCAGCGCGTAGAGCGGCAGATGCCAGAGCAGCGGCGTCATGCAAACCGCTACGGCTGACCCCGCAGCAAACACGAAATTGCGTTCCACACGCACCGTCCACGCACGGTCCTCGATCCACGTTCCGACTGCCCATGCGCCTATGACGACCGGCGCGATCAAGGCGCTCGCGTGCACGTTTGCCCACAGCGCAATTGCGAGCAAACCCAGCAGCAGCCAGTCGTTTTCGAGGTCGAGCAGCAGCAAAACGATCGAGAGAAAGAGCCATCCGAATACTTGCGCTCGCACGCCGAACGACGGCAGCAATGCGAATCCGCTGAACACGACGGCCACGGCGATGCCGAATGTCGATGCACCGCGACGATGCGCGCGATACGCTACCAGCAGCAGACACAGCGCAATTGCAGCGACCGAGAGCGCCGCGAGCATCCAGAAGCGGCCGTGCGCGATGAACCACGCCACCGCGACGCTGAACGCCCATTCTTGCGGTATCCATGGCGCGCCGGACGACGTGAACGTTTCCGGCCCGAGCTGTTTGGGCAGCACGTGCTGGTGCAGCACGTACGTTCCGAGCCATTGCTGCCAGGCGATGTCGCCGTCGTGCGAAGGGAACGAGAGCGCGGCCATCAAGAAGCGCGCGCAGAAAACGACGATAATCGCAATCGCAATTCTCATTGCGCCGCCTCCGGCGTGAGCAGCACGCGCGTGCCGTCGCTCGCCCGCAAGCGCCATCCGGTTTGCGTCAAGAGCGCCACGATGTTCGTGTCGCTTTTTGCGATGACGGCGTCGATGCGCTCGCGCGCGAGTTCGGAGCGCCACTTCCCTTGCGTAGCAACGGCGTCATCTTGCGTGCGCCGTGCGCCGGCGTTTGCGATGCCGGCGCGGTCGTCCAGCAGCGGCTGCACGCC
>DATGJX010000190.1:0-13828 GCA_035294905.1 Vulcanimicrobiaceae bacterium | reverse complement strand
GACGATTCAAGGCAACATGGGCGCGAATTTCGACGAGGGCGCGTGGATCGTCACCGGGTATATCATCGCGGCGGTTATCGTCATTCCGCTCACGCCGTGGCTGCAGCAAACCTTCGGCCGCAAACAATATTACGTCGCGGCAATCGCCGGATTCACGATAACGTCGGCGCTGTGCGGCATTTCGACCTCGCTCGACGAACTCGTCTTCTTCCGCATTTTGCAAGGGCTGTGCGGCGGCGGCCTCATCGCAACGGGCCAAGCGATTTTGCGCGACACGTTTTCCGCCAAAGAACTTGGGAAAAGCCAAGCGCTGGTTTCACTCGGCGCAATCGTCGGCCCCAGCATCGGCCCCACCCTGGGCGGCATCCTCACCGACGCCTTTTCGTGGAACTGGATCTTCTACATCAACATTCTGCCCGGCATCTTCGCGGCGATCGCAATTGCGACGACGCTGCGCAACCCGCAGTATGGACGAAGACCGGCGAGATTCGACGGACTCGGGCTTGCACTGCTCGCGGCCGGACTCGGCTCGCTGCAATATGTGCTCGACGAAGGAGAACGCAACGACTGGCTTAGCGATCAGCGCATTCTCTTGCTGAGCATCGTGGCCGTGATGGGCCTTGTCACATTTGCACTTTGGGAAATCTACGGAACGAAGAATCCCATCGTCGATCTGCGCATTCTGAAAAACCGAACCGTGGCGGCCGGCACCATGCTTGCGCTGACGATTGGATTCTCACTTTTCGGCGGCGTGATTCTCTCTCCGCAATTTCAACAGCAATTGATCGGATTCACCGCAACGCTGAGCGGCGAGTCGATTCTTTTGCGCGCCCTCGCGATCGCGCTCTTCACCCCAATCACGCTGATCGCGCTCAACCGCTTCCACGTTGCACCGCGCGTGCTGCTCGGCATAGGCTTCATCGTGGTTGCAATTGCAAACGCGATGCAAGCTCGCGTCACGACCACCGATTCGACGTTCTGGACGTTCGGCTGGCCGCTCGTCATCGGCGGAGCCGGGTTCGGCATGCTGTTTCTTCCGCTTTCGGTTGCGGTACTCAGCAGCGTACAAGGCGCCGACACGCAAAAAGCGACGTCGCTCATCAGCTTGTGTCAGCAGCTCGGCGGTTCCGTGTCGACGGCGATGCTGGTGACGCTGCTCGATCGGCGCAGCGCACTGCATCAGGCGAATCTGGCCGGCGATATGTCGCTGCGCAATCCGGCCGTGCAAGCGGCGCTCGCGCATCACGAGCCGCTTGCCACAATCTATCAGTTGCTGCTACAGCAGTCGACGGCCATGGCATTCGCCGATGCGTTTCTCTTTTTGGCCGCTATCACGCTGCTGCTTACGCCTCTGGTCGTCTTCCTGCGCACGCCGAAAGCGCGCGCCTTGGCACATTGAAGGCTCAGCGTTTCGAGCAATAGTCGCTGACCGGCGGGTCGGACTTGCCGTCGACGACGCGCGTGAACGAGCGCTCGATGCGCGTCGACGAGGCAAGTTTCCACGTCACTACGCCGTGCTGAATGCCGTTCTCGGTATAGTACGCGCCGCCGGCCCACGTCCAGACGCCGTCCTTGTCCGGACCCGCGGAAGTGCTGACGGCATATGAGCCGTCATAGTGAAAATCTTGGTACGCCCAATCGTTCTGCGTGGGCACGTATCCGACGTATGCGACGCCGCCGTTTTCGCCGACCTGCGATCCCCAGTGTACGACCGTCCAGTGATCTCCCGGCGCCGCCTGAATATCCCAGTCGGTCGAAAAGGAACGGGCCGGGTGGTCGCTTGTCGCCGGAATGCTCGTGTGGCAGGTCCACGTGCCGGCAAACGTTTGCCCGAACAAATTCACCGCTGCAACTAGAAGTGCAATCATCTGCGCACCATTCTACCTCAGGAAACGCAGGTTGAGTACGGCCTGCCGGTTCATGTCGCCGACGCCGCCGAACGGAAGAATCGTACCAATCTCGATGCCTCTGCCGTTCTTGCGTCGCAAACTTACGTCGAACGCTGCACTGTACTGCGGCCGCCCGACGCCGAACGCTTGACCGAAGTCATGCGCGTAGGTGAGCGACGAGACGAGTTGAAATGCGTCGCTCGCCTTCCACGTGAGTCCCATCGTGTAGGTGCGCGCCGTACTTGGAAAAGGCGGCGCGTCGTGCAAAAAATTCACGCCGCCGCTCAGCTGCAAACGATTGTTCACCGCGCCGGCGCTCCAAATACCCGCATTGCTCGCTAACGTTGCGCGTCCATAATCGTAGAACGATTCGCCGAGATCGAACGAGCCGGAGAACGACGCGCGGCCCAGGTTGAGCGTCGCGGTGTCGAAGTGGACGTCCGGCGTTACGCGCATATCCTGCGCGACGTTCCAGTCGGAAGGATGCACGTCGTGTCCGAGATCGATCTGCAGACGCGTCGATCCGAGTCCGGCGAACGGACGTTGATTGCCGGTGAAAAGCAGATCGTCGCTGCGCTCACCGTCGTACTGCGCAACCGAAAACGACATGAATCCGTGCGACGTCGACGACGTGAGCGCATACCGCAGCGACTGCGCACCCGGAAGCGACGACCCGGTGAGCGACTGTGAAAGGGAGTCGTTGATCCGCTGGTATGCAATCACGTCGAATCGGCCGCCGTCCACGTCGAGTGTCTGCGCGAACGCAGCATAGCCGCGATCGGTCGCGGCATAATGCTCTTCCAATCCCGTTCCCGGGCCGCCGTTATATCGATCGTAACGCAAGCGCGCGAACGAATAGCCTTGGCGTCCGTTTGAAACGATGAGCGGCCATTCGAGTGCGGCCGACGGAACGGGAGAAGTGCCGAAATCTTTCGCGTTCGGCGGAGGGATGTAATACGTATACGACGCCGCGGGAACGAATGACGTGCCGGCACGTACCTGCGCATTACTGAAGGTCATGGAAACGGACGGTGCAAACGCAACTTGCTGCCCGACGGCGAGCGCGTCCGCCGTATTGAATTGCGGCACGACCGCCTCGCGCACGAACTCACCGGTCTTGTGCGTGAAATCGTACGCGTAACCGGTACCGGATGTTTGCCCGGACGACGTCTTCACCGTGACGTCGCCCGCCGCGGTCAACCGGTTCGCGCGTAAATCGTACATCGCATGGGTCGCATCGATCTCGGTGCCGCCTACGTGCACCGCAACCCCGCCGTCGGCGATCAGCAGCGCGCGGTCGGCGTAGAGCGCGATTTGCCGGGCGGTCATCACCGCGTCGCGCGGCTGCGCGAGCGCTTGGGCCGGGAGCAGCAAAAGAACGGCGCACAAAGCTACGAACCGGCGCATCCCGCCATGTTCTCGGGGCGCACCGTATCGCCTACCCGCGCGCAAGGACTTGGATTGCCTCGATTTCGCCGTAGACACCGGATACGGTCAGGAGCTCTACATCGCCAGCAAACACGTCAGTGCGGCGTGCGTCCGCATCGCGCAATGCGGCATCCACGTCGGGTTGGAGGGGTGCAACACCCCACGAAACAGTGAGCGGGACCCGTTCGTTATCCGCAAGCTCCAGCGCCGGGGGCGGATGCATGTGCGTCATGCGCTCCCGCGCACGCTCGGGCGTCATACCAAACAGCAGCAGCACGATTCATCGCCGCCCCAGCGGAACACGTAGTCGGATTGCCGCACGACTTCTTGCATGCGCATCGCCGCGTTGAGCAGTACGCGATCGCCGGCGTGATGTCCGAACGTGTCGTTGATGTGTTTTAGTCCGTTCAAATCGACGATCGCAATCGCACCGTTGCATGCGCCGCGTGTTCCCGCGAGTGCCAGCGGCACGCCAATCGCCGGGTGCTCCTGCGCAAGTGCGAACAAGCGCGGCGCAGCCGACGGCGAGGGCAATTTCGAGCAGCTGGCGGGGACTGAGGCTGAATCACGATTCTTCCTATTAGACGGTATCGGCAGAAGGCGCGTCCATGCTCCGACGGAACTAGGCCTCTAGCATGAGGACACACGAGGAGAAGTACGCCGAACTGCTCCGCAAGCGCGAACAGGCGCTCCGGCCCGCGGGACAGGCCGCGATCGAGAAGCAGCACGAGCGAGGCAAACGTACCGCCCGGGAACGCATCGAAGCGCTGGTGGACCCCGGCTCCTTTACGGAGCTGGATCGATTCGCCGTGCATCGCACCACTGCGTTCGGCTTGGGCGAGAAAGAATTTTTGGGAGACGGCGTCGTCACCGGCCGCGCAACGATCGACGGACGGCAAGTCTTCCTCTTTTCTCAAGATTTTACCGTGCTCGGCGGATCGCTCGGCGAAGTCTTCGCGGAAAAAATCTGCAAGGTCATGGATCTTGCAGTGCGCACGGGTTCGCCGATGATCGGCATCAACGACTCGGGCGGCGCACGCATTCAAGAAGGCGTCGTCAGCCTTGGCGGATACGCCGAGATTTTCTGGCGTAACGTGCAAGCCAGCGGCGTCATTCCGCAGATCAGTCTCATCGCCGGGCCGTGCGCGGGCGGCGCGGTCTATTCGCCGGCGATCACCGACTTCATCGTCATGACCGAGCAGATCGCGCAGATGTTCATCACCGGCCCGGAGATCATCAAGACGGTGACCGGCGAGGACGTAACGTTCGAGCAGCTCGGCGGCGCGATGACGCACGCCACGAAAAGCGGGGTCGCACACCTGACCGCCGCCGATGAAGACGAGATGTTCGCGATGACGAAGACGCTGCTCTCGTACATTCCGCAGAACAATCTCGACGATCCGCCGCGCTACGCGTGCGAGGACGATCCGCAACGCATGGTGATGGAGTTGGATGACATCGTACCGGACTCACCCAACAAACCGTACGACATGCACGACGTCATCTTGCCGGTGCTGGATAACGGCGACTTCTTCGAAATTCAACCCCTGTACGCGCAGAACGTCGTCACCGGTTTCGGGCGCGTGAACGGGCAAACCGCCGGCATCGTGGCCAACCAACCGAACGTGCTCGCCGGCGTGCTCGACATAAAAAGTTCCATCAAAGCCGCACGCTTCGTGCGCTTTTGCGACGCATTCAACATTCCGCTCGTCACGTTCGTCGACGTTCCGGGCTTTCTGCCGGGAACGGATCAGGAATACGGCGGCATCATCACGCACGGCGCGAAACTGCTCTACGCGTTTGCCGAAGCGACGGTGCCGAAGATCACGATCATCACGCGCAAGGCGTACGGTGGCGCATATGACGTCATGGCGAGCAAACACATCCGAGCCGACGTGAACGTCGCGTGGCCCACGGCCGAGATCGCCGTGATGGGAGCGGAGGGTGCGGTGAAGACGATCTTCCGGCGAGAGATCGCAGCTGCCGAAGACCCCGAAGCGAAAATGCAGGAACTCATCGACATGTACACCGAGCGCTTCGCGAACCCGTTCATCGCCGCGCAGCGCGGCTACGTGGACGACATCATCGAAGCGCACATGACTCGCCGCGTCATCGTAACTTCCCTCGACATGCTCTCCAACAAGCGCGTCGAGCGCCCCAAACGCAAGCACGGCAACATCCCACTATGACTCGACGCTGCTCAGGACAGGCTGCGTCCAGGGGCGTTTACATGGAGCACATCATGAATACACGTAAGGATTTTCTGCTGGCGTCTTCGCTTCTCACACTCGCTCCCGCCCTGGCAGACGCGGCTACGCCGACTCCATCACCCTCGCCTTCGCCGAAAGCGGGAGCAAAACGGCCGCCGCTGACGTTTACGTTCGATCGCGCGCGCTTCGACGAGATTCTAGCCAAGCCGGTAAAGCACAAGCAATGCTTTGGTGCGACCAAACTGGTCCCCGACGTTTTGAACGGCATGAACAACTCGATCGACGCGTATGAAAATTATCTCAAGGAAGGGGTGGGCGCCATGCAGGCGGTGGCGGTGCTGTACCACGGCTTCTCCATCGCACTGGCTTTCAACGACGCGCTCTGGAACGAGTATTTGATCCCGCTTCTTGGCAGCAAACAATTCCAGAAGTACGCTTCTGCCGAAGAACGAGATGCCGTGGCAAAGATCGCGCTCGGGAAAGGAAATCCGTTTCTGCATTCGGCCAGCAGCGATCCGGACGACGTAAGCGTGGAGCGCCTGGTATCCAAAGGTTCCTCGTTTTTCGTCTGCCACAATGCGATAGCGGGCGCCTCCGGTTTCATAGCCGATTCGTCAAAACAGCCGGTGGAGAAAGTCCACGCTGCCATCATGAACGGCATCGTCCCGGGTGCGCTCGCAGTGCCGGCCGGCGTGATGGCCGTCAATGCCTGCCAAGAAGCGAAGTTCACCTACATTCAGTCGTCGCTCTAGCGTCATCCTGAGCCCGTCGAAGGACCCCGAGCCTGTCGAGGGGCATAACAAGCCGCTGTGAAGCTGTTAGAAGGAAAGAAAGCGCTCGTCACGGGCGTCGCAAATCAGTGGTCCATCGCTACGGGCATCGCCCGGCAAATGCACGCGCACGGAGCGCAGATCGCATACACGTATCAAGGCGAGCGGGTGAAGGACTCCGTCGAGAAGATTGCTGCCGAGTTCGGCGGCGGCCCGGTCGTGGAGTGCGACGTTTCCAGCGACGAATCGCTGCGCGCGAGCGCCGAACGGCTGCGCGGCTTCGGCAACCTCGACGTGCTCGTGCACTGTATCGCCTTTGCCGACAAGAACGACTTGGCCGGCACGGTCTACGACACGACGCGCGATGGCTTCAAACTTTCCCTCGACGTTTCAGCGTACTCGCTGCTCGCGCTCGTGAATGCGTTCCGCGAGCAGCTGAACGACGGCGCGTCAATCATGGCGCTCACCTATTTCGGTTCGACGACGATCGTGCCAAACTATAATCTGATGGGCATCGCGAAGGCCGCGCTCGAATCGGCGATGCGCTATTTGGCGTACGATCTCGGCGGCCGCGGGATTCGCGTGAACGCTATCTCCGCCGGGCCGATCAAAACGGCGAGCATGCGGCAGGTCTCGGGAGCCACCAAGATGCTCGACGTCGTTCCGCAGGTTGCGCCGCTGCGCCGCAATATCACGCAAGACGACGTGGGGAATACCGCGGTATATCTGGCCTCGGATCTCTCTGCGGCCATTACGGCAGACGTCCATTTCGTCGACGCAGGGTATCATGTCGTCGGAATGTATCCTCCGGATTTTCAAGCAACGTGACGGACGAAGAACTGGCCGCGGTCATCGCGGCGCTGCAGGCGCTGCAGACCCAGCCCACGGAACCGCCTCAGAGCTCCTCTAAGTGGAAGCGCGCGGCACGTCTCGAGTCCCTAGATGTTTAAAAAGATCCTCATTGCGAACCGCGGCGAAATCGCAATGCGCGTCATTCGCACCGCGCGCGAAATGGACATCGCTACCGTTGCGGTCTACTCCGAGATCGACCGTGACGCGCTGCACGTGCAGATGGCGGACGAAGCGTTCCTGCTCGGGCCGGCGGCGCCATCCCAAAGTTATCTCAACGTCGAGAAGCTGCTCCAGGTCGCGCAACGATCGGGCGCGCAGGCAATTCATCCCGGTTACGGCTTTCTCGCGGAGAACGCGAGCTTTGCACGCGCGGTTATTGCCGCGGGACTGACCTGGATCGGTCCGCATCCGGACGCCATCGACGCGATGGGCGACAAGGTGCGCGCTCGGCAAGCGATGGTCAAAGCGGGTGTTCCGGTGGTTCCCGGCGGCACCGAACCAATCGCCGACGAGAAGGGTGCGCGCGATGCCGCAAAACGATATGGCTTACCGCTGGCGCTCAAAGCGTCGGGCGGCGGCGGCGGCAAAGGTTTGAAAGTCGCGCGCACGATGGAGGAGTTGGGCTCGGCGCTTGCAACCGCGCAGCGCGAAGCCGAAGCGTATTTCAAAAACGGCACGATTTACGCCGAGCGGTATCTCGAAAATCCGAAACACGTTGAACTGCAAGTGCTCGCGGACAAACACGGCACCGTTTTGCACGTCGGCGAACGCGACTGTTCGCTGCAGCGCCGGCATCAGAAGCTCTGGGAAGAAGCGCCGGCGTCGATTTCGCAAAAGGTTCGCGAAGGCATACGCAAGGCGGGCATCCGAGCGGCGAAAGCGATCGGGTACGACAGCGTCGGAACCATCGAGTGCCTGGTCAGCGGCGACAACTTCTTCTTCTTGGAGATGAACACACGCATTCAAGTCGAGCACACGGTCAGCGAAATGATCAGCGGCCTCGACTTGATTCGAGAGCAGATTCGCGTTGCATCGGGCGAGCCGCTCGGCTACGATCAATCGGCGATCGTCTTTCGCGGCGTCGCTATCGAAGGGCGGGTGAACGCCGAAGACCCGGCACACAATTTTCGGCCGGCCCCGGGCAGGGTCACGTCGTATCGCGAGCCCGCGGGTCCGGGCGTTCGCATCGACTCCGCCGCTTATCCCGGTTTCACGATAACGGCCGACTACGATTCGATGATTGCGAAGCTCGTCGTCTGGGCGCCGACGCGCGCGGAGGCCATCGCGCGGCTGCGCCGCGCAATCGGTGAATACGAGATCGGCGGCGTGCCCACGACGCTGCCGCTGCTGCGCGCACTGTGCGACCATCGCCCCGTTCAGGATGCGAGCTACGGCACGGCGACACTCGAAGCGTTCGCCGCCGAATTGTACTCGCAAAACGGCAGTGCCGGAGCAACGGGCGCCTCGACTTCGCTCGGCGATGCTTCGATACCTCAGCATGACAACTCTGTGGAAACGATACGCGTAGAAGTCAACGACAAACTCTATCGCGTTCGCCTCATCGACATCCCGAACGGCACGTCGCGTCCGGCCGCCGCGGGAAAAGCCGCGCCGCGCATTGCGCACAAGAAACGCGCAGTTGCTTCGAGCGGCAACGACGTGGCGTCACCGATGCACGGCGTCGTCGTCGAAATTGCCGTCAAGCAAGGCGATACCGTGCGCGAAGGTCAGGTGGTCGCGGTAATCGAGGCGATGAAGATGATGAATGAGATCCGCGCGCATAAAGCGGGAGTCGCATCGAAGGTACACATCGCCACGGGCGATACGGTCGAAGCGCAGTCTCCGCTCGTGACTGTCGACTAGTTGGGTTTCGAGGCCTGCCTCCGCGCACCGTATACGGGCCAGTCGTCGCGTAGCGCAGTTCGATTGCGACGGTCATGTGCGAGTCGCCCGTGTCCGTCATCGTACCGTCGACGGCAATCGGCCGCAGCGTCTGCGGATCGGCATACAATTCGCTGATGCCGCTATCCTGATCGCACGTCGCTTGTAGTTCGAAACGCACGGCGGGCTGCCCGTTCCACTGCGTTGGATTTTCACTCTTCGGGACGTAACATTGCGGATCGAAAAAAGGGTGTTTGCGGAACGGATTGTCGCTGTCTGCATTGTTCGTCTGCACGACATGCGCGTTTGCCGGAGGTGTGCCCTCGACAATCGAGCCGTCCGAAATCCGCACGTAGATGCGCTGCGGCGCCTCGCTATCACCGCCGATGCCGCGCGCCCAAGCTTGTTCGACGAACGAAACGTACGCGGGAAGCCGGTCACGATCCAAATAGGCCACGGCCTTTGCATAATCGGCTGCCACCATTATTAGAGTCTAACGAAGCCGGAGCAGAGTAAATCGATTGCGACGATTTTCCCGAGCTCGACGTCCGCAAAGAGTTGCTGTTCGCATGCACTCCACTCGCCTCGCTCTCGCAAGCGAATGCGGTAGTGCGCCTGCACCCTGCCTCCGACCGAACCGATTGAGGAGCATTCCATTTCGAAAACGTCCGCATCGCCGAACCAGCGTTCGATGACGGCGCGCGAGTCGGCGGCACCCTCGAATTCGCGCAGCCCCGGCGGAATGAGCGCGCGGAAGCGTACGGTATCGCTGAGCGCCTGCTGAAGCGTCTCGAAGTCGCGCCGCTCGAGAGCGGTCACGAACTGCCGAACCGGCGAAAAATCAAGGGTCGTGAGCATAGACGCATCCTCTCTCGCCATGCGGGAAAACTTCGCCACGGATGAATCCACCCTTGCGTCGAAGTCCCGGAGCCGATGGCCCGGAGTGAGAACTCGAGCGGAATCCCGCTGAAACCCGTCTACGAACAGCCCGAAGGACGTTCCCACGGCGCCGGCGCGCCGGGGCACTTCCCGTTTACGCGCGGCGTGCGGAAAGACATGTATCGGGGCCGGTTGTGGACGATGCGTCAATACGCAGGCTTTGCAACCGCCGCCGAATCGAACGCGCGCTACCGGTACCTGCTCAAACACGGAACCACCGGGTTGTCGGTCGCTTTCGATCTGCCGACGCAGTTAGGCTACGACTCCGATGCACCGCAGGCGCGCGGCGAAGTCGGAAAGGTCGGCGTAGCAATCGACGGCGTCGCCGACATGGAGACGCTCTTCGATCGCATACCGCTCGACCACGTCACCGTATCCATGACGATCAACGCGCCGGCCTCGATCATTCTTTCGATGCTGCTCGCAGTCGCGCGGCGCCGCGGCATTCCGTTCGCAAAATTAGGCGGCACGATTCAGAACGACGTGCTCAAAGAATACGTCGCGCGCGGGACGTACATTTATCCGCCCAAGCCGTCGATGCGCCTAGTGACCGATGTCATGTCGTACTGCGCTCGCGAAGTGCCCCAGTGGAACACGATCTCGATATCCGGGTATCACATTCGCGAAGCCGGCTCGACGGCGTTGGAAGAAATCGCGTTCACTCTTTCCAACGGCAAAGCGTATTTACGCGCGGCGCGAGACGCGGGCATCGATCTCGATGCAATTGCGCCTCGCCTCTCCTTCTTCTGGAACGCGCACAACGATTTGTTCGAAGAGATTGCCAAGTTTCGCGCCGCGCGCTACGTGTGGGCGCATATCACGCGCGACGAGTTCGGCTGCAAAGACCCTCGTTCGCAGATGCTGCGCTTCCACACGCAGACCGCCGGCTCGACGCTCACCGCGCAAGAGCCGGAAAACAACGTTGTGCGGGTGACGCTGCAAGCACTCGCGGCGGTGCTGGGCGGAACGCAGTCTCTGCACACCAACGGCAAGGACGAAGCCCTCGCGCTGCCGACGGCCGACGCAGCGAAACTCGCGCTGCGCACGCAGCAGATCATCGGATACGAAAGCGGCGTTACGGACGTCGTCGATCCGCTCGCAGGCTCGTACTACGTGGAAACGTTGACGAACGAACTCATCGATCGCGCGCAGGCGCTCATCCGCGAAGTCGACGAGTTGGGCGGGAGCATCGCCGCCATCGAAACGGGCTGGATGCAGTCGCGCATCGCAGATTCGGCGTACCAAGCCCAGCAGGCCATCGAAAACGGCGAACAGGTCGTCGTCGGCGTCAACAAATTCGCCGAGCCGGGCAGCGAGAAGGTGACGATTCCGCTGCAACGCGTCGACGACGCAGTCGAGCACGACCAAGTCGCGCGGCTGAACGCCTTTCGCGCCTCGCGCGATATCGCGCTCGTCGAGCGGCGCCTGAGCGAGGTTCGGCGCGCAGCGCTCGGCGGCGAGAACCTCATGCCGCTTTTCATCGACGCCGTCGACGGGGGAGCGACGCTAGGCGAGGTTTGCAACGTGTTGCGCGACGTG
This sequence comes from Vulcanimicrobiaceae bacterium, assembly GCA_035294905.1. Lineage (GTDB taxonomy): Bacteria > Vulcanimicrobiota > Vulcanimicrobiia > Vulcanimicrobiales > Vulcanimicrobiaceae > DATGJX01. The sequence continues at coordinate 2,320 of DATGJX010000190.1, read as the reverse complement.
TTCGGCGTCTACCGCGCGCCGGAGGTCGTCGCCTAAGTGCTCATCGACCACGTCGCCATCGTCGTCAAGGATCTCGAGCGCACCATCGACCTCTACGTCAACACCCTTGGCTTCAAACAAGTCTACCGGGAAACCGTTGCGGACCAAGGCATTGAAGCCGTCGGTCTGCAGGCCGGAGACTCCGTCATCGAACTGCTTCGCCCACTCGACGAATCATCGTCGATTGCGAAATTTCGCGGAGAGGCGCAGACGAAGTTGCACCACACTGCTTACCGTGTCGCAAACCTGCAATCAGAACTCGACCGCCTCAAAGCAGCGGGTGTGCGGCTCATCGACGAACATCCGCGCAAAGGTGCTCATGGAAACCTCATCGCGTTCTTGCATCCCAAGAGCACTGCGGGTGTGTTGATTGAACTCTGCCAACCGGAAAAATAACCGCGCGCCGAGAAAACCCGCACATGGCCCGAAAGCGATCGCGCAAACGTCGCGCTAACGGCGCTCCGCTGGTTCTCGTTGCAGTCGTACTGCTTGCGTTGGTCGCGTGGGCAATCTATCCGCGCGCGCATCACGCACCGATTCGCAATCATCCCGTCGCGATGATCACGCCGTCGCCTTCTCCCGTTGCACCTACAGCGTCGCCTGCCGCGTCGCCTACCGCGTCGCCCGCCGCCTCCGCCGCCCCGGCGCTTTCGCCCGCACCGGCCCCCTCGCCGAAGGGTTCCGGCGGCGTGCAACTCGCGATCATCATCGACGATTGCGGACAATGGCTCGACACCGAGCAAGCATTGATCGCGCTGCCGATTCCGCTGACCGTCTCCGTTCTTCCGCACGTGCGCTACACCGAACGCATCGCGCAGGAAGCCGAAGACGCCGGCAAAGGCGTGATGCTGCACCTGCCGATGGAACCGCTCTCGCACATCTATCCCGGACCCGGCGAGATCAAGGACGCGATGACTGACGACGAGGTGACCAGACAAACGGAAGACGACGTCGCACAAGTGCCGCTCGCCAAAGGCGCAAACAATCACGAAGGCAGCGAAGCCAGCGCCGACGAGCGTGTGATGAAAGACGTGATGGCGGTGATGAAAGCGCACGGACTGTTTTTCGTCGACTCGCGCACGAACGCGAAAAGCGTCGGCCAGACGATAGCCCAAGACGACGGCGTACCGAATGCAAAGCGCGACGTTTTCCTCGATAACCAAGCCAGCGTCGCGTACACCGAGTCGATGCTCGAGCGCGCGGTCGACATCGCCAAACGCGACGGCTCGGCGATCGCCATCGGCCACCCGAAGCCGACAACCCTCGCCGCGATTCGCGATCTCTATCCGAAGCTGCAGGCCGAGGGCGTGCAGTTCGTCCTAGCACAAAACCTCGTACACTAACGCTATGTCACGGTGAAGCGTAGCGTTGTCATGGTGACGCGTAGCGTCGACCCGTAGCGTTGTTCGCGGTGACGCGTAGCGTTGTCATGGTGAGGTATCGAACCACCCCGAGCGAAGTCGAGGGGCACCCGATTTACCTGCCGCAAAGCCTCGAAGGAGCCTGTCCTGAGCGGCGTCGAGGGCTCGGCGTCCTTCGATACCTCAGGATGACATAGGGGGGATCAAAGGTTTGGTGCGAGGGCGGCGTCGATTTCGGTTTCGAACGTGCGGTCCCAGGGCAGCGTCACGTTCATCGCGGCGATGTGGTAACCGGGATCGAGCTGCGAAAGCAGCGCTTCGCCGCGATTCCACAGCGCCGCGCTGTCGATCTGCGCGATGGGCGCCGCTTGTTCCGGAAGCAGATACGTGTGGTCGGCGATGCCTTCGTCGTTGAGTGCGGTGTTCAATTGCGGGCGCACGTAATCGTGAAACGCGTAATCGTCGAGCATGCGATTGAACGTAAACTCACGGTGCGCGAGCGCATTGTACGTTCCCGCGCGCCGGCCCGCGCCCGCGGCGATCGCCTCGGCGATTGCCGTCCCGACGGTGTTTGCGTTCGTGTTCCAAGACGAATACGCATCGAGCTTCGCGGCCGCTCCCGTGCTGAGCAGCTGTTCGGCGAAACGCGACTGATCGGCGAACGAATTCTCGAGAAACGTCAAGTCGGCAAAGGCGACCGGCGTGCCGGCGCTTTCGTCGTTTTGAATCGCGCCGAGCAGCGCGGAGTCTTCCTGGGCGGTCGGGCGCGGAACGCGCACGTAGAGCACGATGTCGGGTGCTCCGCCCACGCGTGTTGCGCCGCACAATCTGATCAGTGAATTTATCGCCACGTCGATGGGCGCGTACTCGAGCGGATCGTTGTAGGATCCGCCGTCGGGACGCGAGTACCGCACTTCGAT
>DATGJX010000189.1:0-3381 GCA_035294905.1 Vulcanimicrobiaceae bacterium | reverse complement strand
CAGAACCAGCATTTCACCGCAATCGTCTACTATCGCGACACCAGCGCCGGATACGACCCCGCAGACGGCTACACGGCGGTTTCGGATGCGCGCGGTCCGGCGGTAAAGCTCGGATACGCGGGCACGGGTTCGACGAGCAGTCCGCTCCTGTCGTACAGCTTGAACGTCTTCGGCGATCGCTATCTCGCGTCCGACGGGAGCGTTCGCGAGGCCGACGTCAACGCGTTTTACAACGTGCAGTTCAAGGATCTGCTGTCGCTCCAGGGCTTCTTCGGCCCAAGCGAGCTGCAGACGTCGCCCGGCGTCATTCAATGGTTCAATCGCCGGCAAATTCAGCTCGGCTACCGGCAGGGCACGCCGGAGCCGCTGACGGTTGCGTACACATGGGGACCGTTCGCCGGCGGCTACGTGCAGCAGACGCAGTTCATCGATCAGCGCGTGTTCGGGCCGTACGCCCTGTCGTTCGAATACGACGGAAACATCGAACGCGCGCGCGCCGGCGGACCCATCCAAAACTCACAGTGGCTTCGCCGCTTCACGTTTTTGCGATCCATCGGAAGCTATGCGTCGTTCGGCGTGCAACTGCGCGGCATCAACGGTACCGGCGGTTTCGCGGAACCGGGCACGAACCTTTCACTGCTGTATCAGCAGCGTTTCGTCAACGAGGACTACCTCTATCTCGAATACGGCACGCCTGCCGCCGCGCAAACGCTGCATCGGTTCATCATCAAATACGTTTTCCATGCCGGCGGACAAACAGGCACTTAAGCGCCGCCGCGCAGCACGCGGCCGGGGCGCTCGTTTGTAAAAGTGCCGTGGAGCAGTACGGCACGCCCGCTGACGAAAACGTGCTCGATGCCAATCGGGAATTGATACGGCGCTTCGTACGTCGCCGTATCCCGAATCGCATTTGCGTCGAACACGACGAGGTCGGCATAGTTGCCGGCTGCGATCGTTCCGCGTTCGCGCAGGCCGAAAATGCTTGCGGGCAGTGCGGTCATGCGGCGAACCGCTTCGACCAAATCCAGCGTTTGGCGCCCACGCACGAAGCGCCCGAAAACGCGCGGGAACGTACCGAACGTTCTCGGGTGCGGCACGCCGCGCGCGGTGGGGCCGTCCAAAGCGCGAATTGACGCGTCGCTGCCGATGCAGCAAAAATCCGCCGACAGCACCGTTGCGACGTCGTCCTCGCACATCTTGAAGAACATCGCGCCGACGTCCAGGCGCTCTTCACGTAAAAGACGGATTGCGGCGGCCGCTGGAGAGAGCCGCCACGCGCGCGCGATCTCGTCCATGCGCATACCGGCGAGCTGCGCATTCTTCGCGCTCGCCGCTTCGGTGATCAACATATCGTGCCACTCGTCCGCGTGCTTCAACTGCAGCGCGAGTGCGATCGCGGTCGCGCTTTCGGGATCGCTCAAGCGTTCGAGTGTCGCATCGACGCCGCCGTGACGAACCTGCGCCGGAAGAATCGTCGCCAGCTCCGTCCAGCTCGCAACGTACGGATAGACGTCGCAATACACGGCGGTATCGTGCCTGCGCGCGCGATCGATGCGCTCGAGCGACTGATGCACCTTGCCCCAGTTCTTCTTGCCGGCCGCCTTGTGATGCGAGCACTGCACCAACACCTGCGCGCGCTGCCCGATCTCGATCGCCTCATCGACGGCCGCCAGCAGCTCGTCGCTCTCGCTGCGCATGTGCGTCGCATAGCGCGGCGCGTTCGCCTCGCGCGCGGCCGCAGCCATCGCGGCGAGTTCATGGGTGTCCGCGTACATCGACGGCGGGTAAATGAGTCCGCTGGAAACCCCGATTGCGCCCTGCTCGCACGCCTGGCGAACGATGCGCGCCTGCGCTTCGATTTCCTCGCGTTCCAACCGCCGCGGATCCTCGCCCGCGATCATGCGCCGCGTCGTGCCCAATCCGACGAGCGTGGCTACGTTGAGCGCGACGCCATTGCGTTCGACATCGTGAAAAAAGTCGTCGATCTCGAGCGGGGGGACCGACGTGCCGCAGTTGCCGCCGATTTCGGTGGTAACGCCTTGCGCGATCTTGCCGTCGCAACGCGGAAGCGTGAGCCAAAGTTCGTCGCTGTGCGAATGCGTGTCGATGAAGCCCGGCGCGATCGTTTTGCCGCTGCAGTCAATACGTACCAACGCGTCGCGCTCGCGCAAATCACCGATCAGGGCGATGCGATCGCCGGCAATTCCGATATCCGTGGTATAAGCAAAATGTCCCATGCCGTCGACGATCGCGGCATTTTCAAGCACCGTCGAGATCAAAAAGCGATAGTCCTGTCTGCTGCTTCGTTTAACAGGCGGTCGAGTGGGTATTTAGTCCGTGACATTTCTCAAGTCGAGGTGTTGAAACTAGCATGGCAGTTCAAGAAAATTCGCAGGGTCCCGGCGGCGGCATGACCGTCCGCGAAGCAGGCAAGCGTGGCGGCGAACGGGTCAAAGCCAAGTACGGGACTGAATTCTACGAGGCTATCGGCCGTAAGGGCGGCGAAGCAACCAAAGAGAAGTACGGTCCGTCCTTCTATGAAGTTATTGGCCAAAAAGGCGGCCAAAAACTGAAACGCAAGACGTCCTAACCCTTTTTTTCTTTTCCACCGGGGTCTACTAATGGCAAAACCCACCAAAGGCGAGCCGGACGACAAGCAGCCAGGTGGCGAGATGTCGGTACGTGAGGCCGGCAAAAAAGGCGGCAATACGGTCCGGGACCGCTATGGATCGGGCTTTTACGAAGAGATCGGCCGCAAGGGAGGCCAAGCGACCCGCCAAAGGCATGGGGTCGAGTTCTACGAGAGCATCGGTCAAAAAGGCGGCAAGGTCGTCAAGGAAAAATATGGCGCCGACTTCTACGAGGAAATCGGTCACAAGGGCGGTCAGAAGGTCAAGAAGCTGATTGCCGAGGCGAAAAAACAGCTCGGGACCGAGGAGGGCGGCGAAGAGTCCTAGCGGGACTCTCCGCACGCGCCAAGCCGCAACAGCCGCCGCGATTCGCGCACGATGCGCGCTGCCGGAACGCGCCCATCCGGCTGAAGCGTCATCACTAGGCCGTTGCGTGTAGCCCACAGCAGGCCGTCGCTCTTGTAGGAGACCGGTTCGCACACGCGCGTTCCGAGCACCGGCGGCGGAACCGCGAAGCCCGCGCGCGGCCATTGCGACAGCAGCAGCACGCTGCCGTTTTGCGCGTACTCAATAGCCAATCCGTGATTCTTCTGCTGATCGACGTTCAGCGGCGGGATGATCGCCGACTGCAGAATTTGCACGGGCGGAATGAACGGCTTGAACGTCAGCGTGCGCACGGCCAGCTTCAGCGGCATGGTGACGCCCTTCGACTCGATCAGCAGCGTTGCCACCGGAGCCGGCGACGGTGAAC
>DATGJX010000188.1:0-14968 GCA_035294905.1 Vulcanimicrobiaceae bacterium | reverse complement strand
ATTTCCGCGATCGAGTTCTTCGCGCAAACGTGCTACCGCAACGTCCCGCAACTCTGCCGTCGCCACGGACGTACCGCCGAATTTTAAAACGACGATTGTTCGCATTGTCATCCTGAGCTTGTCGAAAGACCCTGAGCCTGTCGAAGGGACATCACGAGTTCTAAAATTTGCACGCCGTTGGTTGCCGCGCCTTTGCGTAGTTGATCGCCGACGATCCACATTTGGAACTGGCGCCCCTCGACACGCTCGGGGTCCTTCGATACCTCAGGATGACGCTGTGCGTCATCATGACAAATGCGGAGGCGGCCGACGTGGACGAGATCCGTGCCTTCGACGTCGCGCGGCGTCACGATGCCGTCGTGGTGGAATACCACGCCCGGCGCTCGTTCGAAGGCCGCGGCGAGTTCCTCGACGCTAGTATCGCGCGCGGTTTCGAAAAACACGGCTTCGGAATGCGCGGTGCGTACCGGTACGCGCACGGCCGTTGCAAAGACGGGCAGCTGCGGCAATTCGAGAATCTTGCGCGTTTCGGCGGCGACTTTCAGCTCTTCGCCGGTATAGCCGTCTTCGCCGAAGCTGCCGATTTGCGGGACGACGTTGCGAACGACGTTGCCTTCACCGCGGTCGAACTCTTCGAGCGCGGCGCGGCCCGCGCCGCTAATCGCTTGATACGTCGCGACGCGCACGCTCGAGAGCCCTGCCGTGCCGCGGACCGGCGCGAGCGCAACGCACAAAATGATCGCCGTGCAATTTCCTATGGGAAACAGCCGGTGTTCCGGGCGCAGCGCGTGCGCGTTGACCTCCGGAACGATGAGCGGTACGCCGTCGCGCATGCGAAACGTGGAACTGTTGTCGATGACGACCGCGCCGCGTTGCACGAGCGGCGGGGCGTATTTTTCACTTGCGTCTTCCGAACTCGCAAAAAATACGGCGTCGTACTGTGCGAGCGCTTCGGGCGTCGTTTCCAAAACCTCGCCGCGCGTGCGCGAGGCAAAACGGCCGACGTCGTCGACCGGCACACGCCGTTCGTCCAAAACGCGGAGAATGGTCTCGCCGACAACGCCGGTAGCGCCGACTACCGCGACTTTCAAGGACGGTGACCCGGCGTGCTATCGAGAATGGCGTCCAAACCCACGTGCAGACCTTTCAATGCCGCTGCGTTGCGAATTGCAAACAGTATACCGGCCGCGAAGGATTCGCGCGAGAGTGAATCGTGGCGAATCGTGAGCAGCTCACCGGCGCTCCCGCACAGCACTTCCTGATGCGCGAGCAGCCCCTGAAGGCGAACGCTATGAATCGGGACGTCGGCGGGTCCGCCGTTCGCCTTGATTCTGGCCGCCGTGGCAGCCGCGGTTCCGCTCGGCTTGTCGCGCTTTTCGGCGCGGTGCAGCTCGACGATCTCGATGGTGGGGAAAAATCGTGCCGCCTCTTGTGCGAATCGCATCATCAGCACTGCGCCGATGGCAAAGTTCGGAACCAGCAGCGCTCCCATATCGAGCGCATCGCACAGCGCGCCGAGTTCTTCTCGCTCCTCGTCGTTCCACTCGCTCGAACCGATGACGGGAAAGACGCCGAGTTCGAGCGCGGTGCGAGCCGCATGCTGCGTTGCCGGACGCGCGGTGAAATCGACGATCACCTCGGGCTTTTGCTCGACCAGCAATCGCTCCAGGTCATCGTAGATATGTTCGTCTGGAAGACTTGTCCGCGCGTAGCCGCCGGCGTACTGCAGGTCCGGTGCGGATTTCACCGTTTCGCACGCCAGCCGCCCCATGCGTCCCAGCGCTCCGGAAATCGCGACCCTAGGCATTCCCCTCGACTTCGCTCGGGGTCGTTCGATACCTCACGATGACAATGGGCTAGACCTTCTCTAGCGGTGCGTACTTGAGCATGACCATCTTCTGCCCGACATTCGGGAAGTCGATGGTCACCAGACCATCGCCGCCGGCGCCGACTACGTCGCCGATCGTGCCTTCACCCCACTTGGGATGGCGCACGCGATCGCCCTTTTTCAGGTTCATGTTCATGCCTGCGCCGGCCGTTTCGTGAATCGAAACTTCGCGCCAGCGTCCGCCCGCCGGACGCGGCAGCACGACGCCGCCGAGCAGTTCGACCTGCGGCATTTCTTCGAGAAAACGCGACTTCGGATGCGCGAACGTGTTGCCGAACAGCGTGCGGCGCTCAGCATACGAGAGGTACAAGCGATCCATCGCGCGCGTCACACCGACGTACGCGAGGCGGCGCTCTTCTTCGAGCTCGGTCATGTCGACCAGCGCGCGCGAATGCGGGAACACGCCTTCTTCCAGACCGGTCAGGAAGACGTTCGGAAACTCGAGACCTTTCGCGCCGTGCAGCGTCATCAGCGTCACGTACGACGAATCGGGATCGAGCGTATCCAAATCGCTGATGAGCGCGATGTTCGCCAGAAACGACGAAAGGGTGGCGTCCGGTTCGTTCTCCTGATACTCGCGCGCCACGCCGACGAGCTCTTGCAGGTTCTCTAGGCGCGTGCGCGCGTCGGCGGTGTCTTCGTTGCGCAGCTCGCGCACGTAGCCGGACTCTTCCATCACCGCGATCAGCAGGTCGGCAAGGCTGTACTCTTTCACCCGCGCGCGCAGCGTTTGAATCAGCTCGGCGAAGCGCTCGAGTTCCTTGGTTTTCTTCGGGACGGCGCGCTTGAGCAGTTCCTTGTCGAAAATCGCCTCGCCCACCGACATGTGCGCGTGATTTGCAGCGGTCACCAGACTCGCGAGGGTCTGCTGGCCGATGCTGCGGCGCGGCACGTTGACGATGCGCTTGAAGGCGATGGCATCGGACGGATTCTCGATGTAGCGCAGATACGAAACGACGTCTTTGATCTCGGCGCGCGCGTAGAAACCGACGCCGCCGACGACGCGGTACGGAATGCCTTCGGCAATCAGCGCTTCTTCGAACACGCGCGACTGCGCGTTGGTGCGGTACAGCACGAGGAAGTCGCGGTACGCTGCGCCTTCACGCACGAGTTCCTTGACCTTCTCGACGACGTAGCGCGCTTCGGAACGTTCGGTGTCCGCGCCGAACGCCGTAATCTTCTCGCCTTCTTTGCGTTTGGTGAAGAGCTTCTTGGTCTGGCGATGCTTGTTGTTGGAAACCAGCGCGTTCGCAGCGTCCAAAATCGTCTGCGTGCTGCGGTAATTCTGCTCGAGCGTAAAGACCTTCGCGCCGTTGAAATCGTGCTCGAAGCGAAGAATCATGCGGTAGTCGCTGCCGCGCCACGAATAGATGGACTGGTCGTCGTCGCCGACCACCGTCACGTTCTTGTGCTTCTCACCGAGAATCGCAATGAAGCGGTACTGCGCGAAGTTGACGTCCTGGTATTCGTCCACCAGGATGTACTGGAACTTCTTCTGCCACTTCGTGCGCGTCGCTTCGTCTTTTTCGAACAGGTCGATCGTCCGCACGATGAGGTCGTCGAAGTCGAGGCTGTTGGACTCGGCTAGGCGCCGCTGATACTCGGCGTACACGTTGCCGAAGCGCTCGCCGAGGAACGACGCGTTCTTCTCGTGGTACTGATCCGGCCAGATGAGGGCGTTCTTGGCTTTGCTAATCTCGGCAAGCGCGGCGCCCGGCGTTATCTGACGCTCGTCGTAGTCGAGATCGGCGATGATCTCTTTGATGAGGGAACGTTGGTCGGCTTCGTCGATGATCGCGAAGTTCGACGAGATGCCGGCGCGCGCGCCGTCGCGGCGCAGCATGCGCACGCACATCGAATGAAATGTCCCGACCCATATATCGCGCCCTTGTGCACCGACCATGCGCTCGAGGCGCGCTTTCATTTCGCCTGCGGCCTTGTTCGTGAACGTCACGGCGAGGATGCGATCCGGCGCAACCTCGAGTTCGCTGAGCAAATAGGCAATGCGGTGCGTGAGCACGCGCGTTTTGCCGCTTCCGGCGCCGGCAAAAATTAAACAGGGACCATTCGCGTAGCGAACGGCCGCGGATTGCACGTCGTTAAGGGATTCGGTCTCCAGGATCATCACATGTATACTTTCGCCACCGAGACAAAAATCGCCCCCCACACATGCGAGGGGCGATAATTGCGACAAAAATCGCCGCGCTAGCGCGCGATCGTGAGGGCCTTGGCGGGCCGCGCCGCCATTGCGTATGCGCCGACCAGATACGCAAGCGTCGATTCGGCACCCATGTTCATGTTCACCGAGCTCTCGTTCAAGCCGTCCAAGCAGCCGCCGTCGCGCGCCATCACGATGCCGCGGGTGTTGCGGCCGTGATACCAGTCAAGGCCGATTTGGGCGGTAGCGCGATACGCCGGATCACCGGTAGCGTCATGTGCCACGAGCGCGGCATCAATCAACGAAACCGCCTCCAGCGGTTGCTGGCAATAGCGCGGACGCGTTCCGCCTCGATGATACCAGCCCTCATTTCCAATAGGCACGAACACGCCGCCTTCGACGGTTACGTTGCGATAGAACTCGAACGTGCGCAGGCCGACGGTAATCAGCTCGTCGTCTGCCAGCATCAAACCCGCGCGCATGACCGCTTCGCACAGACGCGCGTTGTCGTACGTCATGACGTTTTCGAACCAGTGCCAATCGGCGTCGCGAACTTCCAGATAGCGTTCCTTCAGCTGCTCCGCCAACGTGCGCAGCATTGCGCGATATTGCGGCAGGTCGCCGTCGGCAATGCTCGATTCACATGCGTGCGAAAGACCGATGGCCGCGTAGGCTTGCGCGCGCGGGTACTGCAGCCACTCCAGTGCCTGCAGCCCTTTGCCGAACAGCCTTCGGCTGACGCGCTTCCACGATCCGTGCGAGCCGTAGCGCATGCCGTAGCCTAGCGACCACAGTGCGCGCCCGACCGAGTCGTGCGTTCCAACGGCATCGAGCCAGGTGCGCTCGTAGCTCATGAAGTTGTGAAAGCGCCCGTCCGGCAGCTGCGCGTCGTGCAGGAACGAAAGATAAATCGTCGCCATGCGCTCCGCGGTGGCGTCCGTCGGGTCGATTTCGAGCTTCGCGAGCACGGCCATGAACGCGCGCGAGACGTCGTCCGTGCAATACCCCGTCGAGCGATTCGGCACGTCTTCCACGGCGTGCTGGATGACGCCGACGTCGTCGGTGAGCGCGATCAGGTGATCGAGTTCAGGCAGAATGGATGAGCTCCATTTCTTGCGGTGCCAGTTCCGCAAAGAGTTTGCCGTATTCGGCGGCCACGTGCGGCCACGTCATCTGGCGTCCGAACCGGTACGCGCGGCGCTCGGTAGCGCGGCGCAACGCTGGATCGTCGAGCAGCGCGTTGACGAGCTGCGAGATCGATTTCGCGTCACGGAAGTTGCACAAAAAGCCGCGATGATTCGCGAGCACTTCCTCGGCGTACAGGTACGGTGTCGACACAATCGCTTTGCCGCAGCCCACCGCATAGGCGAGCGTGCCGCTGACGATTTGCGTCGGGTTCAGGTACGGCGTGAGATAAATGTCCGTTGCTTCGAGATAGCTGACCAACTCGTCGAAGTCGAGATACTTGTCGATGAGCTGGACGTTGTGCTGCAAACCGAAGTCGCGCACCATTTCCTGCAGCGATTCGCGGTACGATTCGCCTTCTTGGCGGCGCACGACCGGATGCGTTTCCCCCAATATCAGGTAGAGCGTTTCGGGATGGCGTTTGACGACGTCGCGCATCGCGTCGATCGCGTATTCCAAACCTTTGCCGCGGTTGATGAGACCGAACGTGGAGATTACCGTGCGCTGGCCGATGCCGAACGACGCTTTGAACGGTCCGGTTTCCCGGAACGGGACGTCCGGAACGCCGTGATGGATGACGCGCACGAGCTTGGGATCGATGCGATAGACACGATTGAGCAAATCGCGTCCCGTTTCCGAGAGCACGACGACGCTCGTCGAAAACCGGCACAGATCGCGCGTGACGCGCAGCATCACTTCGTCGGGCTCCGGCAGCACCGTATGCAGCGTGAGCACCACCGGCTTTTCGGCCGCTTGCACGAGATCGATCAGCCACTCGCCGCGCTCGCCGCCGAACAGTCCGTATTCGTGCTGAATGTTCAGCACTTCGGCGGGATGCGCGTTCACGATCGCGGCAACGTCGGCGTACGACTCGCGCGAATCTTGTTTCAGACGCGCCACGACTTCCGGACCGTATTGGCGCACGTCGCCGCCCGGCTCGTCAATCGCGATAATTTCGCTGCTCGTATGGAAAGCGCGGTCGAACGAGTCGACCACGTCCTTCGTAAAGGTCGCGATTCCGCATTCCCGCGGCGGGAACGAGCCGAGGAAGAGGGTGCGCGGAACAGAGACCACGGCGAGCGTGTCTGAGGGTCTCCCTATCACCAAGATCTCCAAACGCCAGCTGGGAGCGAAATGCGAATGCGTGCTAGGGCAGGCGGGCAAAGCTGGCGGCTACCCCCCTGCAACGGACGAGCAATTTATACCCGTTGCCCGTAAAAGGATAAACCTGCGAAACAGCCCGGGGGTTGCGGCCGCTTGCCTTCTATTTCGGGCTAGCGGGCGGCGGTCGGAGCTGTCGGGCCGACTCGCGCGCCCTCGGGAAGCACCGCGCCGGGCTCGATGACTGCGTCGTGTCCGACGACGCTCCCGCGGCTCACGATCGCACTTTTGCCGACTCGCGCGCCGCTGGCCAGGATCGATTCGTCGATGACGGCGCCTTCTTCGACTGTGACGTGATCCCAAAGCACGGAATCCGTCAGCCGCGCGCGCGGGCCGACGACGCATCCTTCGCCGAGTACGACGTTTGGGCCGACCTTTGCGGACGGATCGATTTGCACGTCGACGGCGATGTGCACGGGCGGAATGATGTTCTCGGGATACACCTTGTGCGAACCCGGCCCGTTCACGCCGGGCTCGAGTTTGAGCGGCATCGCGCCTGAAAGAATATCGCGATGCGCGCTGAGATAATGTTCGGGCCGGCCGAGGTCTATCCAGTAGTCGGCAGTCGTGTACGCATATAGCGCGTGATCGTCCGCAAGAATCTTCGGAAAGGTCTCGCGTTCAATCGAGACGTTGCGCCCCGGCGGAATCATGTCGAGCACCGCTTTTTCAAGCAAATACGTACCGGCGTTGACCTCGTCCGTCGGTTCGCTGCCTTTGGGCGGCTTCTCGACGAATTGCGAGATGCGTCCGTCGGCGTCGTGCACGACGCAGCCGAAGGCCGAGGGATCTTCCACTTTGATGAGGTGCAGCACGCCGAGACCACCCTTGGCGTTGTGGTAGTCGATCATCGCTTGCAAGTCGAGGCTCGTCAGCACGTCGCCGTTGAGTACGAAGAACGGTCCGTGAATATGCTGCTCGACGTTTTTGATTGCGCCCGCGGTGCCGAGCGGCTCGTCCTCGATCACGTACGTGATTTTCATCCCGAAGTCTGAGCCGTCGCCGAAGTAATCGGTGATTGCCTGCGGCATGTACCCTGCGGGCAGAATCACGTCGCAAATGCCGGCATCGTACAAACGCTCGAGCGTGCGCGCGAGAAACGGCACGTTCATGAGCGGCACCATCGGTTTCGGTGTTCCGAACGTGAGCGGCCGCAGCCGCGTTCCCTCGCCGCCGACCAACACGATTGCCTGCACGAACTCTCCCTCTAAAAGCGAATTGCGAACCAAGGAAGCGTCTTGCGCCTCACATCGGTGGTATTCCCTATCGGTAGGTCTTTTTACCGTGACCGAGGCGCGCCCTGAAAACGGCAACAATTCGGCAACATTTTGTCTACAGACAAGCGAACACATGTTCGGTATAATAAACGTATGAAGCGGGTGCATGATTGGTCAGCAATACAAAGCTATCACGACGAGGGGCACGGATTTGTGGAATGCCAGCAACGCTTTGGATTCAGCCATACGGCGTGGGTTAAAGCGATCAAGCGCGGTGAATTACAAACGGCGGAACGGCAGTTTTCGGATCGTCGGCGTCGCTACGATTGGTCCATAATTCAGGCATTCTACGACGAGGGCCACTCGTACCGCGAATGCAAGGCGAAATTTGGGTTTAACGCAATGGCATGGCACAAAGCGCGCCGACGGGGTGAAATTAGCTCTCGGCCGTTGGGGATGCCACTAGACGAATTGCTTTCTCGCGGCGGAAGCCGGCACAACGTGAAGTTACGACTTTTGCGCGCTGGCATGCTGGAGAATCGGTGCGAACAATGCGGCTTAACAGGGTGGCAAGGCAAACCGCTGATGATGCATCTCGACCACATCAATGGTGTTCGCAACGATCACCGGCTCGAGAACCTACGAATGCTTTGCCCAAACTGCCACAGCCAGACGCCAACCTATGGCGGCCGGAACGTGAGACGGCATGACCACTTGCAAGACCCTGGCTCGGCGTTGTAGTATAACCGTCGCTGCTGTCCGGGTTAGCCAAGTCTGGTAAGGCACCTGACTCTGAATCAGGCATTTCGGTGGTTCGAATCCATCACCCGGAGCCATGGCCCTATCGTCTAGAGGCCGAGGACGCCGCCCTCTCACGGCGGTAACGCGGGTTCGACTCCCGCTGGGGCTACCATTTTCGTCCTTGCTTTACAAGGGTTTTCGCGACAGTTTCGGCTCCGTGCAACGGATGTGCAACGGAGCCTTCTGTTTATTCTGAGTTATTTTGCAATCGAAGTACCGCCTCGGCATGCTCGACTGAACACGGATAGAACCGCTGTTCGGCTCGATGCGGCTTTGAAGAGCAGCTGCAACTCCACCGCACCTCGGGTATATCGAAGCGTCGCAGCTTGGGCACCGAGGTGTCACGGCTTCCCGTCTCGCTCTTTCCTAAAGCGGACATGAGCGTCTCCAGACTGGCGAAAATCCGACTCATGACTCCGTGACCAAACGCCTATCCGACAAGTCGCTCGAAGGCGGCTGCGGCTTCGGCGTCACGGTCTGAGTAAACGTGCAAGTACCGTTCGACCGTGATTCCGATGCTTGCATGCCCTAGACGTTGACTTACGACTTCAATCGGAACGCCTGCTTGAGCGCAAGGCTTGCGTGAGTGTCCCGCAGTCCGTGGAGTGTGATAGGCGTCACGCCTGCGCGCTTGACGCAGTCGAGAACCGCCCGTCCGAAGTTCCACGGGTCAATCGGTGAACCGTCCGCATGCGCGAAGACGAGGTCGTCGTTCTTGTACATATTTTAGACGTTTGTCGGAGAAGGCGAGTTAGATACTCTCGGTCGCGAGTCGCGGTAACGGAGAGTCTACAGAATGTATCCGAACTGCCGTTGCACCGCTCCGTGTAACTCGTTCACTTCGACCACCTTGGAAACGTCGAGTCCGTACTTACGGCGTATGAAGAACATGTACTCAATCACCGTTGAGGCGAGTTTAGAAAGTTCGCTCAGTGGGTCTATCGTAAGGCTGTCCCATGAGTGAAGGTTCGGCTGCGCGGTGACGGGCCCAAGAACGTCCTGGATGCCGTGTGGCTTGCCGTGCGTAATGATGCTGGGGTAAGAGTAGTGTCGAAAGAACTCGTAGCCGAAGCGACTACCGAGAACCTCACGCGCCATTCCCGTGAACGAGCCCTCCAGCGTTTCCGTTTCCAACTCAGGGTTTTCATCGGCCCACTTCTCGTAGTTTTCAGCGAACTGGTCGCGGACTTCTTTGAAGTAGTCGGGCGTGAACTCAGCCTCTTTCAAGACGCGCCATTGCAGCGAGTCCATAAAGGCTTCTGCTTTGTCCCCGTGCGCGAATAACCACTGATTGCGAACGCTGTACTCGAACACACTGCGGATTGTCACGATTGCGGCTCTTGGCATTTCCAGCAAGAGCAACTGAGCCGACGCCAGAGCCAGCTCATGAGCGAGTGTTCCAAGGTACATAGTCCAGCGTTGAAGGTAGATATTTCTTCTTCCAGTTTGCGGGACTAGTCCGACTTCGCGAAGCGTGTCGCGGAGCAAGTCAATCGCTTTGTCAGCGACACCATAGAACGCGACGAACTGCGGGTCGTCGTTACTTTCATTCAAACGAATCACCGGGCCAGTTCCCTTCCTCTCGCGGTTTCCATGGGAACGAGAACTCCTCGTACCAATCGAACTGCTCGGTGGGCATGAGAGTCCCGCCCGAATACGCTCCGCCTGTGAGAAGCACAATGTACTTCACAGTGATAGCGTCGAAGGCGTCAATGCACTTGTCCAGGTCATCGAACGTCAACTTTGGTTCGTTCAGAATCCCTTGCTTCGTAACGTGCGCGATTGACTTGTTCGCGAGCCTACGAACCTCTTTGGAAATGTCGTGCAAGTGTTGAATGTCTGCGTCGAGCGCGGCAGTGTCGAAGTCGCCGCCATCCGTGCGGAAGTCATTCCATAGGCCGTCCGCTAGAGTTTGTACGAAGCCAGAATCAAGGTGCTGTCCGTCTTTTTGAATGAGTTCGAGCGCATAAGATTCGCTGAAACACTCAGGGTGTTCTCGCATCTCCTCAAGAACGCGGCGTAGTGAATACACGTCTTCGTCATTGTCCGCTTGACTGCGAATCCTCATAACGGCGAAAAACATGTACCACCGACGCGCATCCCAAAGGAACGGTTTGTCGCTCGCGAGCAGTCGCGGATTCTCCTCTATCATTTTCCCAATGCGACGGATTTGCTCGCGTTGCCATAGCAAGTCCGACAGTTGACCTCTGACATGGTCGATTATCTCGCGCCAACGCTTGAGTAGACGCTCGTTGTCGCTTTGCTTCATCCCCGAATGCCCCTCGCATTTTCGACACCCTTAAACCACGTGACGAGTCCTTCGATGACCCAAACGAAGTTATGGAACGAGATTTGCCCGAGGTTGTCGAGAAGCGGTTTGCGTACTCCCGTCTTTCTGTTCTCAATCTTGAACGGGTAGCGAAAGGCGTCGGACCCTTTATCGAACGCATGAAGTTCCATAACTGGCCCGTCTGCGAGTTTAAGGTATTCGTCGTCAACGAAACGCTGCGCTATGGGACGTGCGCGATTCCAAAGTTCTTCGAGGTCGTGTCCCCAAATGAGCGAGGTTTGTTGTGCTTCCGGCAACGACCGAAACGACGATGGACTTGCGATTATCGACTTCAAATAGAGTTCGATTGCGTGTCGGTACAAGAACGCGACGACGTAGAAGTAGTTCTCCGCGCCAAGGTTGGTATGAAGCGAGCGCTGCACCAAGTCACGAGCGCGTTCGGTGTAGTAGTCTGCGAAGTATCCGATTCGCTCCAGTTCACTGGGCACCCATGCCGTGAGCGGCAGAATGTCGTCTTCGTTGCCGACAACACCGTCAAAGAGTGAATCGCCGGATTCGAGTTCAGGCATGTTGTCTCGGATCGCCCAGAGGTCGGCGTCGTCGTCGCAAAAGAGCGGACAGTTTCGGAGGTCGCGGGCAGGTCTTCGTTCCACTTTGGGTCCCTATGGTTGGCGCTGCATGAGGGCGAGCCGTCCTTTAGACAGGAAGGCTCTCTCCGACTATTATAGCAAACAAGGGGAACGGGTGTTCGATGCGTCGGCCTTGCCGATGGTCGCTGCCCTAAGCAACACGAAGGGGGGACAACCTTGCAGACCCAGCCTCGTCCCGGCAACAACGCAAACCGCGTGGTGAGGTTCATGACGGACCAACAAGACAGAATGGAAAGCGCTCGCGCTTTCCTGGCCGACCCTAGAAACCATGTAGGCAACGGGGGTGCGACCGCTATGCTTACCGGGCTCTTGATTCTGTTGGCAGGGCAGAAAGAGGCCCTGGAAGTCGCCTCAGACATGGATTCGAGTCTCGCGCCTCTTAAGGTCCAGTACGCCGCAGTTTTGAACGATTGGGCCTCGTTTCGGCACGACGCAGCACACGCTGCCGAGCGGATTTTTCGGCAGTTGCCGAACAGGAACAATGTCAACGACCCACAGACCAGGTCGGGCGACACGGTCGTCATAGCGTATGACTGGAAGACCGAGATAGTACGCACGGGAGACGGCAGGATGATGAACGTGCCGGATGCGCTCAGAGCCTCGCAAGAAATCATCGAGGCTGCAAAGCCCTTGGTTGGACTCTAGCCCTCGAGCTCCGTGCAACAGCCGTGCAACAGACAGGGTAGAATCGGGCCGTTTTTAGGCGGAGCATCCAGTAACGGGTGGTCGCGAAAACCCTTATTTCATCGGACTTTTCAGTAGCCAGGCGGAACGGCCAGGACCGCTTGGAGGGACTTCGAATCCCGCTGGGGCTACCATTTAAACGCTCGATTCACTCGAGCGTTTTCTCTTTGGCAACAACCGGATCGCGGTCTTTGCTGAAGCGAAGGAGCTTTGATCTCATCGTCGTCGCAACAGCGCATCCGCCAGGCGGCGCGGCGACTCCGCATCAAAGCGCAAGTACAATTCCGGATCGATGAGTTCGAGTTCCATGACGCGGTCGATGCCGTCGTCCCCGCGCAGAATATCCACCCGCGTGTATAACGGGACTTCGGGTAACACCTCAATCGCCCGCTGACCCAGTTCGACTTCCGCGTGATCCGCGGAAACCGCGTGCCCTTTGCCGCAGACGCTTGTGAACGGCGCCTTCTGCACGGCGTGCGAAAAAACGCCGTCGATGAAAATCAAACAACGCTCGCCGCGTTCGAAAATCTCCGGCATGAACGGCTGAACCAGCGCATCTCGCGTTTCGAGAATCGCATCGAGCAGATGCTGACCGTCTTCAACCACGCGATCGCCGAGCGCCGTATCCCGATGCTGTGCATACGTGGACACTCCCACGATAGCAGTCATGAACGAACTCGCCGAAATTGCCGGTTTCACCACGACTTGGTTCCAGCTGCGTTCGTGCATTATCTCGCGCAAATCCGCGCGTTCATGCTGGTAGCATAAAACGGTCTCTGCCACCGGAAGTCCTGCGCCCTCGAGCTCGAAGAGATACTCCTTGTGCGAATTCCAGCGAACGATTTGCGGACCGTTCCAAACCACCGCCGAAGCTGCAGCGCGGTCGATCCACGCAAGAAACGTATCCGGCGCTAAGTGATAATTCCACGGCGAACGAATGATGAAGGCTCGCACATCGTGCGGGGGATCTTCGGCGTCCCAAACGACCGCTCGTACGGGTACGCCGGAGTTTCGCAGCTCCGACGCAAGCAGTTCGTCGTCGTCCGTGATGCCGCCGATTTCCGTGCAAGTGACGAAGCCGATCATACGCTGCGCGCTTCGCTACTCTTCGCGAAAGGACTTGTCGCTCGAGCGATTGCATTCATTACTAATGCGAACGTTCATGCTTACGTTGTGCCTCATTATGGTCACACCACTCGCTGCGCCCGCCGGTGAAGCGCAGAGCGAGGCTGCATTCATCAAGATTCCCAGTTCGGCCGGCGCGAGCGCGACGTCGCGTGTCCTGGACTCGGTGTATCACTATCCCGGAACGCCGGGTGACCACCGGTTGGCGATCTACATGCGAGACCAACTGCAGCGCGACGGACTGCGCGCTTGGATCGAAAGCTTCCCCGCAACCGTCTACACACCGCGAGTTCTGCAGCTGCAGTTGCTTTCGTCGCCCGTGGTGACGTTCGACTTGCATGACATGCCCGTTCCCGGCGATTCCGACGGGAATAGACCCGGCGTCGGGCTGCCCTTCAACGCGGGCAGCGGTAATGGCGACGTGCGCGCACTTGCCGTAGACGCCGGCAAGGGCGTCGATGCGGACTACTCGCGCCTGGCGCGCGCGGGCAAACCCGTTCGCGGACGGATCGTCTTGATTCGATATGGCGCAGAGTATCGCGGAGATCTCGCCGCGAGAGCTCAAGCGCGCGGTGCGGCGGGCGTGATCTTTTTTAGCGACGCAAAACGCAACCCGTACGCTCGTTATACGGTGCAGCGCGGTGACGTCATGGGCAGCGACCAGCGGCCGTTGCGAATCCCGACGCTTCCCGTGACCGCGGTAACGGCGCAGCGTTTGATCGCGAATTCGCAGAGCGCGCATCCCTCGCTCGTGCATCTGCGCGTAGAAATGAACGCGCGCACCGCGACGCTTTGGAACACCATCGGCGAAGTGACGGGACGCGATCCCGGGCAGATGATCGTGCTCGGCGGCCATCGTGACGCGTGGGTCTACGGCGTCACCGACGACGGCTCGGGAATTGCGACGCTGCTCGAAGTCGCGCGCGGTTTGGGCGAGTTGCACCGGCATGGTTGGACGCCGCAGCGCAGTATCCGCATCGCGGGGTGGGATGCAGAAGAAATCGGCGAGCTCGGTTCGCAAGCGTACGTTGCGGCGCACCGCGCCGAGCTGCAGCGCGGGTGCGTCGCTTACATCAACACCGATGAGTCGGCTTCAGGTCCGACGTTCGGCGCCGCGGCAGCGGGCGCGTTAGAACCCGCAGCGGCGCACACGATCGAAAACGTGCTGCACATCGCCCGGCCGCAGATCGACGTGCCGGCCGGCGGTTCGGATTTCGAGTCGTTCATCTACGGCATCGGCACGCCGATTGTGGACGTCGGGTACACCGGCGGTTTCGGCACCTATCACTCGCCGTACGACGATTATCATTATGCGTCGACGTATGCCGATCCGGGATTCGTTCATCATCGCACGATCGCGCAGACGATCGGTGTTTTTGCGATGCGCCTAGCCGACGACGCCGTTCCGTATCGATTCACTTCCTATGCAGCGGCCCTCGACGGCGGCATGTCGTCATTGACGAAAGCCGCCGCTTCCGCGCATCTCACGCTCAGTCCGGCACTCGGATCTGCGATTACGCGCTTCGAACTTGCCGCCGCTGCATACGACGCTCGACCGCATCCGAACGGCTTCGCGAACGCGCTCCAAGCAGCGCAAAGGCTCGATATGCTGGCGTACTCGGCAAGCGGCTACGCAAGCGTCGCCTTTCCGCAAGTGAGTAATGCGATTGCAACCGGAAAGCAGCGCCTCGTCGACGCGCGCGTACGTGGAACGGCCGCCGAACTGGATGCAGTAACAGCATCTCTGAGCGGCGGCCGTTGAAGCGGTGCTAGAGCTGATACCCTAGCGGGAGCGTTCCGCTGCGATCA
>DATGJX010000187.1:0-9760 GCA_035294905.1 Vulcanimicrobiaceae bacterium | reverse complement strand
TTGGGCGCGGACTACGGCGACGTCGTTCGCGCGGCCGCCGCGGGTACCGTTGTGTCTGCGGATTGGGATGGTGGCTACGGCGAGAAGATTGACATCGACCACGGCAACGGCTATCACACCTGGTACGCGCACCTTTCGAAGATCGAAGTGCAAGACGGCCAGTTCGTCCACAAAGGCGAAGAGATTGGTCTGGTCGGTTCCACGGGTTACTCGACGGGTCCGCACCTGCATTACCAGGTGATGCTCAACGGGCAGGCCGTGGATCCCACACCGTATCTGGACGGCGTCCCCGCGAAAGTATTGGCCAGCCTTCCATAGCGGGGGGACCCGTGCGATTCACTCGCACGGGGCGCGCAGCACGAAGTGCGGAGTGCCTTTTAAACGCTGGGGGTCCCCAATTCGCTTTAGCGAATTGAGGTGAGATATATGGCCCTCTGTCAAGCGCTTTCGGCAATCGATAAATTGATCTGGCTATACACGATCGTGCTGTTCGTGTACGCGGTGCTGTCGTGGGTGCCCGACCTGCGCGGCAGCTGGGCGCGCTACTTGGATATGATCGTCGAGCCGGTATTGACGCCGATTCGACGCGTCATTCCGCCGGCTGCCGGAATCGACTGGTCGTTTCTCGTGCTGCTGCTGATCCTTTGGGTGATCCGCGCCGAGGTCATCGCCCCGGCCATCTCCCGCTGTCTCTTTTTCTAGACTGTGGCCATCAAAAGCGAATCACCGCATCGCACCGACGTCGCGGCGAACGTCCGTAACTTCTGCATCATTGCGCATATCGATCACGGGAAGACGACGCTTTCGGATCGATTGCTGGAATTGACGCGCACCATCGAAGCGCGCGACATGGAGGAGCAGGCGCTCGATGCGATGGACTTGGAGCGCGAGCGCGGCATCACTATTCGCATGCATCCCGTCACGCTCAACTATCGCGCGAAAGACGGGCAGGTCTATCAACTGAATCTGATCGATACGCCGGGACACGTGGACTTTTCATACGAAGTTTCGCGATCGCTTGCGGCCTGCGAGGGCGCGATTCTGATCATTGACGCGGCACAGGGTATCGAGGCGCAGACGCTGGCGAACTATCATCTCGCGCTCGAGCACGATTTGACGATCATTCCGGTGATCAACAAGATCGATTTGCCCGCAGCCGACCCCGACCGAGTGATGGGCGAAGTCGAAGAACTGCTCATCATGGAGAAGAGCGAGTGCATCCTCGCGAGCGCGAAACAAGGCATCGGCGTCGAAGACATTCTCGAAGCGATCGTGCAGCGCATCCCGCCGCCGAAGGGCCATCGCGATCATCTTCGCGCGCTCGTGTTCAACGCACAGTTCGATCCGTACCGCGGCGTCGTCAGTTACGTGCGCGTGGCTGATGGTGAATTGAGCCAGGGTTCGCGTTTTATGTCGATGGCGCACCAGCGTGTCTTCGAATGTACGGAAGTCGGCGTGTTCAGTCCGCAGATGCGCCCGGTCGAAAAGCTCGATCTGGGCGGCGTCGGGTACGTCATCGGAAACATCAAATCGCTGGGCGAGATCGACGTCGGCGATACGATTACCTCGGCGAGTAATCCCGCGCACGTGCCGCTGCCCGGCTATCGCAAAGCGGTGCCGATGGTGTATTGCGGTTTGTATCCGAATGAGGGTGTCGAGTATTCGGATTTGCGCGACGCGCTGGAGAAACTGAAACTGAACGACGCGGCGTTCACGTTCGAACCGGAAACGTCGGTTGCGTTGGGTTTCGGGTTTCGCTGCGGTTTTCTCGGTTTGCTGCACATGGAAATCGTTCAGGAGCGCTTGGAGCGTGACTACGCGCTCGATCTCATTGCAACGTCGCCCTCCGTCGTGTTTCGCGTCACGAAGACCGACGGCGAGGTCGAGACCATCGACAATCCGAGCAAACTGCCGCCGATGAACCTCATCCGCACGATGGAAGAGCCGTACGTCAAGGCGACCATTATCACCCCGCCCGATTACGTCGGCGCGATCATGGAAATGACCCAAGCTCGGCGCGGCACGCTGATGAACATGGAGTACTTGCACGACGGGCGCGTGATTCTGACGTACGAGATGCCGCTCATCGAAGTGATCATCGACTACTTCGATCAACTCAAGTCGCGCACCAAAGGCTATGCTTCGCTGGATTACGACATGATCGGCTATCGCGAGGGCGATCTGGTCAAACTGGAGATTCTGCTCAACGGCGAGGCGGTCGACGCGCTGTCATTCATCATCGCACGCGAACGGGCGGCGTCGCGTGGGCGGGCGCTGGCCGAGAAGCTCAAAGAACTCATTCCGCGGCAAATGTTCGAGGTGCCGATTCAGGCCGCCATCGGCGGAAAAATCATCGCGCGCGAAACCGTCAGCGCGATGCGCAAAAACGTGCTGGCGAAATGCTACGGCGGCGACATCACGCGTAAGCGCAAACTTCTCGAGAAGCAGAAGGCCGGTAAAGAGCGGATGAAGCGCGTCGGCAAAGTCGACTTACCGCAAGAGGCCTTCATGGCCGTCCTGCGATTAGAAGAATAGCGTGCGGCAAAAAGCGCTGGTGAGATCACGTGTCACCCTGAGGTCATGCGTCACCCTGAGGTATCGAAGGGTGGCCGAGCCTGTCGAGGCCTCTTGAAGACCTACGTCGCCACCAAAAACCTCGGCAAGCTCGACGAAATGCGTGCGATCTTGGCTGGAAGCGAGTTGGAACTCGACACGTATTCGCTCTATGCGGAAGCGCCGGAAGAAGAAGACAATTATCTCGGGAACGCGATGTCGAAGGCGCGTTCACTGCGCGAGCAGTTGCGGGACGCCGGCGTGCATGGTGCGGTTCTTGCCGACGACTCCGGAATTGAAGTCGCCGCGTTGGCCGGCCGTCCGGGAGTGCTTTCGGCGCGCTATGCGGGAAAAGACGCGACGTGGCCGGTGCGCCGCGAAAAGCTTCTCGGCGAACTTGCACATGTACCTACCGAACGGCGCGCCGCGCGATTTTGCTGCGCGATGGTATTGATTCTCGAAAACGGTGAAGAGTTCAGCGGGTACGGTGAAGTCGAAGGCAGCATCGCAAGCGAAGAGCAGGGGCGTTTTGGTTTCGGCTACGATCCGCTGTTTTTCTATGAGCCTGCAGCCGTGACGTTTGCGCAGATGCCGGAGGAAGAGAAGAACCGCGTCAGTCACCGGCGCCGCGCTGCGGAAGCGCTGCTCGCATCGTATCGGGAATGGCTGAACAGCCGCTAGTCGTTCCGGCAACCGCGGACGACGTCGCGTATTTTGCGCGCCGCCGCTGGCGGGACGAACACAGCCGCAAACTCTACGTCGATCTCGCGCACGTCGCGCCGAACGGGGCGTTTGTCGCAAAGGACGTAGGCACGCCGATCGGCATCGCGATTCCGCATGCGCTCGAGGACGAGTGGTTTCTTTCGGAGATTTACGTCGAGCCGTCGTTTCAGAAACACGGAATCGGCTGGCAACTGCTCACGGAAGCCGGTAAAGAGGCGGGCGATGCTGCGCGCAGCGGACTGCTGGAGCCGAACGAACTCGGCGGCATCGCATTCTTTCTGCGGCGCGGCGTGGCGCTGCATACGCCGGTTGCGGAAATTGCCGGGTCGATTCCCCATGAAAACGAACTCGCGCGAATGGCGGCGGGAGAATATCGCTTTCGCACCGAGCCGCTCGATCCGGTCGCGCATCGCGCCGCGCTTGGCCAATTGGACCGTGAAGTTCGCGGGACTGCCCGGCCGTTGGACCATCTCTACTTTTCCGAGCACGGTCGCGGATTTATTTTTGCTCGCGATGAGGAAATCACGGGTTACGCATATGTTTGGCCGAGCGGGCGCATCGGGCCGATGGTTGTCGCATCGCCGGCGTATTCAGTGCAGTTTTTGGCGTTTGCGCTCGCGACGTTGCGTCAAACGTTTGGTGCAACATGGTGCACGATGCTCGTCCCCGGCACGAACATTCGCGTGACGCGCGCAGCGATGCGAGCCGGACTTACGATTGAAGCAGTGCGGCTCTTCGCAAGCGACGGCGGAATGCTCGATTTGTCGCGTTATGTTGCATTCCACCAACTGCTTTTCTAGAGGGAAAGCCAAGCGATCGGTCGAACGCGTGTTCGACGAAACACTGCAGCAAGTGCGGGAGTTTGTTGTCTTTATCGGAGTTCCCGGTGCGGTCGCGTGAAACGGGGGAGCCATGCTCCTATTGCAAGGAGTGTCAGCGCGTATATAGCCGCCAGCACTACAAGGCCAACGCCCGAAAACATGACCTGCGCCGCTATGCAAATCGAAAACGATATCGCACCGACCGACGCGCACGGTTTGTCGCCATGATGCGAGACAAATCGTGCATCGATTGCGGTGAATCAGATCCCCTTGTTCTTGAATGCGATCATGCGCGAAGCGACAAAAAGTGCAATATCAGCGAGATGGTTTCGAATGGTGTCGCCTGGTCGAAAATCGAACAAGAACTACAGAAATGTGACATCCGCTGTGCCAATTGCCACCGGAGGAAAACTTTCCGACAGCTGAAATGGTTCAGGGGCAATTTCGGGGCGTAGCTCAGCTTGGTAGAGCGCTTCGTTTGGGACGAAGAAGTCGCTGGTTCAAGTCCAGTCGCCCCGAGATTTTTCGCCAGGGCCTCTTGCGCTGCTGTGGTATCCTATGCGGGTGCGGCAGCGCCGGGAGGTCCCGAGCATGTCCGGCAGCCGGGCGAGCGCCCGTGGTCTAACGGATAAGGCACGAGTCTTCTAAACTCGAAGATGGGGGTTCGATTCCCTCCGGGCGCACGAAGTTTGTGGTGGTTGTAGCTCAGCGGTTAGAGCGCCGGTCTGTGGAATCGGAGGCCGGGGGTTCAAATCCCCTCAGCCACCCCAACCTCTATCCTTTGCTCGCCAGCACTTTAACAGAACTTTTCCAAGCCTGCTACCGAAGTAGGCGTGTGCCAAAATGAGTGCTTTGGCCTAGAGCGAATGGTGAAGGCTGATGGAGCCGCGCCAAGCGGCGCCTTTGTGGCGCACGTCCCTCGGCGTTATCGTCACGGCTATTGCCGCGGCGCTCCTCATTCTTTCCGTTTGGCGAATCGTCTGGCTGAACAATCACGCCGGCGCTACCCTCAGCGAACTTTCGCACGAGCGCACGGCGGTTTCTTATCAGAATCCGCTTCTCGATTTGCTGCACAAGACCGAACAGTTCCGTTTGCGTATGGAACTGCTGCGCAATCCACCGTTCGGTCCGCAGATCCGCCAAACTGTAGATCAGCAGATGAGCGTCGTTGCCAACCTCACCTCGTCGTACGGACAAACCTTCGACATGGTGAAAGATTGGAATAGCATTCAGCACCGCTGGGCGAAAGTACGCGATTTCCAGCGCATCTATAGCGGAAACGACGTGCACCGTCTTACCGTATCCATCGACAACTACATCTATACGCTGGAAGATACCTCCGGCTTGCAGTACGAGAGCAACCGGTACGCGCAGGACCTTTCCGACGTCGTCTTCTCCAAGATGCCGGACGGCGTTCACGACACGTTGTACGCCGATCTCATCGTCGAAAACGCGCAAACCGGCGGCGCGATATCGATCCACGATCGCGTCCGTCTCGCCGGGCTCCTCGGGTTGATCGGCGGCGACGTCGACCTCAGCAGCGACGACTGGAACGCGTTCTTGCGTACCTTCCCCGGCAGCCTGGGCACGGCAGCCGACGCAGCACGCTATCGCAGCGATAGTGACCGGATGGCGGCGCTAGGGAAGCATTTGGTGAACGTGCTCAACGCCGCCGTGCTGATGCGCCAACGTCCCACCGGTGACCCAGCCGCCACGCGCGTCTTGGCGCACGGTCTCGTCGAATCGATCCTTGCAGTCCATGCGGATGCTGCGGGGCTTTTGGACCGCCAGCTCGCGGTGCGCATGAACTACGAAACGCTGCGCAACCGCTATGTGTACGCCATCGTGCTGCTCACTGCGTTTTTGCTGGTCGGCATCATGCTGCTCGTCTCCGAATTCACCGCGCGGCGCGATCGTGAAGCGCTGAATAAGGCGCAGCAAGAAGCGGCGCGTTTGAGTTCCGAGCTCGCGCGTCAAAAGGCCGAACGGGCGCTGCAACTTTCGGAAGCGCAATTTCGAGCGGTCTTCGACGGTGCAGCGCTGGGGATTGCGATTCTCGATCGCGGCGGCGCGATTCTCGATGCAAACGCCGTGTTTCGCAGCGTTTATGGAGACGGGTCCGCCGCCGTGTTGGAAGGCCACGAAGAAGAGTTTGCGGAGCTGATGCGCGGGGAGCGCGACCTTTTCGAATACGAGCATCACGTCATGACGCCGGCCGGCCAGGAAGCGTGGACGGATTCGACGATCTCGCTCGTCAACGACGACGCCGGCAATCCGTACTTCGCGATCTGCATGTTCCGCGATCTCACGGACCTCAAGCGGAACGAGCGGCGCATTCTCCACGACATGACGCACGACGCCTTGACAGGGTTGCCGAACCGCACGCTGTTCGAAAGCAAACTGCGCGAGCAGTTTTCGCAAACGAAGGAATCGCCGCAGGCCTCATTCGCCGTGCTGATCGTCGATCTCGACCGCTTCAAGGACATCAATGAGAGCCTCGGACACGAAGCGGGGGATTTCGTGATTTCGCAGGTCGGTCACCGCCTGCGCGCCGCCATTGAAGCTGCCGACATCGTCGCGCGGTTGGGCAGCGACGAATTTGCCGTGCTCGTGCGTTCGCTGCCTGACGTTCTTCATGTCGAGCTGATCGCTCGGCGCGTCCTGAGCGCCCTTGCAAAACCGGTGGCGTTGGGTAACCGGTCGATCTTTATCTCCGCGAGCGTAGGCATTGCAATCGCGTCGCGCACCTATCGCCGCGGTGAAGACGTGATGCGCGATGCCGACATCGCGATGCGTTACGCCAAGGGCCTGGGCGGAAGGTTCGCCGTTTTCGATTCCAACATGCATGCGCGCGCGGAGAAGCGTCTGCAGCTCACGACCGATTTGCGCCTGGCGCTCGAGAATCAAGAGTTCGACGTTTTGTATCAACCGATCGTGAAACTTGCCGACAGCGAACTGGTCGGCGTGGAGGCACTGCTGCGCTGGAACCATCCCGTCGAAGGCATCGTGTATCCCGGCGACTTCATGCCGCTTGCGGAGCAGACCGGGCTCGCAATTCCAATTGGGCGCTTCGTGCTTCGAACCGTCTGCCGCCAGCTCGCGCACTGGAAACGCGCGGGCAAGACGCTCTTCCCGGTAAACGTCAATGTGTCCGCGACCGAGTTGCTCGATCCGGAATTCGAAACGGTCGTGCTCGGCGCGGCTCGCGAATTCAACGTCGATCCGCACGACGTGACCATCGAAATCACCGAAAGCGTCGTGCTCGACGCCGGCACGCGCCCGAACGCGCTCGTTGAACGTCTTCGCACTCATGGCTTCGGCATCTGCATCGACGATTTCGGCACGGGTTATTCCTCGCTGCGCTATCTGCAGCAATTCAACGTGGACGCAATCAAGATCGATCGCTCGTTCGTTTCGGGTCACGACGGTGACGTCGCGAGCGAACCCATCGTGCGCACGCTGATGACGCTCGCCGAGGCGTTCGACGTGCGCGTGGTCGCCGAGGGTGTGGAAACGCAGCGGCAACGCGACGTGCTGCGAAATGCCGGTTGCCGCTTCGCACAAGGTTACTACTACGCGCGCGCGCTCAGTGCGGACGAACTGGCAGCGATGTATCCCGCAGTCTTCGGGCTCACGCCCAAGCACGCGTCGGCATGAAACGGCAGGACGCACGTTGCACCATTCGTAAGAATGGGTGCCGGTACGCGTCTTGCCAAAGCGGGTAATCCCCGCTACACTAGGCGTCGTGCCTGCCCTGAGCTGGTCTAAGGGCGCCTCTAGCTCAGTCGGTAGAGCAGCGGACTTTTAATCCGTTGGTCCCGGGTTCGAGTCCCGGGGGGCGCAGAATACGCACCGCTAGCTCAATGGTAGAGCAGTTGACTCTTAATCAATTGGTTCGGGGTTCGAGTCCCTGGCGGTGCACAGTCTCAAAGAGCGATTCATCGGATCGCTCTTTTTGTTTATGCGGACTGTCACTTAAAGACGGGTGAAGAAGCGGTTAACCCTGGGGGTGTGAAACCGCCCGTTGCGAACCTGTTGCCCGTGAAGGACGCGACCGGGCGCGCGGCCCGCCCGCGCGCCGACCGCGATCGCGAGGTGGTGCAGCGCACGGCGGAATTGCTCACGAGCAATCTCTCGCTGGAAGAACTATTTCACGCGATATGCTCGCTATTGGCGCGCTTCGTCGACGCGCCGGCGATCTTCATCGCGCTTGCGGACGCCGAGGGCGGCCGCATCGTCTTCCTCTTAGAGAACGGCGTTGGCGAGCAGCTCGAAAACCGGCGCGTGCGGCCCGGCTCTGCGACGGCGCACGTTCTGCGCGAAGGCCAGCCGATTCTCAAGCGGCGCTTGGAGGATTGGGTCGAGGGACGCTCGCCGCTCAATCTGCCGTCGCATCCGCAATCGGACGAACGCGTTTCGGCGATCTTCGTTCCGCTGAAATTCGGCACCAAGATCATCGGCGTGCTTTCAGTTCAGAGTGAAGAACCCGATGCCTACGACGAGGCCGACGTCGATCTGCTGCAGACGTGCGCGCTTTACCTCAGCGTGCGCATCCACCAAGCGAAAATCGAAACGAAAAGTGCGCGTTTGGAAAACATCGCGTCGACCGATTCGCTCACGGGCGTTGCGAACCGGCGCTGGTTCAACCAGCGCCTTTCGGCTGAATGGCGGCGCGCGATTCGCCGGCGATCCGAAGTCGCGCTCATGCTCGTCGACGTCGATTTCTTCAAGCCGTTCAACGACA
Source organism: Vulcanimicrobiaceae bacterium (assembly GCA_035294905.1). Taxonomy (GTDB): domain Bacteria; phylum Vulcanimicrobiota; class Vulcanimicrobiia; order Vulcanimicrobiales; family Vulcanimicrobiaceae; genus DATGJX01. Next base: position 919 of record DATGJX010000187.1, on the reverse strand, counting down.
CGTACGGGCACGTGGCCGGCGATGCTGCGCTGCAGCAAGTCGCGACGGCGCTGGCTTCCTGTCTTTCGCGCCCTGAAGACGCGTTTGCGCGCTACGGCGGTGAAGAGTTTATCGCCGTTTTGCCGGACACGGGCCTTCGCGGCGCGCTGACGATCGCCGAACGCATGCGCACGGCCGTTTTCGATTTGGGCATCGCGCACAGCGGATCGCTGCTTGGGCGTTTGACGATCAGCGTCGGCGTCGCGCATCAGCAGCCGGCGCGCGGCAGCACGCCGGAAGCGCTTGTCAAAGCGGCCGACGGAGCGCTCTACGGCGCCAAGCGCAGCGGACGCAATCGCGTCGTTGCCGAGAACTATCATTCCGATGCGCCGCCGGCGCTGCCGGCGAAGATGAATCGTCACAATCTGCCGGCACTTCGGGGCAGCACGATTGGACGAGGGGAAGAAGTGCGGCGCATTCGCGCACTGCTGCGCTCGACGCGACTTCTGACTATCGCGGGCGCGGCCGGATCGGGCAAATCCCGGCACGTCGTCGAAGCGGCGCTGCGCGACCTTGCACGCTTTCCCGACGGCGTGCACTACGTGGACTGCTCCGTCGTCTCGGACGGCCGTTATCTCGCGAGCAAGATTGCATCGGTGTTCGGCGTGCGCGAAACGCCGCTCGTCACGCCGGAAAATGCTGTCGCGGAATTCCTGAAATCGAAACGAGCGCTGCTCATCCTCGACAACTGCGATTCAACGATGGGCGCTTGCGCACAATACGCCGGCGCGCTGCTTGCGCAAGCGCGGGAGATTCGCATCGTCGTGACGTGTCGTGAGCCGCTGATGATCTCGGGCGAGGTCGCGTTTATGCTTCCGCCGCTCGACGTGCAGTCCGCAATCGCGCTCTTTGTCGAACGCGCCAAAGCGCTCGGCGTCGG
>DATGJX010000186.1:0-10976 GCA_035294905.1 Vulcanimicrobiaceae bacterium | reverse complement strand
TTCACCCAAGTACCAAACTGGCTTATAGACGATCAGGAACTCGGCGTAACCGACAAGATGACGTTGGTATGCCTGCACCGTTTCGCTTATGGGAAGCGGCGCATCTATCCGAGCCAAAAGACGATCGCGGAACGCGTCGGTGTAAACCGGGAGACGGTCCGATTCGCTCTCCAGCGACTTGTAGAGCGCAATCTCATATTGCCAATCGCCGAGGCCGGAAAGGGCCGCAGGCAAACCTATGAACTGTGCGCTCCGTTGGACCATCCGATGACGGATAATCCGCCATCTGATGGCGGCGAATCCGCCATAAATAATACAGACACAGAACTAGATTCTAAAAATAGTGACCCTGTTCTACTCGGCTCGTCGTGCCGTGAGGAACAGAACTCCGGGCCCGTTGGGATCCCGTCGCCGGGTTCGCCTGAGTTTATCGGTGCGGCGGAAGCGGCAGCGCGTGAACTTGGGCTACCTTACCGCTGCCCGGACGATCCGCTCGATGCCTACCAAGACATCATCGAGCGTGTGTGCATCGTCTGCAACGGCGAGTTCTTCAATGCGGGGTCGCTCGATGGGCTTATCGATCAGTTCGGAGTCGTGCGTTGTTGGTCTCAGGCGATGGCGTTAGAGCAGCGCCTCGCGTCTGCCACCAAGCCGATACGCAACGTGACGGCCTACTACATGGAGTGCGTCAGGCGAAACGCCGGCCCGGTGCTGTCCGCGCACTACGGCGACGACGCGGACGAGTTACCCTTCTGAGGGGGTGCCTGGAGGGCGGGGGTGGACCCCTTACCATGAAGCCCACCCCGTTCTACACCTCGCCGCAAAAAGTCGCGTGAAATCGTAATTCCTAGATTGGCGTGGACTGCACGGAAGTGCACCACGCCGCGTATCGGGCGCGCGCGCCTTACTTCAGCACAGTTCAAGGTACGAGGCAACAGCCACAATTGGCGCTTGTCGTCGGCCAGATCGTCGGATGACGATCGCTTACAGGATCCAAGAAAACCAAGGCCTTTGAAAAAGAAGATCAATTTGACCTGGGAGACTGCTCCCGAAATCCTCACCGTTGACGAGGCGGCCGCACTAGTACGAATTCCTCGCAACGCCGCCTATTCGGCCATTCAAGCCGGGCTGTTGCCCGCCGCAAACTTTGGTCAGCGTCGTATAAGAGTATTGAAGTCGGCACCGCAGCAGGTGTTCGGTATGGCGCACACGGATAGACACTCAACCGCCGCCTTAAGCCACGGAGAGGCGTAAAAGAAACCGTGGAAGGTCATCTCTACACACGCGGCAAGTCCAAGGTGTGGTACTTGCGTTATGACGTGCCGTCCGCCGATGGGAAGCGCAATCAGCGTAACGTCCGTATCGGCAAAATGACAAAGAGCGAAGCGGAAGCCAAGAAGCGCGACCTGCTTCGCAAGATTGACGACGGCATTTGGACCGAAGACGCGAAGGGCGTTACAGTTGAGACGTACTTCGAGTCATGGCTCGACACGCAGCGGAACTACCTAGCGGCAAACACGCACGAACGCTACGAGTCGCTTCTCAGGCTGCACGTCACTCCGTTAATCGGCTCGCTGCGACTGACGAAGGTTCAACCGGAACACATTCGCGGAGTGTACCAAACCGCACACGACAAGGGACTGTCGGGGCGTTCATGCCTACACATTCACCGTGTGCTGCATACCGCGTTTAACCACGCGGTGCGCGTTGACAGAGTCGTGAAAGAGAATCCCTTACAGCGCGTCAAAGCGCCGCGTCCTTCGGAGTACGAAGTCGCAACGATGAGCCCGGATAAGGTGCGCCTACTGGTCCAAATCGCAAAGGGAACACGTCTCGAAGTGCCCGTCGCGCTCGCGGCCGTAACGGGCCTACGTCGCGGCGAACTGCTTGCGCTACGGTGGACTAACGTGGACTTGGAACGCGGCTCGCTTTTCGTCGCAGAAGCGCTCGAACAGACTCGCACGTCCGGCGTTCGCTTCAAGGCACCGAAGTCAAAGTCGTCTCGTCGCTTCATTCCGCTCGCACCCGAAGCAGTGGAGATGCTACGAGCGCACCGAGACGCGCAGGACGAAGCGAAACAGCGCGCACCATTCTACGCCGACAACGACCTCGTGTTCTGCAACCCTGACGGGCAGCCGTGGCCACCCGATACGTTCACCGTGCAGTTCGCAGAACTCGCAAAGAACGTCGGAATGAAAGGCTTCCGATTCCATGACTTGCGGCATGCGTTTGCATCTCTGACACTCGCGGACGGACGACCGATTAAAGAGGTGCAGTTACTCATGGGGCACAGCACGGCAAACACGACGCTCAGCGTCTACGCTCGCGCCGTCGAAGGGCTAGGCCGAGCGGCGGTCAACGGCTTGGCGCGTTCTATCCTGTCCACGCAGGGCTAGGCGCGCTCCGTTACCAAATGTTCCCAAATCGCCCAAGGCCGGAAAAACTAGCCTGGGGCGATATACGAAAAACCCAATAAACACGGGGTTTGCGTAGTGCGGAGAGGTGGCAGAGTGGCTTAATGCGGCGGTCTTGAAAACCGCAGAACCTTAAACGGGTTCCGAGGGTTCGAATCCCTCCCTCTCCTCAGGCAACTTTCAGCGGCGGTGCGTAGCCTCTCTTTACAAAAGGTAGGGTTCTTCATGCTCAAGGGCTTCGCCATCGGCATCGCATTCACGGTCGTTGCGACGGCAATAGCGGGATACGCGATTATTCGTTTCGGAATTTTGCCCGCAAACGCGGACGAGCGGCCGCCGCACTTCGAAGTGTGGGCTGCGAAGACGTCCTTGCATGCCACGCTGCGCCGCAGCGCGCCGCGCGTGACCGATCCGCTTGCGGCCACAAACGAAAATTTAGCCGCCGGCATCAAACTGTATGCGCAGGACTGCGCAGTGTGCCACGGCGACGCCGCCGGTAAACCGACAGCCGTTGCAAAGGGCCTGTACCAAAAACCGCCGCAGCTCGCAAACGACGGCGTTGAAGACGACCCCGACGGTGTAACGTTTTGGAAACTTTCGCACGGCATACGCTGGACCGGTATGCCGGCGTTCGGAAAGAATCTCTCCGAAAAACAGCTTTGGCAGCTGACGCTCTTTTTGAAGACGATGGATCACCTGCCGCCGGCCGCCCAACGAGTCTGGCAGCAGGTGAGAGCCTCGGCACCCTAGGCGCTAGCTTTCGGGTTTGGCGACGAACGTATACTGTGCATTGTCGTGCGTGACGGCCGTTCCAATGATGGAACCGTCGAGCACGCGCGCATCGACGTGATACATGTCGCCGTTGCCGATGTCGAACCAGATCGACTGGCCGGTCTGTCCGCCCGTAACGGGGATGAACAGTGCCGTGCCGTCTGACGGGAAGTAGTATCCGCGCACAATACCGTCCGGCGACACCGTGAGCTTCAGCGTTCCCGTATACGGGGCGGCTGAGCCGTAGAGTTCGGTCAGTGCGGTATCGTACTGTTTGGGTTGGGTTTGGGAAACCGCCGGGAGGCTCGCGGCCAAAAGCAGGCCGATGGCGGCTGCGGCGGTTCGGAGTTGGTTCTTCATATACGTTCATAACGCATGAACACGCCCGCCTGCTACTCCCCAAGATGAAACCCTGCGGCGCAGAGAGAAACCCGCAAGCCTGATGATCACACGTGATGCGCTTGATTTGCGCAACCTCCCCGTTTGGGAACGCGCATCGACAGTGCTTGAAGAATCCCCCAAACTCGGGACCGGGGCGTCCCTTGAGTTCCTCACCGAAGTCGACCCTCGCGCGCTTATCGCCCGCATCGAGCAACTCCATCCGGGTGAGTTTACGTTCGAGCCGCGCCATCTGGGCGGTAACGAATGGCGCGTACGGCTTACACGTTCGCATTACGATCCGCAAGCGTCCACGCTCGCCGCGGCGTTTCGCCGCAGTCCAATCTTTTCGGCGCTGGACGAAAACGCGCGCGCGCAATTCATCGAGGCGACCAGCGAACACCATACGCGCAAAGGCCAAGTCGTCACTGCGGAAAATTCGCCTTGCACGTCCCTTGGCGTGCTCATCGAAGGCGCAATGGCGGTATTCGTCGGCGCCGGATCCCGCGAACGGCTGTTGTATCACGTCGCACCGTTCGACACGTTTGGAGAAACGGAGTTTTTCGACGGCGGCCTTACCGTTGGCCGGACCGTCGTGCTTTCGAAGTCCGCGCGCTATGCGACTATTCCGTTCGACGTGTTGCGCGACATTGCAGTGCGCAATCCCTCGTTCATGATGACGCTCGCCGCTGCGAGTTCGCAGAACAACCGCACCCTCGCGAGCGAACTTGCCGCGCAGGTTTCGCAGCCGATCATCGCGCGCGTCGCTTCCGCATTGTTGCCGTACGCGGCGCCCGAGCGTGGCTTGCATCCCGCACTGCCGCCGTTAGCTACCATGACGCAGGCGCAAATCGCTGCCGCGGCCGGCACGGTGAAAGAAGTCGCGGCGCGTGCAATCGCCGAACTCGAGCGTGTTCAGGCGCTGCGGCGCGAACGAGGACACATCCGTTTTCTGGATCGCTCTAAGCTGCTTTCGACTATCGACCAAGCCTCGTAGGCGGAGGCTCTCGCGGTGGCATTCACGTTCTCACCGCTCATCGGCATCGCCGGCGCCGCCGTATTGGGCGGCGCAATCGGTCTGCAGCGGCAAGCTGAAGCCAAGCCCGCCGGTTTTCGAACGCATCTTCTCGTTGCCGCCGCGTCCGCCGCGTTCACCGCAATGGGACAACATCTTCACGACACGCGCATCCCTTCGTACGTCGTCGTCGGCATAGGCTTTTTGGGTGCCGGTGCAATCGTGCGCCGAGGCATTGCACCCGCAGGTTTGACGACGGCTGCGAGCATTTGGATGTCGGCCGCTGTCGGTTTGAATCTTGGCTACGGCAGCAGCTTCGGACTCTACGTCGGGCTCATCGCGACGGCGATTACGCTCATCGCACTCGGTGTGTCGGACTCGGATCTCATGGCGTGGCTCCGCATTCCGCGTAAACACAAGGTGAACGTGCAGTGCGTTACGCCGGAGGTTTCGGCGGCGCGCATTTCGCAGATTTTCCGCGATGCGGGTGTCCGGATCGACGAGAGCGACGTTTCCAGCGTGCGCATGGAAGAAGGCGTCGAACTGACCGACCTTGCGTATTTGGTAGACCTCCCGCACGGGCGCAATTTGGGCGGCGTGATCCGCGAGATCGGCGCGCTCAGCGGCGTACGCAAAGTCGAAGCAGCAGAGCCGCCGTTTTTCGGCGCGGGATGAGCGAGCTGGATGCGAGCCATTGCCGAGCCACAGGATGTGGCTGCCGGATGAAGTCCGGCACGCCGCGGAGCGGCGCGGGATGAAATTCTTCCGGGACTGGCTGCGCGTGGAACGCCCATCGGGTGTAGCGCTGCATGCATCCGAAACCGTCGAAATCGAAGGGCCGTTCGATGCGGTATTCGCGCGATGCGTGCGCGGCATCGAAGACGTTCTGGGCGGCGCCGTTCGAGAACGAAGCCGGGAGCGAGGCAGCATCGAGGCGACCTTCGGTCTGATCGACTCCGAACGCCTGACGTGCACCGTGCAGCGCGCAGGCGCAGATCGCACGCGCGTCGTCATCGAAAGCCGCCGAGGCGCGAGCGCTCAGCCCGCAAAACCGTCGCAATACGTGCGCGCGTTGGCAAAGTTCTTACAAACCCCTGGGTGAAACTTCGCATCCGCCCACGCGTGCCGGCGCTCGCTTGGCCGATGACTGGATCACATGATAGCCGCACAGGAACGCCGCCGGTATACGCGCAGGCGCGATAGCTTCAAGATTTGGTGCGCTCTGGGGACGAAGTGGGTCAGCGCGTACGGCGTCGACATCTCCGCCAGCGGGCTGGGATTGGTGGTACCCGCCGAACTGACAAAGGAAGACGTGCAATTTCGCGCGGCGCTCGACGACAAGCACGTCATGCTGCGCGCGCGAGCGGTGTGGGAGCAGCCGGGAACGTTTCGGGGACAAATCGTGCACCGCTACGGCTTGAAGATTACAAGCATTGCCGCGGACGACTGGGACATGCTCGTTCGCTATTGCAGCGCCGATGATTCGCGCAGCGACGACGTGCGGCTCATGCCGCTTCAGCGTGACGACCTCGCGCGGCTCGTGCCGTACACGATGCAGCACCGCATGCTCGGCCTGCTGGTGCTGCGCAAACGGCTTGCGCCGCTTGACGGAAAGACGCCGCTCGTGCAATACGCGTACGCGGGCACAGTGCAGCGCGAGGGCGGAACGCTGCATCGCGTGGCGATTCATTCGCGTATTTTCGACGCGGCTTCCATGGAGACGCGCTCGTTCGACACGCGATTTCTGTTCAGCGAAGACGGCGAGACGCTTACGCTGGAAGAATAACGCCGGTCCCGAGATACTTCTGCAGCACGGCCGGAACGCGAATCGAACCGTCGCGCTGCTGATAATTTTCCATGACGGCCAACAGCGTGCGCCCGATGGCAAGGCCTGAACCGTTGAGCGTGTGCACGAGTTCGGGTTTGCTTTTGGCGTCACGGCGAAAACGAATCGCCGAACGCCGCGCCTGAAAATCGGTGCAATTCGAGCACGAACTGATCTCGCGGTATGTGCTCGAGCTGGGAAGCCACACTTCGAGATCGTACGTCTTTGCAGCGTTGAAGCCGACGTCGGCCGAGCAGAGTGCGACGACGCGATACGGCAGTTCGAGGGCGGCCAGCAGCGATTCGGCATGACGCGTGAGTTGCTCGAGTGCATCGAACGACTGCTCAGGCGCAGTGAGCCATACCAGTTCCACCTTTTCGAATTGATGCTGGCGAATCAGCCCGCGTGTATCTTTTCCGGCTGCTCCCGCTTCCTTACGAAAGCACGGCGTGTACGCGGCATATTTCAGCGGCAACTGCTCGCTGCTCAGAATCTCGTCGCCGTGCAGTGCGGTAAGCGGCACTTCCGCAGTCGGAATCATGAATAGGTCGGCATCTTGATCCGCAAACATCGCGTCGGCGAATTTCGTGAGCTGCCCCGTATTCCACATGGTTTGTCGCGTCACGAGGATCGGCGGCGCGACTTCGACATAGCCGTTTTGCTGCGCGCTGTCCAGAAAAAATTGTACGATTGCGCGCGAAAGCCGTGCGCCCGCGCCGCGCAGCACCGAAAAGCGGCTGCCCGAAAGTTTCGCGGCGCGCTCGAAGTCCAACATGTCGAGGCGTTCGCCAAGTTCCCAATGCGGCAGCGGTTCGAAATCGAAATGCGGCGGCGTTCCCGCGCTGCGTACGACGACGTTGTCGTTCTCGTCCTTCCCGCCGGGTACGCTCTCGTCCAACACGTTCGGCGATTGCGTGAGCAGTTCACGCAGCGGCGACGCGGGATCTTCCGGACTGAGTTCCTGCGCCTGCGCCCGCGCGGCGTCGATCGCTCGCGACAGCTCGTCCAACTGCGGACGCAACTCGCGTGCGGCGGCCGCCTTGTCGGCGGCTTTCCCAATCTGCGCGGAAAGGCGATTTTTTTCAGCCTGCGCCGTTTCCACGGCCGTGAGTGCCGAGCGGTGCTGTGCGTCGAGGCGCAGAACTTCGTCGACGAACGCAGGATCGAGACCGCGTCGCTGCGCCGAGCGCCGGACGCGATCCGGGTCGCGACGAATCAAGCCGATATCTAGCATGGAAAATCGCCGCATTGGATTTCAGGCCGACGCGCTCCTCGCTCCGGAGCAAGCGCTCACGCTGTACTTTGCGCACGCGCAGCTGCGCGCTCCGCAGATAGAGTACGTGCAGCTGCAGAACGCGCTGCGCCGCACGCTTGCGCAGCCCATCGAGAGCGACGGCGTCTATCCCGCAGCGCCGCGATCGGGAATGGACGGGTTCGCGGTGCGCTCGAGCGATACGCCCGGGCGGCTTGCGATTGCCGGCGAGATTCGCATGGGGCATGCATGGAGCGGCGCGCTGCGCGAGCGAACGGCCGTGCGCATCCCGACGGGCGGTGTGGTGCCCGACGGTGCCGACGCCGTCGTTCCAATCGAGGACGTGCGCCTGGACGGTGACTCGGTCGAAGTGACGCTGGCCGTGCCTGCGGGCGACAGCGTGAATCCCGCCGGCTCCGACATGCGCGCCGGTGAGACGCTGCTCGAGTGCGGGCGCAGCGTCGGAGGCCCGGAACTCGGTGTTCTCGCGACTCTGGGAATTCAAAGCCTCGCCGTGTACCGTCGCCCTGTCGTGGCAGTCATTTCGAGCGGCGATGAATTGGTGGAAGTCGATGCCCAGCCGTCGCCCGCTCAGGTCCGCGACTCGAACCGATGGGCGGTTGCGGGCACACTTGAGGCGCTGGGCGCGGCGGTCCGGCATCTGCCGACGGCCCCCGACGACCCCGTACGCCTGGAAGCGCTGCTGCGGGAAGCCGTTGCAACGTGCGACGCCGTCGTGCTCACCGGCGGGTCCTCCGTCGGCGAACGCGACTTTACGCCGCGAATCATTGCGCAACTCGGCTCGCCGGGCGTCATCGTTCACGGCCTGCGGGTCAAGCCAGGGAAGCCCACCGTGCTCGCATCCGTCGGTGGGAAGCCGGTTATCGGGCTCCCCGGAAACCCCGCCTCGGCGCTGGCCATTCTCGAATTCGTCGCCGCACCGATTATCGCGACGCTGAGCGGCCGCCGGGTCCGCCGAACGGTCGTGGATGCGCAGCTCGCGGCACCGGTTCGCAAGCGGCCGGGGTGGACGTGGTACGTTCCGGCGCGATTGGACGAGGCGGACGGCGGCCCGGTAGCGTATCCGCTGGAACTGCGTTCGAGTTCGGTGAGTCTGCTTGCGCGCGCAAGCGGTTTTCTGATCTTGGACGAAACCATTGAATCCGTTCCGGCCGGCACGCCGGCCCGGGTGACGCGATTTCTGGTGGGTGGATACTGATTAACGAATATGGCGAGGGGGCGAAGCCGGGGGCCCCGGCGGCTGTGCCGACGGGGGCGCGCAGCGCGTAGCGCGGATGCGCCTGTTAAACAAGGCCGAACCGGAGTTCTTGGCGGCGCCGCACATCGAGGCGATTCCCGTCGTCACGCCGTTCGTCGGACCGGAGCAGCTGATGCGCGAGGGCGGCCACGCCTCGCTGCTGCGTTTGGGCGCGAACGAAAGCGCGTTCGGTCCGTCGCCGAAAGCCGTTGACGCAATGGCCCGCGAGCTGCCGCACATCTCGTGGTACGGCGATCCCGAATCGTACGATTTACGCTCGGCGCTTGCGGTGCGTCATGATTGCAGCATCGACAATCTCTGCATCGGATCCGGTATCGACGATTTGATGGGGCTTGCGGTGCGCGCGTTCATGTGGCCCGGAGCGGTTGCGCTCACGACGCGCGGCACGTATCCGACGTTCGCGTATCACGTCACCGGCTTCGGCGGCAATCTCGAAACCGTGCAGTACCGCAACGACGGCACCGTCGATATCGACGCGCTCGTCGCGCGCGCAAAGGCTTTGCAGCCCGCAATCGTCTACATCGCGAATCCCGACAATCCGAGCGGCACGCTGCTGCCCTCCACGGAGATCGCGCGGCTCTTCGAAGGCCTTCCGCAGCAGTCGCTGCTCTTTCTGGATGAAGCGTATGCGGACTTCGTCGACGAGCACAGCATTTTTCCGCCGCTGCTGCACGGACGCTTCCTGCGCGTGCGCACCTTTTCGAAAGCGTACGGCATGGCGGGTGCGCGCATCGGCTACGTGATCTCGACGCCGCGCAACGTGGTGACGTTTCAAAAGATTCGCTTGCATTACGGTGTGAACCGCAACGCGCAAATCGGCGCTCTCGCCTCCGTCGAGGACGAAGTTTTTCGCCGGCACGTCGTCCAGCAGGTGGCGCAAGGGCGCGAAGATTATCATGCGCTCGCAGCATCCCTGGGCACGACCGCACTGCGCTCGCACACGAATTTCGTATGCATCGATTTCCGATCGAACGAACGCGCGACCAGAATCATGAACGCTTTGCTGGCGCACGGTGTATTCGTCCGAAAACCCGCGGCGCCGCCGCTCGACCGTCACGTGCGCGTAAGCGTCGGAACGCCCGAAGAGCGTCGCGAGTTCGGCGTGCGCCTGCGCGCGGTGCTTGCCGAGGTGGATCGCTGATGCGTTACGCAATCGTGTCGGACATCCACGGGAACGAGGAATCGCTCAAGCAGGCGCTTTCGCTGATCCGATCAGACGACAAGGTCCTGTGCTTGGGCGATATCGTCGGATACGGCCCGAATCCCAACGAATGCGTGCGCATGATCCGCGAGCGGGCGGCGGAGACGGTGCTCGGCAATCACGACGTGGCGGCGGTCGACAACTTCGGCGTCGAATATTTCAATGCGGCGGCGCGACGAGCGATCGAGTGGACGCAGACCGTTATTGCGGAAGACAACGTCGCATGGCTCAATGGACTGAGCTACGAAATTCGGCAGCCCGGCTACCTGCTCGTGCACGGCGCACCCGTGCATTACTTCGAATATTTGCTCGACAAGCGGCATGCGAAAGCGGCGTTCGAGCGCACGGACGCGCCGCTGATTTTCGTCGGGCACACGCATATCGCCGAATACTACGCGCTCGAACCCGACGGCAGCATCTCGCACGAACACATGCAGCACGGCGGAAAAATCGTGCTGCAGCCCGGGGTGCGGTATATCGTCGACGTGGGAAGCATCGGCCAACCGCGCGATTTGAATCCGCAGGCTTGCTTCGTCTTCTTCGATGACGAACAGCGCACGGTGGAGTGGCTTCGCTACGATTACCCGATTGCGGAAGTGCAGCAGAAGATCGTCGACGCCGAACTCCCGCACGCCTTGGCAGCCCGACTCGACGTAGGACGCTAATGACCGTCCCCATCGATGACGGCCGGTGCTTTGCGTGCGGGCCGGAAAACGAAATCGGCTTGCGTTTGCAGTTCGAGCGCGCCGGCGAAGACGGTGTGCGCGCGCGCACGATCCTGCGGCCCGAGTTTCAAGGCTGGCGGAACATCGCGCACGGCGGAGTTGCCCTTGCACTGCTC
>DATGJX010000185.1:0-26436 GCA_035294905.1 Vulcanimicrobiaceae bacterium | reverse complement strand
GTATACGGGGATGTCGCGCTGGCTTTTTTCATGCCGAGCGGTAGCGGCACAGGGCAGAGTTCGTGAATTCTAACGGGCGCCAGCCCCGTGCCGCACGAGCCATTTATCCCGGATCGTTCGATCCTCCCACGAACGGTCACCTCGACGTCATCCAGCGCGCCGCCAAGTACTTCAGCGAGCTGATCGTCGCCGTCGTCGTCAATCCGCAAAAACGCGAACCGATGTTTACCCTCGAGGAGCGTGAGGAAATGATTCGCGAGTGCGTCGAGCATTTGCCCAACGTGCGCGTCGAGCACTTTCGCGGACTGCTGGCGGACTACGTGAAATCGCTGGAAGCGGACGTCATCGTCAAAGGCCTGCGCGTCGTCTCGGATTTCGAAAACGAGATGTCGACGGCACTGATGAATCGGTCGCTTTCCAACGTCGACACGATGTTTCTCATGTCGGATCAGAAGTATTCGTTCGTCAGTTCGAGCATCGTCAAGGAAGTGTTCTTCCTGGGCGGCGACGTCGGCGCACTAGTGCCCGATCCGGTCATGCGCGTCATGGCCACCAAACGAGAGACACTTCGAAAATAAATTACACGGGAGGATCTCAATGTCGGTTTATCGCGTTCTGGAGAAGCTGGAGAGCTACGTGCATGAAGGCACGTGGTTGCCCGCGGGATACCGCATTCTGAGCGAAGAGCGGCTCATTGAATTCGTCGAAAAGATTCGTTCCTCGCTGCCCGAGGAAGTGGGCCGCGCGAAGATCATCGCTAAAGATCAGGATCGCATGCTGCGCGCCGCGCACGAGAAAGCGCAAGCGATCGTCACCGAGGCGACCTCCAAGCATCAGGAACTCGTGGACGATCATGAGATCGTCGAACGCGCTCGCAGAACTGCCGAAGTCGTACTGCGCGAAGCGGAAGAACGCGCCCGCAAAGTGCGCGAAGGCGCCGATCAGTACGCCATGCAAATGCTCGGTGAGTTGGAGGCACGGCTATCGACGGCGATCGGCTCGGTCCGCAAGGGCCGCGAGACGCTTACGCCGCGTCCTGCACCGGCAACGGCAGCCGCGCCGCTTGCCGAGGCTGCTGCAAAGAGCAAACGGGCAGCCTTCGACGCACAGGCAACCGACGAAACCGCCGCTTTGGAATCGGTAGAACTGGTACAATAATCGTGTGAGGCGAATCACGCTGGCCCGCAACCGATTCGGGTTTTACGTGGCGGCCGTCGTGCTGGCGGCCGTGGTCACATTCATGCCCACGCCCTATTCGCTGATGCTGCCGGGGCGCGCGGTCGATTTGCGCGACGTCGTGAGCGTCGCGGGCCGTTCCATGCCGGCAACGCCGTTCTTCCTGACCGACGTGCGCTTCGCGTCGCACGTTACGCCTCTGCAGCTGGTTGCCGCCTTGCTGCCGGGCGCACAGGTGCTGCGCACGCAGCAGCTCGTTCCGGGCAGCATGACTGCCGTCGAATACGAAGGCGTCGAACGCGAAGCGATGAGCGAAAGCCAGTCCATCGCGGCTGTTGTGGCGGAGCGAGCTGCGGGACTAAAAGTGCCGTATCCGCGCTCGCGCGTCCTGGTCGTCTATTTCTCGCCGACGTCGCATGCCGACGGCGCGCTGCGTCCGCTCGACATGCTCGTTTCGCTGAACGGACATCCGATCGCCTCGAACGTCGACGTGGTCCACGCGCTAGCGAGCGTGCGAGCGGGAAAGACGGTGAAGATGGCGGTCATGCGCCGCGGATCCGAACGCACCGTGAACGTTCCAACCATCCGTTACGGCGATCGCACGGCGCTCGGTGCATACCTTACGACAATCTATCAGCGGCCCCATATTCCGGTTGCGGTAACGTTCCATCTGCCCGACGTGTCGGGAAGCTCCGGCGGGCTAATGTTCGCGCTCGACATCTATCGCCGCTTGCGTCCGTATGCGATGCGTGAAACGCAGCCCGTTGCCGGTACCGGAACCATTGCCTACGACGGCAGCGTCGGGCCTATCGAAGGGGCGGCGCAAAAAGTGATCGCCGCGCGCCGGGCCGGGGCGAAAATCTTTCTCGTTCCGCGGGATGACTACAAAGAAGTGGAACACACGCGCGGCATCCGCGTCATTCCGGTTTCCACGTTTGCGCAAGCGTTGCGTGCGCTGAGAGGGTGAGTATCATGCTGCAGCTCCTGCTCGCTGGGATCGTCCTGATTTCAGGGTCGCAAACTATCTCGACGACAACCACTCACAACTATCCGAACGCAGGTGGTCGAGGCACGGTTGTAAGGACGCGCGTCGTCATTACGCACACCACGCCGCAGATTCCGAAGACGTCGCTGAAGACGCAAGCGCAGAAGACCCAACAGAGCCGGCAGACGACGCCGACCCAGAAGACGAACTAGCTACACGGGCGGCGCCTGAACGTTTTGCGCGAAGGCTTCGAGCCTTGCGCGATCGATTGCGCGTACGCGTCCACGATCGAGTTCCACCGCACCGGCGTTTTTCAACCGCAGCAATGCACGTGCGGCCATGTCGCGCACTGTACCGGCCGCTGCGGCGATCTGCGCTTGCGAGAGATTTTCCACGCCGGGCAAGCCGCGCGTCATGCCGACGGACGCGCGCGCGTACCCCAGCAAGAACTTCGCAACGCGCTGGAGCACGTGCGCGAAGGCAAGGTCGGCAATCGTGTCGATGGAACGGCGGCGGCCTTGCGAGGCGGCGGCCAGGAATCCGAGCGCGAGTTCGGAGTCGTTGCGGCACGCGTGCATCACGGCTTCACTGGCCAGCGTGACGATCGTCGCGTCGGTCAGCGCTTCCGCGCGCGTCGTTGCGCCGCCTTGATCGAACGCGCCGGAGTCGTTCAGCAGATCGTGCGTCAAACGCTCGCCGAGCGTATGCGTTTTGCCATCGGCCGAAAGCAGCGTGAGAATCACCTTGCCGTGTTTGACGATGCCCAGATACGGCCACATCTCGCCTTCGTCGAAGATCGTTTCACCCGCTTTGAACTGCCGCTCGCTCAATTGTCCCGCGAGATCGCGGATGGTGCTGCTCTTCGCGGTCGCAAACGGCGCCACGTGTTGCAAATACGCTTCACCCTCTGCGTTTTCGTCGATGCGCTCCAGGCGAACGGTCCAGCGGTTGGAACCCAAGTTGCGTGCATCCCACGAAAACTTGCCCGGGCGCAGATCCGAAAGTTCGTTGCGCAGCGCGCGCGGGTCGCTCTCCTCGTTGATCTCGAGTACCGCTCCCAAGGTCAGCTTGTCGAAGGCCTCGAGTATCTGCTCGGTTTTCTTTGCAGGCGGAAGCGAGCGGGCATCAAGCGTAATGGCCGCAGGGCGTGTCATAGGCATCGCGCCGATGGTTCAGCAGGCCGTTGGAAGAGTCCCGCACGAAGCGCAGGAGCGGGAAACCCCACCTACGCCGCCGATAGTTGTAGACCCATGAAGATGCCCAATTCGGATAATGATATCGTCGTCGTAGCCGGCGCGCGAACGCCTTTCGGCAATTTCGGCGGCGTCCTGGCCGGACTTTCGGCCACCGACCTGGCCGTCCACGCGGCGCAGGCGGCCATCGAACGCAGCAGCGTCCCGAAGGAACGTATCGACGACGTGGTCTTCGGAAACGTGATGCAGACCAGCGCCGACGCGATCTACTTGGCGCGTCACGTGGGTCTGCGAGCCGGGATCCCGCTTGGCGTGCCCGCGCTCACGCTGAATCGCTTGTGCGGCAGCGGCCTTCAGGCGATCTTGACCGCGGCGAACTCGCTCGCGCTCGGGCAAACCACGTATGCGCTCGCCGGCGGAACGGAGTCGATGAGCCAGGCGCCGCACGTGGTGCGCGGCGCGCGCAACGGCTTTCCGCTCGGCGCGCAAGTGAAGTTCGAAGATACGCTCTGGGAAGCGCTCACCGACTCGTACAACGGCATGCCGATGGCGATCACCGCCGAGAATCTCGCGGAGCGTTACAGCATTTCGCGCGAGGCGTGCGACGAGTTCGCGCTCAGGTCCCAGGAAGCTGCGCTTGCCGCGCAGGGCAACGGCTTTTTCGGTGAAGAGATTGCGCCGATCGAAATGAAAGATCGCAAAGGCAACGTCACGGTGATCGATCGCGACGAAGGCCCGCGCGCGGGTTTGTCGATGGAGAAGCTCGGTAAGCTGCCGCCGCGTTTTCGCAAGGACGGCGTCGTGACGCCCGGCAACGCGAGCGGTATCACCGACGGTGCTGCCGCCGTTGTGCTGACGACGGTGAAACAGGCAAAGGCCGACGGTGTGGAGTGGATCGGACGTCTCGCCGGGTCGAGCGTCGTCGGCGTCGACCCCGATATCATGGGCATCGGTCCCGCCGTGGCGATTCCGAAAGCATTACAACGCGCGGGCATCCAAGCGAACGACGTTGCGGTGATGGAGATCAACGAAGCATTCGCGCCGCAAGTGCTCGCCTGTCTCAAAGAGATGGGCAGCGACGGCGCAAAACTGAATCCGCACGGCGGCGCGATCGCGCTCGGACATCCGCTCGGCGCATCGGGCGCGCGCCTTGCTTACACCGCAGTGCACGAGCTGCGCCGCAACGGCGGGGGCTTTGCCGTTGCTTCGGCATGCATCGGCGGCGGCCAAGGAATCGCGGCGGTTTTTACCGCGGAGTAAGATGAACGACCCGGCGAACGAACGGCCGAAGTGGTTCACGCTGTCACGGGCGCTGGACGTGCTGGCCGTTCTCGTCGTGCTGTTCGTGGTGTACCGCATCTTCGTCGCACCGCGCTTCTTGAGCACGGCGAACGCCCATCCCGCGCCGCACGTCGTCTATCAAACGCTTTCAGGCACGCCCTTTGCGCTTGCGCGCCAGCGCGGACACGTCGTGTTTCTCGATTTCTGGGCGTCGTGGTGCGAGCCGTGCAAGCTGTCGCTGCCGCTGGTCGAGAAATACGCGCGCGCGCATCCTGAGGTCGAAGTGATTCCCGTCGACGTCGGCGAGCCGCGTCCGGTCGTCCAAGCGTATGCGCAAGCGCACGGCATGCTGCACGTCGCGCTCGACCCGAACACGTTATCGCAAGGGTTCTTTCAGCTCGACGGCTTTCCGACGATGGTCGTCATCGATCCGCAAGGGCGCATTCGCGCAACCTGGACGGGTTTCAATCCGGCCATTCAAATGAACATGGCGCACGCCGCGCAAACGCTTACGAACGGCTGACCGGATCGCCGTCGATTTCGGCCATCAGCGTCTTGCCCGGCGCCATTACGAAAGCAGGCAGCACGAAATGCAGCGTGTTGTCGAATATCGTGCCCACGATGAGCGATGACGGTTTGTCGTCGCTGAAGAAGCTCAGCGTGTAGCGCAGTTGGTCATCGAGGACGAACGGAAACCACACGTCGATCGTCGTGCCGGGCGTAAACGTGACGGCTTTGCTCCCGCCGACGGAAAGATCGAAGTAGCTTACGGCGTTTGCATATCCGGAGCCGAGCGCGATCGGACGATTCGGCAGGAACTCGGCGGCGCTCGGCGCGCGAGCGTAGACTTGGGTGATGGGCAACGCCGCTGGAGCGTCGTTCGCGCTGAAATGAAACGTCAGCCGGTAATCCGCAGTGAATGCTCGCGGGACGTCCAGCAGTCCGCCTTGCGGATCGAGGCTCCAGCATTTGCTGCATCCGGTATCGATATGCGGCATCTCGCGCGGATTCGACGGTGCACCGGCGACGTCACGATTGTGAATGCCGGCTTGCGCGACCAAGTCCGCAGTAAAGCCGATGCTAGAGAGCGTCGACGTATCTGGCGTCATTGGAATATACGGATTTACGCCATCGAGCGGCGGGAAACCGCGTCCGACCCAAAACGTCGAGTTCGTGCCTTTCGCGTCGTACGTATCCCACCAGCGGTCATCGCGAACGACGAGTCCCATGATGCCGTGGCGATGGCCGAAATCCCACGTGCCGAGTGCTTCATTTCCGACGACCACGACATCGGAGATAGAGACGTCCTTCGGATCGACGCCTGCCGCGCGGGCGTCATGCGCGAGCAGGCGGCGCATATCCGAGCGCACCGTCGACACGGCTCCGTGCGAACCGAAGTCGTCTGCGCATACCGCTGCCGGAATCGCCATCGCGGCAACCGCAGCGAGAACGGCGCAAAGCGATCTGCCCATATACGCGCAACGCTTCGCTTTCCGGGCCGGTGACCGCTGCTAAAGGAAGAGAGCCGGAATACACCATAGTCTAGCCGCCATGGTGCAGCGGAAACCGGTACGCTTGTCGCGCGCGGCCCAGGTGGGGCTCATAGCGCTGGTCGTCGTCATCGCGGCGGCAATCGGCATCTATTTCGGACAAAAAGCCGCCCGCGGCGGAGGCGGTTATCGGATAGGCGTGCGTTTCCGCAACGCCTTGGGCGTGGGGCAGGGAGCTCAGGTTTACCTGAACGGCGTGGTCGTGGGCAGTGTGAACAAGATCCGAATATTGCCTGACGCAAGCGTCGAGTTCGTGTTGAACGTTTCTCGCTACACGACGAATATTCCGAAGGACGCAATATTCTCGGTGCAAAGTACGTTCACCGGCGGAGCGAACGTCACCATATCCGCGCCGCCGCAAACCGCTGCAACCGAAGTTCTGCCCAAGCACGTCCTTCCGCTGCAAGAACAGCCCGTCGGAACGCCGCCGCTGACGATCGAAACGTTCATGGGGCAGTCGAAATCGCTTGGGAATCGCCTAGCCGGAATTCTCTCGAAGGCTCGTCCGTACGGCAAACCAATGCTTGCGAGTTTGCAGCATGCGCGCGCCAACGCGGCATCGACACAACAGGAGATGCGCGCGGTTGCGCCTGCCCTCTTCGGAAGCGTGCGGTCGACGATGGCGCGTGCAAAGACGAACATCGCGCACGCGCAGCAGGTGTTGCGCGCTCGGGATCAATCGAAACTCGCGTCGACGGCCGCCGCGCTTCAGAAAAGCCAGAGCGATATGAAGCAGACCGCCGGCGTACTAACCGCGATCAAGCGCGATCCGCAGTCGCAAGAAAACGTTCGCGTGGCCGAAGCGCAGCTGCGTAATGCAACCGCAAACTTGGCGCAGCTCTCCGGCGACCTTGCAATCATTGCGAAAAATCCGCAGACGAAGGCGGAGTTGCTCGATGCGGGTGCGCGCTTCCGCGCTCTCCTGAAACGGATCTAGGGACGGCCTGATTTAAAGCGCGTTGTCATGGTGAGGTATCGAACCGCCCCGAGCGCAGTCGAGGGGCATGGATTGGACGGCGCAAACCCTTCGGGCCTCGACTGCGCTCGGCCATCCTTCGACAGGCTCAGGATGACACAAACGCGATCGCCCGCTAAGTCAGACGATCCTTACGTCGCGAGCTACGGCCGAAAAGACTATTCGCGCTCTCTCGTGCTGCGAATCTAGTTCGTCAATAGAGCGGAGAGGCTATAGAACTGCCTTATGAAGCATGTGCCCGCTCCGCCGTTATTCCAGTCGACGGAAAGTTTTTGCGTCGCGGACGTCAGCGCTATGCGCTCCACCATCGTCATCGGTATCCAACTGCTCGAGACCTGCGGATTGTAGACCGTTCCAAGCGCGGATGTCTTGCTCGAACCATTGTAAATGGTGAAGTTGCACGCCGCACTACTGTTCGGGATTGTGGCTGAAGCGCTAAACGTGACGAGCGCGTGGTGAGCGCTGGTCGTTGCCGCAGGTAACGTGATTGCCATTCCTGGAATCGGTTGATCGGTGCTTGTCGTTGTGCTCAGGGTGGCAGTTGCCTGTGCGTACACCGCTTGCACCGCAGCCGGTTGAATCGCAAAATCCGCAAGTGCCGCGCCGCGATCGTGCGGCACTAGAGTCTGCACGACGGCGCCCACACACGAACTCAGCAGTAGTCCGACGACAATGAAGATGGGAGCTGAAAGCAACCTATACAGACGGCGCATTGCGGCCTCCTTTGCGTGCTTGGGTCAATCACGCTAGCGCCGCTCCGCGAAAAATGCAATGCTACCGGGTCTTAAAGACTAGTTGCCTTTCCACTCCGCTTTGCGCTTTTCGAGGAAGGCGCTCGTGCCTTCTTTGAAATCGTTGGTGTTGACGAGCGTCCCGAACTCGAGCGCTTCGAGTTCCAGCGCATCGGCAATAGGCAAATGCGCGCCGTTGTTGATGGCGCGTTTGCACGCGGCAATCGCAAGCGGCGCTTTTTGCGCAATCGTGCCGGCGAGCTTTTTTGCGGCGGGCAAGAGTTCGTCTTGGGGAACGACTCGTTCGACCAGGCCGATTTCGAGCGCCATCTGCGCGTCGATCATGTCGCCGGAGAGGCAGAGGAACATTGCCATGCCTTTGCCCAGCAAACGCGTCGTGCGCTGCGATCCGCCGTAGCCGGGAATCAGCCCGAGGTTGACTTCCGGTTGACCGAAGCGCGCGTTCTCGCTCGCGATGCGAATATCGCCGGCCATCGCCAGTTCGCACCCGCCGCCGAGCGCAAACCCGTTGACCGCCATGATGACCGGCTTTCCGAGCCGTTCGATTTGAAGCGTAACGGCCTGACCGATGCGCGCTTTGCCCGCGCCTTCGACGGCGTTCGCAAGCGCATTGAGTTCGCCGATGTCCGCGCCGGCTGCAAATGCTTTGGTGCCGGCGCCGGTGACGATGACGACGCGTACCTCGTCGTCGTGCTCGAGTGCGGAGAGCGCCGACGAAAGTTCCGTCAGCAATGACGCGCTCAGCGCGTTCAAAACCGACGGACGGTTGAGCGTGACGACCGCAACGGGTCCGTCCGTCTCCACGAGGATATGCTCGAACGTCTTAGTTTGCATAATCGTAGAAGCCCTTTCCGCTCTTGCGGCCGAAGCGGCCGGCGAGCACCATGCGTTTGAGCAGCGGGGGCGGCGCCATCATCGGATCCTTGAATTCGTCAAACATGATCTGCGCGATGTAATACGTCGTGTCGAGGCCGACGAAATCGAGCAGCTCCAGCGGCCCCATCGGGTAGCCGCATCCCAGTTTCATGCCCATGTCGATGTCTTCTTTGCTGGCCAGGCCTTCGTCGTATACTTTGATCGCGTAGAGCAAGTACGGGACGAGCAGACGGTTCACGACGAAACCGGTCGTATCTTTCGCGAGAATCGGCTCTTTGCCGAGTTTGCGCGCGAAGTCGAAAAGCGAATCGACAACGTGCTTCGTCGTCGCAATCGTCTTGACCACTTCCACGAGTTTCATGATCGGAACGGGATTGAAGAAGTGCAGGCCCGCGATGCGGTCCGGACGCTTGGTTTTGGCGGCGAGTTCGATGACGCACAGGCTCGACGTATTCGTGCAGATGATGCCGTGCGGCGCGAGCAGGTCGTCGAGCTGCCGGAAAAGGTTGGTCTTCGCCTCGACGTTCTCGACGATCGCCTCGATGACGAGATCGCAATCCTTAAGGTCGTTAAGGTTTGTCGTCGGACGAATGCGGCCGAGGACGGCGTCGCGCTCCGCAAGTGCCATTTTCTGCTTTTCGACGAACTTGTCGAGCGATTTGGTGATGCTGCGGATGCCGCGTTGTAAGGGTTCGTCGGCCACCTCCATCAGCGCGACGTCGAAGCCGGCGACCGCGCAGGTCTGCGCGATGCCGTTGCCCATCAGGCCGGCGCCGCATACGCCGACTTTACGAATCTCGCTCACTTTCGTTACTCCTCCCGAAACGGCGCTCAAGTTGTCTAATTGCGTGGGCGGGACCTTTGCGAGTATACTGATACGCTGAAAGGAGGGCATCCGGAACGTGCGCACCGCTTATCACGAGGCACTGGAGTCTACCCGCTTAGATGTCGTTCGCCTCGGCGCACTTGCCGGAGACGCGATTCGTCTTGCGGTCGAAGCGCTGGAGCGGCGTGATTCCGCCGCCGGCGCCCGGGTTATCGCCGGTGACGACGTCATCGACGACTTACGTCGCAAGATTGAAAGCTCGTGCATCGAGCTGATTTGGCGTCAGCAGCCCGTGGCCGGCGAGCTGCGCGAGATTGCCGCCATGCTCGAAATCGCGACCGACCTCGAGCGTGTGGGTGATTACGCGGTCGACATAGCCAAGCATGCAATCAAGCTGGCCGACGTTCCGCTTCGCCCGGCGCGCGTCGAGATCGATCGCATCGCCGGTGTCGCGCACGCGATTTTGCTGGATGCGATGCGCGCGTACACCGAGCGCGACGCGGACGTCGCCGAACGCGTCATCGAGGAAGACGACGAAGTGGATCGTCTTTACAAGCGCGGCGTCAAGGCACTTCAAGAAGAGATGGCGTCGGACCCCGAGATGGTGCGCGCCGGCACGCGCATGCTGTTCGTGCTTGCAGCGCTCGAGCGAGTCGGCGATCGCGCGAACAACATCGCTTGGCACACGAAGGAAATGATCGGCACGGCTTGACGACACCGCTTCCGCGCGACTTCTTCGCAGTCACCGAAACGTTCAGGTACCTCAACCATGCAGCAGTCGGCGTGCTTGCGCGGCCGACGCGCGAAGCGCTGCGTGCGTTCATCGACGCGCACGCCACCGGCGGCGTGATGGGCGTATACACGTATGAGGGGCGCATGCCGGAATACCGCGACCGCGTTGCGCGCTTCATCGGTGCGCGGCCCGGTACCGTCGCGATTCTGCGCAACACGGGCGACGGCGCGAATGCCGTCGCGGGCGGCCTGCAGTGGCAGCCGGGCGACGAAATCATCATGCCGGACAACGAGTTTCCGGCGAACGCGCAGCCGTGGCTCGCCCTGCGCAAACACGGCGTCAACATCCGCTTGATCGAGACCGCGCGCGAACGTCTCACGCCCGACGTACTGCGGCATCACATCACCGGGCGCACGAAGCTCGTCACGGTTTCCTGGGTCTCATTCGAAGACGGCTACCGGCACGATCTCGTCGGACTAGCGGAGATTGCACACGAGCGCGGTGCGCTGTTCGCCGTGGATGCGATTCAAGGGTTGGGCGCCTTTCCGCTGGACGTGCAAACGTGCGGCGTCGACGCACTGTATTGCGGCGGCGCGAAATGGATGCTGGCGTTGCAGGGCGTGAGCTTTTTGTACGTGTGTCCCGAATTGAACGAACGGCTCGCCGTCGCGGCGCCGGGCTGGCGCTCATCGGCCAACATGTGGGACTTTCTCGATTACGAACAGCCGTTCAGCTCGGACGCGACGCGATTCGAAGGCGGCACACCGAATTTCATCGGCGCGCTCTCTTTGGCAGAATCCATCGGCGTCATCGAAAGCGCCGGGACGCGCACGATCGCC
Source organism: Vulcanimicrobiaceae bacterium (assembly GCA_035294905.1). Classification (GTDB taxonomy): domain Bacteria; phylum Vulcanimicrobiota; class Vulcanimicrobiia; order Vulcanimicrobiales; family Vulcanimicrobiaceae; genus DATGJX01. The sequence continues at coordinate 15,249 of DATGJX010000185.1, read as the reverse complement.
GAGCACGTGCTCGCGCTCACCGACCGCTTGGCGGAAGGGTTATGCGCGCAGGGCGCCGAGCTGGCAACGATTCGCGGAGCGGCCCAATCTTCCGGCATCGTCACGTTTCGGTTGCCGGGATCCGATCCGATCGCGCTCGGCAAAGCGCTGCAGCGCGAGGGGATCGTCACGACGTACCGCTCCAACGGCGTACGCGTTTCTCCGCACGGCTACAACACGTTCGACGACGTTGAAGCGCTCATCGCGGGCGTGAAGCGCTATAGAAAGGAAGTCGCATGCTCTCCCTGATCCTGGCCACGATTTTAACCACGGCAGCACCTGTCCCGGCGGCACCCGCACCGGCGGACGGCACGTATACGTACGCCACGACGCTGAACGGCGCGCAGATCGAAAAAACCGCCGTGACGGTCAAGCGCGATCCGGCCGGACAAATCGTGCTCAGCGAGAGCGGCAGCGGAAACATGAACGGCCGCAGCGGCTCAATCTCGGATACCCTAACGCTCGACCAGACGCTGGCGCCGGTCGGATACTCGGCGCTCGCATCGATAGCCGACTCGCGTTCGATGCAATCCGCACTTTCGTTCAGCGGCGACGTCGCAAAGCAAAGCGGCGACGTCAGCAAAACGTATGGACTTGCCGCCGATGCCAAGCATTTCGTGGTTCTCGATTTCGGTCCGTTCACCGGCTACTTCATGCTGCCCGCGCAAATGCAAGCTTGGAACGATCCGCCGGTGATGGCCATCATGCCGATCTACGCGCAAGGTATGCCGATTGCCGTCGACAAGACGCTTACGCCGGGTCGTCCCAAAGCGGTACCGCAAGCGGACGCGGAAATTTCCATCAAATCACCCGTGCAATTCACCGTTTGGTACGATCCGAAGACACTCGTCGTAGACGAACTCGACGTGCCGGCCGAAGGCCTTTCGGTAGCTCGCCAACCGTAACGGAATACGCACGCTCGCCCGTTCTTCCCGGAAGAGTTCCTGGCCGCGCGTTCGTTGCCGGCTGCAGACGCCCGCGGAGCGGCAGCACAAGGTCCGACCCAAGGTTGGACACTGCACATCGATGCGCAAAAGCATTTCGGCGATGCGCATCCGAAAGAAATCGCACACCACCGTACTGCGTCGATTCTCGACACGTACGGGAAGATTTGGCTGCTGTACGATCCGATGACGACCAACGGTCAGCCCACGGGACAACCCTCGGTCACCGTTCTGCATTAACGTAGAGTCACGCGGTCGCTTCAGAGAATGTCCAAGCGGCCGCCGTCCACGACGAGGGTCGTGCCGTTGACGAACCGCGCTTCATCCGAAGCGATGAAGCAGATTGCCGCAGCCAAGTCTTCGGGCTTGCCGACGGCGCCCTCGATTTTCTCCGCGCCGCTCTTGATGTTCGGATTGTTCCAGAGCATCGGCGTATCGACAGCGCCCGGCGCGACGGAATTGATGCGGATCTTTCGTGATTCCATTTCGATGGAAAAGCCGCGCGTGAATGCTTCGATTGCGCCTTTCGAGGCGGCGTAAGGCACCACATTCGCCGTCGTTTCGTGCGCGTGCACGGAGCTGATGTTCACGATGACGCCACCCGGCGGCATGTGCGGCGCGCCGTACTTTGCGAAAAAGAAGACCGATCCCAAGTTCGTGTCGATGACGCGAAAGAAATCCGCTTCGGCAATGTCGACGATCGGCGTGAACGTCATCATTGCCGCGTCGTTCACGATGACGTCGAGTGAACCGAACGTCTGCACCGCTTTGTCGATCGCCGCCTGCACGTGCGCGGAGTTGCCGACGTCCGCTTCCGCCGCGATCGCTTGCCCCTTTGCAGCGGTAATCTCGTCGACAGTGGTTTGCGCAGTCTGCAGATGGAGATCCACGACCACGACGCGGCCGCCTTCGCCCGCCATGCGCACCGCCGTGGCGCGGCCGATGCCGGATCCCGCGCCGGTGACCAGACACGTTTTGTTGCTGAATCGCATGAAAAGCGGCTTCGGCTCGTCGCGTCGAAACCCCGCGCGATGCAAACTTCGCTGCGTTTCGGTGTGGCTACCGCCGATCATCAGTGCGAGGCATATGACGGCCATGACGACATTCGCGACGTCTGGGAGCGTGCGCAGCGACTGACGCCGCGCGGTCGGGCGACCGATTTTTGGAACCGCTATCGAGAGGACGTCGACCTGGCCAAGGGCCTGGGATGCACCGCATTCCGCCTCTCGCTCTCGTGGGCGCGGCTCGAGCCGCAGCCGGGTGTTTGGGACGATGCGGTGTTCGCTCATTACCGCGACGTGCTGCAGTACATGCGAAACGCCGGTATGGTGACGATCGTCACGCTGCATCACAATACGTGGCCCCTGCACGTCGAAGCGGCCGGAGACGGTGCGGGCATGCTGGACGCGCTTTTCCCGCAACGCATGCGTCTGTATGCGCGGCATGTCGCTGCGCGTTTGGGCGATCTCATCGATTACTACGTGACGATCAACGAGCCGAATCAGCTCGTATACGGTTACATCAAAGGCTTTTGGATGTCAGGCTATCCGATGCCCCCGGGCCGCGATCCGCTTGCGACGGGTGAGGAAGAGATGAACGCCGTGCTGCGGCTCATTCCGAATCTCTTTCGCGCACACGCTGCGGCGCGCGAGGAAGTGAAGAACCTCCATCCGGATGCGAAGCTCGGAACCAATCCGCTCGTGCTCGGGTTACCGCGCTGGCTTCAGAATCTCGCAGATCGCAATGCGACGCGGGTGAAATCGCCCGAGCAAGTGGTCCGTCAGGCGCGAAGACTCCGGCAGCACCAAGTGGTCGATCGCGGCGGCGTCGACGTGTCAATCGCGCAGCTCACGATCACCCATCACCGCATGGAATACGCGCTCTTCTCGCGTCCGTACCTCACGACGCACCTGGCTATTCTGCACCGCGTATCGGAACCGGTGCCGAAAGACCTTGCGACGTGGAAGGCGCGCATCGGCGTCGTGGAGGGTTTGCCGCCGGCTTCGCGTGCGCCGGGTCTTTTCCCGGACGCGGCGTTCTCGTACTACGCGCATATCGGTGATGCGCTGGAGGCGTTGAGTGCTCGGCAAATCGATGCCGTCTTCGACCAAGAAGCGATGATCCGGCAAGATGCGACCGGCGAACTCACGCTCCAGGTGTTGGACGGGGACGAACAGCGCTACGGCGTCGCCCTCGCGCTCGGAAGCCAGACGCTGCTGGCACTCGTCAATGCGGCGATTCTGAACGACAAGCGCCACGATCCGTCGCGCGAGCCCGACGCATCGGTCGAGCGTATCCGCAAACGCGGAAAGCTCCGAGTCGGAATTCATCCGGGCATCCAAGGTTTGTGCATGCCGGACGGTAAGGGCGGTTACGATGGCACCGAACCGGATATTGCGCGCCGCATTGCGCGCGAATTGTTCGGCACCGACCAGGGGAAAGTGGAGTTCGTCGTTCTTGCGGGTACGCAGCGGTTGGCTGCAACGCGTTCACCGCTCCGTCTTTTCGATTCGGTGCGCAAATCGATCGGCATGTTCACGACGCTGATCGGCACCAATTGGTGGAATTTGGGTATGGCCGGAGAGCTGCCCGAGTTCTTGTGTCCCGGCGAGTGCGTGGGAACGCTCGATTACGTGGGGCTCGACTACTACTGGGGCGTGCCCGGTATTTGGCCTGCGCAGCTCAAGCGTCTGAGCGCAGCTGCTGAATGCCGTTACGGAATGGCGCCGGTATGGCCCGGCGTGCTGCGCGCGATACTGAAAGAGGCCCACAAGCGCTTCCCGGGTAAGCCAATCATCGTGGTCGAGAACGGTTGCGTGACGAGTGCCGACGGCTTTACGCGGGCAAAGTATCTCGACGCACATTTGAGCGAAGTGCTGCAGGCACACGATGAAGGCATACCCATCGACGCATATTTGTGCTGGAGTATCACCTCGAATCGTGAATGGGGCCTGACTTTCGACGACAACAGCGACTTCGGTCTCTATCACATCGATCTCGATCGCGACCCCGACCTCAAGCGCGTTCCAACGGATGCCGCCGCCCGTTACGCCCAGATTATTCAAGGGAACAAGGGCAAGTAGATGCACGCCTTATTTGCTGCCGTACTTATTGCCGCATACTCGTCACCGTCGGATCCTTACGAGATATTCGGCCACGCGCGCAACGTGTGGGCGCAGCAGCACTATCCGCAGTATCTCACGTACACGGTGACCGTGCGCGTCACCGAGCACGGAGTCGAGGGGGCCAAGCACTACCATCTAGCCTATGATTCACAAGAAGGCAAGATCTTCGTGAATCCCGTCAGCGACGAAGAGCGTGTGGATCCTCCGGATCCAAACGGCATGACGTTTCATCTGCTGCCGCGCCGTCAGTACAAAGTATTGTACGACAAACAAGTCGGCAACCCGGGCGAGGCCGCCGATCCGCTCGGCGTTCCGGTGATCTCGCCGACATATTCCTTCGGCATGGGCGGCGCGTCAGCGCCGGAGGGACAAGGCGATACGGATTCGCTCGTGCAGCAGATTCGCAGCGAATTCAAAGACCCCGCGCCGCCGGCGACGGAGGACGAACTGCAGAACACGGGCGGGATAAAGACGATCGCGGTCGTGAGCAGTTTCAAGCATCGGTACGACATCGCGTACGACGGCATCGAAAACATCGACGGCTACGATTGCTACCATCTCTCGCTAAAACCCGCGGTACGGAACGAGGACCTGCGCCTGCGTGAACTGTGGATCGATACGCAAACGTACGAGACCCGCAAACTCGTCAGCGCGACCAACTTCACCGGATCGACGGCGCCGTGGGTCATCACCTTCGACGACGTGAACGGCTCGCTCTATATCGAAAGCGAGGCGGCGATGGCGCCGCTGCGCGTCGGCCTACATCGGTACGAGCAGGCCAGCGTGTCGTTCGACGACATCAGCGCAACGGAGAAGCCGCCCACGATGCTCTCCGGCTGGTTCGTCACCAAACAGGCGATCATGGCCGAACCGGCGGCCGCGACCCCGCACTAATTGCCGTCCGGCCTCACCATGCACGGCGACATGACCGCATCGGTCATGCCGTGGATGAGGCGCTTGTCCGCCGGCGCGACGGTTGCCAGAATGCCGCCGATCTCGACGGAATCTCCGACGACGAAATAGTACGGGCATAGACGCACGCGTCCGTCGAAATTTCGGATCTCGTCGTTTTCGCGGTCATAGTAGTGCGAACGAACGCGTTTGCCTTTGTGGAAGCGCTGGAGAATGCGCGGAGTCCGCTCGTAGTCGCGCGTCGCCTCTTCCAGCGTCGCGTTCCATTCCTCGCGGGTCAGGTCGTTCGCGACGCGTACGCCGCGCGAACCCCAAGCGAGTTCCGAAAAACCGGACGGCTTGACGACGAAATCGCGCTCGCTCTTTCCGAGGTCGAGGAGTTGCATCCAGTTGGTGACGGGCGCGCCGGCCGCTTCGAGTCCGTAAATGACGCCCTGCGGCGGAAGCGGCCGCGGATCGATGATCCATGTTTGCGGAAAGAGTTGACGAAGGCGCGCGTACACCGCCTTACCGTCCTTGCCGAGTTCCGACTCCCACAGCTTGCGCAGCGCCGGATGATGCAGCAGTGCAAAGCTGAGTTTCTCTTCGAGCTGCGCCTTCGGCGGCGGCGTCATTTCAACGCGCTTGTGTCGCGCCGCATACAGCATGAGTTCTTGCTTCGGAACGTTGAGCAGATCGAACAATTCGAAATTTCGGTACAGACCGTCGATCTTTTCCTCGCGTCCGTCTTCCAAGCGCACGAAGAGCGCGTCTTCGGTGAAAACGATGTCCTGCGGTTTGCAGACGTACGCCGTGAGAATCTCCAGTCGGCGCAGCGCATCCGCAAGCCAGCGAAGCTCGGGACGATAGTCGCCGGATTCGTCCGAAACGACGATTGCGACCGCCGGCCGCTCTTTGCCGGTAAGCGCTTTGAGCATCGAGCCGAACGACTTCGGTATGCCGTTTACGCCGCCGACGCTCTCCATGCCGAGTTGGCAATACGCCTCCGACATCGCGCCGACGAAGCCCATACCGCCGGGCACGCTGTCGAGTTCGCTCGCCGTAAATCCGTCCGCGGTTAGTATCAAATCGGGGCGTATGACGCCGGGAATGTCGGGCCTGAACCGGTTCTGGCGCGATAGGCGAACGATGTGTTCGGGTTTGCCCTGGTCGAGGTACTCGGCGATGAACGCCGGTGCCGTTCCGCGCGCGCTGCGATTGTACAGCGTGTTGAGCGCCCGGTAAAACGCGAGCAGATCGTTCCCGATGGTCGTGATTCGCTCGAGCGTTGCTTCGGACAATGCGAACGGCTCGGGGCTGATGCGCCAGGGGATCCGATCGTCCTCATTCTCTACTTTGAAGAGGCCGGGCGGGATCGCTTCGTACAGGAAGCGCGCTTGCTCACGAGCCGTGAGATTTGGTGCGAAAGCCGAACAGGCCATGAAAGGGCTATTCTCCTCCGAGTCGACAGCCGTCGGGGATCTTGGACATGTTGAACGCGATATAGCGACGCCGCATCAGACCATAGAATACCCCGAACCCCCACGGGGGTTGCAGCTTGGTCCGCAGGGCGGTCCGGCCTAAGTGCCGCCTACTTAATGCTGACGGCGCCTGGGGTGAGCATGGCGCTGTCGACGCGCACGGAGCCGCGGTGGAGCAAGAGCGTCATGTGCAGCGTGCCGGCGAGGCCGACCCGGCTGAGCGGGAGGTCCTCGATGACCCGAGAGGCCTCTTCCCCGGCGATGAAGCGCAGGGTGGTCTGCTGGCTCCAAGAGCCGTGCGGCGTCGAGAAGCTTTCGGCGACGTCCACGGGTAAATCGTGGCCCGCCGCCGCAGCCGCAACGCGCGTCACGCAATACGAAACGGTCAGCGGCGTCCCCTGGACCCTCAGTATTTCACGGGTGCAGCGATCAGCGGGCTGCGCGCGTGCGCTCGTCCCGATGGACAAGGCAAGAACGACGACGAGCGCGACGCGGCGGTTCATAGCTCTATAACGTTTCGCGGGGCCCTTTTGACTCCCGCCCGGACCTGCCGAAATAAAAAGTACGGATTTGACGCGGGGTATACGATGTACGTGATGCCTTTCGACCTCATTGCACTCGACCTGGACGGCACGCTGCTCAATTCGCGCGAGGAGATTTCGCCTCGAAATCGCCGCGCGATCCGGCGCGCGCTCGATGCCGGCATTCGCATCGTCCTCGTCACGGGCCGCGGCGTGGATACGCCGATTCGCATCAGCAGAGAACTCGGGTTGAACCTTCCGATTATCTGCGCTCACGGCGCCTTGACCAAAGATTTTCTCGCGAACAAAACGCTCGGTCACGTTCCGGTGCCGCTGCAGTACGCCAAACCGATGGTCGAATTCGCCGAGCGCAACGGTCTCTCGATTGCGCTGTATTCCGAAGAGGTTTTCTATCGGCTCGAAGGCTCGAAGCTCTACATGGAAGACATGGTGGGTCCGGCCTGGCGCGAGGTGAAAACGTTTGAGGACGTCATGCACGCGCCGCCGACGTTCATCCGCTTTCTCGGAGAGGATTCCGTCTCGAGCATGCAGCGTGAATTCGGCGATTTACCGCTGCATTTCAAGTACGAGCAATGGATGGATTTCGTCGAATGCGCGGTCACCAACCGTGAGGCCACCAAGCAGCGCGCGCTTGCGCGGCTGTGCGCCGATTTTCAGGTGCCGTCGGAACGCGTGCTTGCCGTCGGCGATTCGCGCAACGACGTGCCGATGCTGCGCTGGGCAGGCATGGGCATCGCGATGGGGAACGCGCTGGCGGAGGTGCGGCAATCGGTGCGATACGTCACCGGCACCAACGACGAGGACGGCGTAGCGCTGGCGCTCGAGCGCTTTGCGCTGGGACCACCGCGAGAACAGAAAAAGCCCGCATAGACAGCCACGATGAATCAAATCCCGGCGAGCCCTGAATACGAAGCGCAGCTTCGCGCGATATTGCAGAATCACGATTGGCAAGCGCTGCGCGAATTCTCGCGCGAGCACAATCAGATTCCCGACGACGTGTACGACGAAGACCAGCATTTCTGGCAAGTGCTGCTGCACAAGATCATCTGCAACCGCATCGACACGATGGCGCTTCACGAGAGTTCGCGCAAGTGGCTCTCGGACAACGGATATACGGCGGACCTCGGGGGCTATTAGGTTGCGAGTCCGCGTCTTGGCGTTTGCGCGCCTGCGCGAGCTGATGGGCTCCGGATCGCAGGAGTTGCAAGTGGAAGAAGGCGCGAGCATCGGCGACGTTTGGGACGCACTTGCCGATCGCTACGCGGCGATTGCGCCGCTCGCAAATTCGACGCGCATCGCGCGTAACGGGCGCATCGTGAACGACGCCGGCGAGCGCATCGAGGACGGTGACGAGCTTGCGCTGCTGCCGCCCGCAGGCGGAGGGTGATGTTCGAGATCATTTCGGCGCCTATCGACCTAGCGGCGCTTGCGCATGCCGTGCGTAGCGATGCCTGCGGCGGCGTCGTGACGTTCTGCGGAATCGTCCGCGAGCGCTCCGACGACGGCCGTCTCGTAACGGGTCTGTCGTACGAAGCGCATGAAGCCATGGCGGTCGCGGAGTTCGAGCGAATCGCATCCGAGGCGCGCAAGCGCTTCGGTGCGCATGAGATCGCGATCGCTCATCGCGTGGGCGATCTGACCATCGGCGAGGTCGCCGTCGCCGTGGTCGTCGCATCGGCGCATCGCGGTGCCGCGTTCGATGCGTGCGAGTACGTCATCGACGAGCTCAAACGCCGCGCGCCCATCTGGAAGAAGGAGCATTATGCCGACGGCGGCGATAGCGTCTGGAAACAGAATGATTGTCGCCGCACTTCGCAAAGCGAAGCGGGGACCCCGAATGTTTAAAAGGCGCTCCGGCTTCCGTGCCTCCGCGCCCCCCATCGGCAAAGCCGCTGGGGCCCCCAATGTATGAACGTTTCGCTGCATAGGATCCAGGCTGAAAGCAACGGCGTCGCCGTGCTCGAGTACGAGCCGCGGCGTCCACGGAATGTCACGCTGGTCGTCGGACACGGCTACTCCAGTTCCAAGCACAATCTCGATTTTCTCTGCAACTTTTTGGCGAGTCACGGCTTCGCCGTGTTCAGTTTGGATTTTCCGGGACACAAGCTCGGTGCGAGCGGCGGCAGGCTGCACGGCATCGACGACCTGATTGACGCGATGGGTGCAACGGTTGCGTTTGCGCGTTCGCGGTACGACGGTCCGGTGTATCTGATGGGCCACAGCATGGGCGCGATGACCGCACTCTTTACCGCGGCCGCGGATCGATCGATTGCCGGGACGATTGCAATAACGACGGGATATGGGCGCCCCACGGCCATCGACACGCTGCAACGTAAAGGCCCTTCGACAAGCTCAGGACAGGCCAGGGCCGATTTTCGCTCGTCTTACGTGGACGGCATCGCGCTTCTGGATCTCGTAGCGGGCGTAGACGAACGCTTCGCGCAGGCACTGCCGCGCTTAGCAGGCAGGCCGCAGCTCTACATCGCCGCGCGCCGCGATGCGATGGTCAGCCCGCGAAGTGTCGAAGACCTCTACGAGCGCGCGCATGCACCGAAAGACTTCCTCATCATCGACAGCGACCACACCTACGCAGGCGACAACGCCCGCGGCGAGGTGCTGCAGTGGCTGAACGCACGGCACCCGCGCTGATTGCGGGGTTACGCAGATATAGCCGGCATCTGCTGATTCCGGAAGTCGGCGTCGCAGGACAAGAGCGACTGACCGGAGCGCGTGTGCTCTGCATCGGCGCAGGCGGCCTCGGCTCTCCGGTGCTCCAATATCTTGCCGCCGCGGGCGTCGGACGAATCGGCGTCATGGACGACGACGCGGTGGATGAAAGCAATCTGCAGCGTCAGACGATCTTCTCCACGGGTGACATCGGCAAGTCCAAAGCGCAGATTGCCGCGCAGCGCGTGCGCGAGATCAATCCGCTCGTTGCCGCCGATCCGATCCCCGCGCGCTTCGATGCATCGAACGCTCGCGATCTCGTGCGCTTGTACGACGTCGTCGTCGACTGCACCGATCGCTTCGAAACGCGCTACCTCATCAACGATGCGTGCGTGCTGGAAGGCAAACCCGACGTTTATGGTTCGATCTTTCGTTTTGACGGACAGGTCAGCGTCTTCGCACCGGAGCGCGGCCCGTGTTATCGGTGTCTTTTCCCGCAAGCGCCGCCTGCGGGCACGGTGCCGACGTGCGCGGAAGGCGGTGTTCTTGGTGTACTTGCGGGCATCGTCGGCACGCTCCAAGCGAATGAAGCGCTCAAACTGATTCTCGGCATCGGTGAACCGCTCGTCGGCCGGCTGCTGCTCGTGGATGCGCTCGGCATGCACGTTCGCGAACTTGTCATTGAACGCGATCCGGCGTGTCCGCTTTGCGGAGAGGAACCGACGATTCGCGACGTTGCGCTGCAAGCGGAGGAAGAGGACTTGGTAGACCTCGAGGAAGTCGATGCCGCGCATCTCGACGGTATCCTGCGTGAGGCCATCGTGCTGGACGTGCGCGAGCCGCACGAAGCGGTGCTCGGCGTGCTCGACGAATCCCTGCATATTCCAGCATCGCAGCTGCTTGAGCGTTTGCACGAACTGGATTCCGCGAAACGGTACGTCGTCGCATGCCGCGTCGGGCAAAAATCGCTGTGGGCCGCGCGGCTGCTGCGTGATGCGGGATTTCGCCGCGTCGTGCATTTGCGCGGCGGATTGCTTGCGTACGCCGCGCAGCACGAGGAGTTCGCATTTTTTTAATGATACGTAAGCCATTCGGGCCCGGAGCCGTCGACGTTCCGGTCATCGGCCAAGGAACATGGGATATCCCCGAGAGCGGAAAACGGTGCGACGAAGCGATTGCGGCGCTGCGTCGCGGCGTCGAGCTCGGCATGACGCACATCGATACGGCAGAGATGTATGGAAGCGGACGCGCTGAGGAGATCGTCGCGCAGGCGATCGCCGGTATCCCACGCGATTCGCTATTCATCACGACCAAAGTTCTTCCGGGCAATGCGAGTTACAAAGGGACGCTCGCCGCTTGCGAACGTTCCCTGCGGCGCTTGCACACCGACTACGTCGACCTCTATCTGCTGCATTGGCCGAGTGCTCACCCGATCGAGGACACGATGCGTGCGATGGAAACGCTGGCGGAGCAGGGGAAAGCCCGCTTTATCGGCGTGAGCAATTTCGATTTGGCCGACGTCCAGGAAGCGCAATCGTATTTGCGGCGCGCTCGGCTCGCATGCGATCAAGTGTTGTACCACCTCAAAGAACGCGGCCCGGAAGCGCAGCTCATGCCGTACTGCGCGCGGCACTCCATCGCAATAGTCGGTTACACACCGTTCGGCCGCGGACGTTTTCCGAGAAAGGAAGCCGAGCCGAATGGCGCGTTGGGGCGTATTGCGGCCGCGCATGGCAAAACCGTCAGGCAAGTCATCCTGAATTTCCTCACGCGTGAACCCAACGCGTTTGCAATCCCGAAAGCCTCGCGCGTGGAACATGTCGAAGAGAACGCCGGCGCCGTAGGATGGCGCTTGACTCCCGACGAGGTCACCGCGATCGATGCGGCGTTTCCGGTGCATGAAGGACCGCTGGCAACCCTCTGAACTCTATGCCGTCAAGCGTTTGGCGGTGCAAGCGGCGCGCGATCTCGGCGCCGCCGACGTTCGCGTGGCACCGGCTCATCCCGACGAAGCAGCACGCGAAGCGATGCGCGCCGCCTTTGCGCGCGGCGATTTCACGACGTGGCGCTACGACGACGATTACGCGCGCAAAGCGTCCTCGCCGCAGCACGTTCTCGCGGGCGCGCAAAGTGTAATCTGTGTCGCGATGCCGTATCGCACGCAAGAACCCGCGTACGCGCCGCTTACCGGGCGCGTTTCGAACTATGCATGGTCTGCCGACTATCATCATCGCGTGAAGGCACTGCTTGCCGAAGTTGCGCGGCGCATCGACGAGCAAATTGGCGAATCCGTCACGGCGATCGCCTGCGACACCAAACCGCTCGCGGAACGCGCGTTTGCTGCGCGTGCAGGACTGGGATGGGTCGGCAAACACACGAACCTCATCAATCCGCAGGCGGGGTCGTTCGTGTTTTTGGGCGAGATCGTGACGACGTTGCCGTTACCGCCGGATGTGCCGCTGCGGAAAACGTGCGGAACGTGCGCGCGCTGCATCGATGTATGTCCGACGGGCGCGCTGCGTGGCGATTACACGATCGACGCAACGCGCTGCATCGCCGATCTCACGCAGCGCACCGATGGGATCCCGCGGGAAATGCGTGCCTCGATCGGCACGTGGGTTTGGGGTTGCGACCTCTGCCAGATTGCCTGTCCGCCGAACGAGCGCGCAACGGTGAAAGCAAGCGGGGCTAATCGCGCGTTGACGCCGGAGATCTCGACACCCGCGTTGGTGCGGCTGCTGCAATTGCGCAGCGGCGAGTTCAAGCGCACGTATGCACGCACGGCGATGGGTTGGCGCGGTGCAGCAGTATTGCGGCGCAACGCCGCAGTCGCGCTCGGCAATTCACTCGATCGCGCCGCCGTTCCGGCTTTGGCTGCCGCACTCGGCGAGGACCCGCATCCGATGGTCCGCGGACATGCTGCGTGGGCACTGGGGCGCATCGGTGGGAATGCGGCCGTAACGCACTTGCGCCGCTGCTTACTCCGGGAGCAAGATGAAGCAGTGCGCGAAGAGGCGGAGGCGGCAATTTCCGCGTCGGAACCCCCACCGGCTTGCTCGCGTTAGACCGAATATGAAACGAATCATTCCGGCTATCGTCGCCCTGCTTGCCGTTCTTTCGGTGTTCGCCGCGAGCGCGCCGGCTCGCGCACAGGACGCAGCCGTCGTGAGCGTCGTGCAACATATGGTTGCTGCGGATGCGGGCCTGACGAGCTATACGGCAAGCGTGCACGCCGATATCGAGATGCATTCGTTTCCGTTCATCAGCCCTTCGCTCGACGGTACGTATTATCACAAAGAGCCGAACAAGAACAAAATCGTCTTCACGAGCGGCCTGCCGTATATCGCCAAGGAATTCAGCAAAGTTTATCCGGACATCGAGAGCCCGTCGCACTGGTTCGAGCGCTACTACGTTACCCTGGAACAAACCGACGGTTCGTACACGACCCTCAAACTCGTTCCGCGCAAGCACGGGCGCATCGATCACATCGATGCAAGGATCGACGACGCCACCGCGGATCTGGTGCAACTGCGTTGGAACTACAACGACGGCGGCTACGCGACGTTGAACCAAACGTATGCCGTCATCGACGGGCATCGCCTCGTGACCGAGCAAACCGGGCATTTCGACGTACCGCATTACGACGCAGACTTGAAGTCGACGTTCACGGCGTTTCACATCAACGCGAACATTCCGGACTCGGTGTTCGCGGACAACGGGTGACCTTTTCGATTGTCGCCGCCGATCCGCAGAGCGGTGAGGTCGGCATTGCGGTGGAGTCGAAATTCTTGAGCGTGGGCGCGGTCGTTCCGTGGGTGCGCGCCGGCGCAGGTGCAATTGCGACCCAAGCTTTTGCGAACACCGCGTACGGGCCGCGCGCGCTCGAGATGCTGTCCGCCGGGAATGCGCCCGGCGACGTTGCGGCAGCGCTCGTCAAAGACGACGAGAACCGGGAGGATCGACAGTTCGGCGTCGTCGACGTCACGGGACGCGCGGCGACTTTCACCGGCGAGAAATGCATCACGTGGGCAGGTGGGATTGCCGGCCCAGGCTTTGCGGCACAAGGCAATATTCTTGCGGGCGCCGCAGTCGTCGACGCGCTGGCGACGTCCTTTACCGGATCGTCGGGACCGCTTGCCGATCGGCTCATCGGCGCGCTTCGGGCCGCGCAAGATGCGGGCGGCGACAAACGCGGGCAGCAGAGTGCGGCGCTCGTCATCGAAAAGCCGCGCGGCGGTTATGCGGGCTTCAACGACCGGTACGTCGATCTGCGCGTCGACGATCACCCTGCCCCGATCGAAGAACTCGCGCGCCTGCTCGAGCTGCATAAGCTCTATTTTTCCCCACCGCAGCCGCAAGACGTGATTCCCATCGACGACGCGTTGGGAAGAGAACTTGTGCGAGAATTGGTGCGCATCGGCGCGTTGGACGGCGGCGAGCGTTTCGACGAGCGGGCGCGGACTGCGCTGGTGTCCTTCATGCACGTGGAAAATCTCGAGAACCGCGTGCGTGACGACGGTGCCGTCGATCGCCAGACGCTGGAATACCTACGAAACGTGTCACGCTGAGTTCGTGTCACGCTGACTTCGTGTCACGCTGAGGTATCGAAGCGGGCGGGCCGAGGTATCGGGGCCCGGGTGTGGGGAAGAACCCTGGCATGGCGGCAGTCCCGGTCATCGACCTCACGCGCGAAGTGCTGGCGGATCAGTTCAATCGGCCCATCACCTATTTGCGCATCTCGGTGACCGACAAGTGCAATTTGCGGTGCGTGTACTGCATGCCCGAGCGCGGATTGCCGTGGCTGCCGAAAGCGCAGATTCTTTCGTACGAAGAGATCGCGCAGCTCGTCGCCGCGGCAGCACCCCTCGGCGTGAGCAGCGTGCGCCTTTCCGGGGGCGAGCCGCTGATTCGCAAAAATCTGCACCACCTGGTAGAAGAGCTTGCCGCGATCGACGGCGTCGAGGACATCGCGCTCTCGACGAACGGTCTGCTGCTCGAAGCGCAGATCGATGCGCTGGTCGCAGCCGGCCTCAAACGCGTGAACGTCTCGCTCGATACGCTGCGTGAAGATCGCTTTTTCGAGATCGCGCGACGGCCTGGCCTCGACCATGTGCTGGCCGGGATCGATGCGGCGATTGCGCGCGGCCTGGGACCTGTGAAAATCAACTGCGTCGTAATGCGCGGACAAAACGACGACGAGATCGCCGCGTTCGCACAATGGACGAAAGAGCGAGCCGTCTACGTGCGCTTCATCGAGCTGATGCCCGTTCGGGAAAACTTGGACGTGCAGCGCGACGCCTATATGAGTGCCGACGAAATTTTGGAACGCGTTCGCGAGATTGGCGATCTACGGCCGGTTCCCGGACCGGGTGGGAACGGCCCGGCGCGATACTTTGCGTTCGACGGCGCACCAGGCGCGGTCGGCGTCATCAGTCCGCTCTCGCACGACTACTGCGAACGGTGCAACCGCGTGCGCTTGACGGCGGACGGCCGCTTGCGCCTGTGCCTCTTCGGTGACTACGAGATCGACTTGCGCGGGCCGCTCCGCTCCGGCGCAACT
>DATGJX010000184.1:0-5648 GCA_035294905.1 Vulcanimicrobiaceae bacterium | reverse complement strand
CCCGTCGTCGTCGGGCTCGGGGGGCTCGGCGGCGACGGGGCCACGAGGACCCGCCCTTGCCGCGACGCAATCGCCCGGCCTGGGTGCACACACGTTCGTCGGCCGCGATCGCGAGCTGGCCGAGATCGAGGCGGCGCTTTCGCAATCTCGTTTGGTCACAATCACCGGGCCGGGCGGCGTCGGTAAGACCTGTATCGCACTGAAATGCGCTGCCGACGCGATTCCTTCGCGTGAAAACGGCGCGTGGTTCATCAACTTGGCGCCGATCGAAGACGGCACGCTCGTCGCGGCGACGATGCTCTCGACCCTTGGCGCGGACGTCGAAGGTGACTCCGATGTCGAGCGCGTCGTCGATTACCTGCGCGAACGCGACATGGTCTTGGTGATAGACAACTGCGAGCACGTTATTTCCGACGTCGCGGCAATCGTTGCGCGGATTCGCGAGAGCTGCTCGAGCGTTACGGTACTCGCCACGAGCCGGGAGCTGCTGCATTTGAATGGCGAACAGGTCTATCGGCTCGGCTCTCTGCGCCCTGAGGCCGCGGCCGAACTCTTCGCGGAGCGCGCCGCAGCCGTCTCGTCCGACTTCGACATGCAGCGTTCCGCCCGAGCGGTGCACGCCATCTGCGAGCATTTGGACGGAATTCCGCTGGCAATTGAACTGGCAGCCGCACGCGTGCGCGCGCTCAGCGTCGACGACATCTTCGGACGCCTGCACGAACGCTTCCGCTTGCTCACGAGCAGCGCGCGCACCGCTTCGCCGCGCCAGCAGACACTTGCTGCGACGATCGAGTGGAGCTACGATCTGCTTGTGGCCGAGGAGCAGTCGCTGTTCAGGCGTCTTTCCGTATTCAGAGGCAGTTTCACGCTCGCAGCGGCGGCGGCGGTTTGCGGCGGCGACGTCTGCGATGAGTTTCACGTCCTCGATGTGTTGACGTCGCTCGTCGATAAATCGCTGCTTACGTTTACGCTTGCACTCACCACGCGTTACCGGTTGCTCGAAACGATCCGTACCTTCGCATCTCAACGCGCGGTCGAACAGCAGGCTGCCGAGATCGCGCAGCGGCAGCACGCTGCATATTTTGCAGGGGTAGCAGCGCACGCATACCACGAATTCGATACGCAGCTTCCCGAGGGCTGGCTCGAGCGGCTCGCGCCCGACGTCGATAACTTCCGCGCCGCATTGGCATGGACGCTCGAAGGTGCCGGCGATCGCCGCACCGGCGCACAGTTCGCCGCAGACTGCGGGCCGATGTTTTTGCGGATGCAGTTACTCTCCGAAGGCTTGCGCTGGTGCGCCCTAGCGCGAGACGTACCCGGGCTTTCGCCGGCGACCGCGGGGCGCATCGACTATGTTGCGTCGATGCTGCACAACAACGCCGGGGATCACGCATCGGCGCTTGCGTGCGCGGAGCGGTCTGTTTCATTTTACGAGCGATCCGACGACGAACGCGGGCTCATACGCGCGCTCTCACAGATAGCTCAGCAATATGCGCGCGCTAAACGATTTGACGATGCGCAGGTACCCAGTGCAGAGGCAATACGTCGCGCGCGTTCGCTCGGCGAACCGCGCGTGCTGATTGCCGTGTTGCGGAGATGCGCATATTCGCTGCCGCCCGAACGAATCGAAGAGGCGCGTGTGTATTTTTCCGAAGCGCTCGAAGCCGCACGCGCCGTTCACGAGCCTGAAGAGGCGTATATGGTCCTCGAATGGTGGGCCGCACGGGAAGCCTCTGCCGGAGACCTCGAACGCGCGCTCGAACTTGCGACCCAGGGCATTCAGTACGGCGCGCACGACCGTCTGGTACTGGAGGGGCAGATCACCGGTTGGGCTCTTGCACTGAATCGTTTAGACGAAGCCTTTCCGCACGCGCGGCAAACGCTTGAATTGGCAATCGACTCGCCCGATCCGTTGAGCCGGTTACTTTCCATCGCGTATTGGTCGCCGTTTCAGGCTGCGAAGGATATCGAAGAAGCAGCGCTCCTTTTCGGTTATGCGAGCGCGCGCATCAATCAGCTGGTACCGGAACTTGACGCCGACGACAGACTGGCGCTTGAAAACGCGGAGCGAGCGATAACCGAAAAGATTTCGAGCGATCGATTCGAAGAACTCAAGCGCCAAGGAGCCGCGCTCACGGAAGATTCGACATTGTCCATACTAAGGGCGGCCCTAGCACTTGATGGGGAACGTGAAGACGCGGCGATCGGCGCTCGTCACCGTGTCATTACACTGCTGATTTAGCGTGTAACTTCCCGTGTCACCCGTGCAATTCGTAACGGCGGTATACGTCCCGCTGAGTACGGCACTGTTCGTGCCGTTGTTGGTGTAGGTTCCGGTCGTGCTGAACGTGCACGTCGTTCCGCTTGCGTAGTCGATCACGATCGCGCCGCTTACCGAATTCGCCGTCGTGGCCGTCAGCGAGAACTGCGCGGTTATCGAGGCGCTGGAACCGGTCAGTGCAACGTCGCCTCCGGCGTTTGCGCCGTTTTGCGCGAGCGTGCCCTTCGCCGCGCCGTTTCCTGCGACTGCGTCCGTCATCGTTCCGATGTAATCACCGGAGATGTTCGGCACGGACGGCGGCGCCGAGGGTGATACGGCCGGCGACGGACTCGTAGAAGAGTTGCAAGCAGCGAGCATCACGCAACTTGCGAAAAGCATAAGGGCTACCGCTTGATGGGCCGGATGTCTCATGTCTACACCCCGTAAGCGAGAGGTTGCAGCGTTGGCCATCGCGGACGACGCGCCCTTCTACATAATACTGTACGTAATGAGGCCCGCTGCGGCACCGCCGGCAACCAGCGCTTGATCGGGAACCTTGCGCGCCAGCACGAGAATTGCGAGCGCCACGAGCAGAATGACCGCGCTTGCAATTCCATGTATCATCGTGCGAGCCAAGAGAAACGACGTGCCGATGAGCACGCCGACGACCGCCACGGTAATGCCGCGAACGAATCCTTGCACCCGTGGATGCGAGCGGTAGCGCCGCAAAATCGGCGTACCGGCGATGACGAATGCGAGCGATGGCGCAAACATGCCCGCCGTCGCGACAAGTGCGCCCGGAAACGCGCCCACGACGTACCCGACAAACGTTGCAGTAATAACCACCGGTCCCGGCGACACGATACCGATCGCGATGGAATCGACAAACGCCTGCGTGCTGAGCCAGTGATATTGGTCCACGACATACGCTTTCAAGAAAGGCACGATCACCAAACCGCTGCCGAACACCAGAAAACCGGTTTTGAAAAAGAACCAGAAGATCTTCGAAAGCGCAACGTGCGGAAGCACGGGCAATGCGATCGCGCCCAAAGTGACTCGAGAGGGCGAACCATCTGCTGCTGCCGCCGTGCGGACCGGTTTCGTGGCGAAGACGAATATGCCGATCACGCCTGCTGCAAGCAGTACCGCGAAAAGTTCCTTTTGAACCAGGACGGTGAACGCGCAAGCAGCGCCGGCAAAAGCCCACGCCATTGCATCGCGCCGCAGCGTTTTCCGGCCTAGATCGACGCATGATTTGAAGATGAGCGCGACGACGACCGGCGCAATGCCCAAAAACAGCGCGCGCAGCTCCCATGCCGACCCATAGCGCACGTAGAGATACGCCGCAGCGCTCACGAAAACGAACGGTGCAGCCGCGAACGCGAAGGCTACGGCGAGCGCGCCGGTGATTCCATGCGTGAGATAGCCGCAATAGATGCCGAGCTGATAGGCTAGGGGGCCCGGACATGCCGTGGCGATGGCAAGGCCTTCATCGAACTCCTCGGGGCTGAACCACTTCTCGCGTTCAATCAGGTCGCGGCGCATGTACGTCGTCAGCGCGACGGGGCCGCCGAATCCGGTTGCGCCCAGCATCAGAAAGTAGCGCGCGACTCGCCAAAGCGGTGGCGACATCCATGCGTCTTCGCAAGTCCAAACGGATGATCCGTTCGGCGGCTGGCGAGCAGACGCCGGGAGTGCTAGAACGGATATGGCCGTTTCACGGGGTGTTCCCGTGCGTTTCCCAGGCCGGAGATACATTAAGATAACCTCATGCTCGCCATTCTTGCTATGCTCGTGCTTGCACAAGCGACACCGTCTACTACGAACACGCCTGTTCCTACGCCCACGCCGACGGCGTCACCGACGCCCGTCATAAGCGTGGCTCCGGAGTTCACGCTCTACGGCTTTCGCACGAACGGCGTGCCGAACACGCAAGCCGATGTTTCGAACGCCCTGCTGAACTTCACGATTAACGCCGGGAACCTGCATGCCAACGCGACCGCCGGTGCCTATAGCTTCCCGACGGTGGGTTTCCCACTCGTCCCAAGCAACGAGCCCGGCGCGAATGTCGAGCTGTATAGTCCGCTGCCCGTTGCAGCTCTTACCTACAACTTCGATTCGCACTTCAGCATCGCTGCGGGAAAATTCGCGGCGCTGCTCGGTCAAGAGTCGCCGTTCACGTATCAAAATATCAACATCCAGCGCGGCATCGCGTGGGGTATGGAACCGACGATCAGCCGCGGCGTGGAAGCCGCATATACGAACGGTCCGTGGAGTCTGACGCTGCAGGAAAACGACGCGTATTATTCCGGCAGCAACCGCGCCGTCGAAGGGCTTTTCGGATGGGCGCCTTCCGCGAACACCAACGTCCAGTTCGCCTGGATTGTCCCGGGCGCAAATGTTCCGCCGAACGCTACCACGAGCGTCGGTAACAAGAATGAATTTGATTTGATGTACTCGCGGACGATCGGCAAACTGCAGATCCTGCCCTATTTTCTCTGGGTTCGCTCGCCGGCATCGTCCGCAATTGGGTACACGCGCGACGAAACTGCATGGGCCGGCGCTGCAATGGGCACATGGACGTTTTCGCCGCAATGGGCGCTTGCATTCCGTTATGAGGACGCGCGCAATCAAAGTTCGGTATCCGACTCGAGTCTGAACGCCGATCTCGTCGGTTTCGGTCCGGGCAGCGGCGCGTCGTCGGAAACGGTAACACCCGCTTACCATTTCGGCGACGGCGGTGTTTTGCGGCTCGAGTATTCGCACGTGTCCGCGACGAGCCTCAATCAGAACCGCTACGGTTTGGAATTTGGAGTAATGCACTAATGTTGTTGGAAGTTTGTATCGTCGTCGGATCGATCGTCTTGTTCATCATTGCCGACTATTACGTCAAGGGCTGCGAGAGGGTGTAGGCATGCAATTCGACGACGTCTTGGGCCTCGTTTTATCCGTACTGGGGCTTGCCTATCTCATCTACGCGATGCTTCGTCCGGAGAAGTTCTGATCATGACGCTCACAGGCTGGCTGGAATTCGCCGTTTTCTTTCTCCTCGTGCTCCTGATCACCAAGCCGCTCGGCAGCTACATGGCGCGCGTGTTCGAAGGTGAACGTACTTGGCTCTCGCCGATCTTCGTTCCCGTTGAGCGCATCATCTACCGGCTCGGCGGCGTGAACCCCGATCAGGAAATGACCTGGTACGTCTATGCGCTCGCGATGCTCGCGTTTTCGGTCGCCGGTTTGGTGTGGCTCTATGTCTTGCTGCGCACGCAGCAGTGGCTGCCGTTCAATCCGGCCCACAATCCGAACATGGCGCCGGATCTCGCGTGGAACACCGCCATGAGCTTCCTCACGAACACAAACTGGCAGTTCTACTCCGGCGAAACGGCGA
>DATGJX010000183.1:0-39861 GCA_035294905.1 Vulcanimicrobiaceae bacterium | reverse complement strand
CGTCATTTCGTGTTTCACCGAGCACCCGGACGATGAGATTGTACAGCTGTTCCTTGTCCGGTAGGGGATCCACGACATATGCCTGTGCGTGCTTTCCCTCGGTTTTGGGGTCGATCACCACGGTGACCCGTCCCGGCGCGCACACGTCCATGCAGCTGGTGCTGATCGCGCGGACTTTGCCCCAATGGCCGTCTTCTTTTAGGCGCTTTTTCAGCCAATCGCGCAAATGGAAATCGCCGATTTCCGCCGCTTTGTCCGGATCTTCTTCGGGAATGCGCTCTTTGAAGCAGCGCTCGCATACCAGTACGAGGCCGGAGTTCGTCCATTTGGGTTTGATTGGTTGCATGATGTCCGTTTGGAAGGGCGGAGGCTCGCATTGGCAAGCCTCCAAATTCGCTTAGCCGGCGGTCGGATTTGAACCGACGAGCTCGGAAACCCGAGGCGGGATTACAAATCCCGTGCCGTCGACCGCTGGGCCACGCCGGCATGGCCACACCCTAATTGCTTTGGCCATCACCCGAGTCCTTGAACACCCTTCGCTGAAACGGATTTTCACGGCCGCCAAGACGGGTCGCGCGGCCGCGGCCTCGATTTAGCGCGCTTCTATGTGCTCGTCTTCCACCGGAACCTTTCCCGAAATTGGATGCCGCCCAGCCCAACCGCACTTGCACAGCGCTCACCGAAGCGATAAATGAGATATTTTTTGACGTAGCCGTTGCAATTATAGATTCCGCAATACGCTCCTAATTCCAAGAGTTTCCTGCGATGCTCGATTAGAGCAGGCTAAAGAGCCGTACTTGGCTCGACGGCGCTTCAGCTTTGTATGGCATTTGGAGCAGCTTCCGCGCAGTCGTTCAAACCGACCTTTGGCGCAGGTCACGGAACGGTACTTCGCCCTTTCCGAGCGCGAGAAAATCGCATTCCCACACCCGGCGGCGCAGTAGCCGCGAAATGGTTTCTTTCTCATGCAGTTATGCTAAAATACTGTTGTGCCATACGTATGGCGTGGTGGTGCAAGATGATACAGCATTTTGATCTGCGTGACGTCACACTTCGAGATGGACGCGTCACGGTACGTCCGGCAAAACAGCGTGATGAAGCGCTTCTGCGTACGTGGTTTCACGATTCCGATCAATCAGGACGCGCCGACGTTCGCGTCGTCGACGAATTCACCATATGGCCATTCGTCGTCGTGGAAGACGCTAGTGACGCCGGGTTTCTCCAAGTGTGGCGAATCCCCGACGGAACGGTAGGACTCGAACTTTTCGTCGCGCCTGCGTTTCGCCGGCGGCGGATTGCGTTCACCGCGAGCGCGCTTATGGCGCGTCACTTGCGCGATACACTCGGGTGGGAGCGGATCACGGTAGAGCCGCATTCCGACGACGAAGCGGGAATCGCGTGTTTTACGAGGGCCGGGTTTGTCGATCGCGGCGCGCGTAGAGATGACGGAGACCACACGCACACGATTCTCGAATGGCCGAAGTCGTAACGAAGATGGTTCGCATTCCGGGCGGAACGTTCTTTATGGGATGCGAGGAGTTTTATCCCGAGGAAGCGCCGGTTCACGAGGAAACGGTCGGCGCGTTCAGCATCGACCGGTATCCCGTAACGAACGATGAGTTTGCGGCCTTCGTAAACGATACTGGCTATATCACCCTCGCCGAACGCGCGCCGAATCCGTCTGATTATCCCGATGTTCCGGTTGAAGCCCTAGTACCGGGTTCGCTCGTTTTTCACCGCACCGACGGCCCGGTCGATCTTACGAATTGGTCGCAGTGGTGGGCCTACGTACCCGGAGCGCAGTGGCGCTATCCGATGGGTCCGGGAAGCTGCGTTGAAGCGTTAGGCACTCATCCAGTCGTCCACATCGCTTATGAAGACGCGCTTGCATATGCCGCTTGGGCCGGCAAAGAATTGCCGACCGAAGCCGAATGGGAATTCGCTGCGCGCGGCGGGCTCGACCGCGCGCTATTTACGTGGGGCAACGAGATGCAGCCCGACGGCAAAGTGATGGCCAACACGTGGCAAGGCGAATTTCCCTGGCAGAATCTGCTGACGGATGGCTACGAGCGAACGTCGCCGGTCGGCGCGTTTCCGCCAAATGGCTATGGGCTTTACGACCTGGCAGGCAACGTGTGGGAATGGACGAGTGACTGGTTTTCAAGCAAACACGCGCCGGCAAAAAGCCCATGCTGCAGCGGCTCAGATCACTCGCGCATTGAAGAAAGTTACGACCCGGGTCGGCCGCAACTGCGCATTCCGCGCAAGGTCCTCAAAGGCGGATCGCACTTGTGCGCGCCAAACTACTGCTTGCGTTTTCGCCCTGCGGCGCGGTCGCCGCAGATGGTCGACACGAGCATGAGCCACCTGGGCTTCCGCTGCATCGTGCGCGAAGGCCGTTAGTGGATGATGCGCTGCACCTCGTAAATCGCTGCACTGGTCAAGATGTTTTGAAATAAGCTGCCGCGATGCGGCGTGCAGTTCGGATCCATCACCGGCCCCGGCATCGGCGCAGGGTTACTCGGGTTCGGATACGTCGATACGCGCCCGGTTGAAGCCGGCGGTTCATCCCCCGGTTTTATCTGCGGATCCTGCGCATTCACTTCAGCCTGCTCTTGCTGCCGCTGCAAAGCACTTTCGGCTTGCTCGCGCGAGAGCGCTTCCGCGCGTGCTGCGGCGAGCGCTTCGGCGCGCGCTTGCGCGAGTGCGGATTCCAGCGCGCGTTCTTGCGCCTGGGCGCGCGCTTGCATCGCGAGTTTCGCTTGATAGTGCGCTCGCGCTGCGTCCGCCTGCGCTTGTACGGCCAAGGTGCGCTGATGCACGAGCTGCGCGCGCACCTGCCGTATCATCGCTTCGTCCGGCGCCGGCGCGGGCGCGCGTGCCGGTACGACTGCCGCATGGTGCTGCACGGACGTTGCCGGTGCAACGCTATGACGAACCGCAACCTTGCGATGTGCTCGCGGCGGCACAAGCGCTGCTGCACGCAAGGGTTTGGTTTGGCTGCCGGGGTGTGACGTCGCGCTGTTGTAGCCGTACCCGACGGACATTGCAAGCAGACCGGCCAGCGCGATGAACCCGATTCGCCGCTTCCAATACGGCGCGTACGGCGATGAGTAATCGTCGGGCTCGGTGTAGCTGGGTGCGTCGCTTGGACTTGGCTCGCGCTTGAAGCTTTTCAGCAGCTCGGCGAGCTCGGGATCCCGTATCGCGGAGAGCCGGCGTTCGATTTCCTCCGCGCTCTTCGAAGGCTCGAGAATCATCCTGCGTAACCTCTCTGAGGACGCTTTCCGGATCGCCAAGCATAGCACGGAAATCTGAGAAACGCTTAAGAATATCGGTTGCCTCGCAGAGCGGTCGAGCGCACGATTCCGGCGAACGCTGTCGAATGGCCGTAAGCGCAATAAACGTCCGCAAAGCAACGCCGGGCGATTTGGAAAACGTTCTGCCCCTCGTCCACGCATACCGCGTGTTTTACGAACAACAGCCCGATTCGCAGCGAGAGCGTGAATTCACGCAGGCGCATTTGAACAACGGCACGTCGACGATCTACATTGCCGAAGTCGAACGCGAACCAGCCGGATTCATGCAACTCTTCAAAACCTACTCCACGGTGCATCTGTGCGGAACGTGGATACTCGAAGACCTCTTCGTCGATCCGCGGTTCCGCAAGAACGGTGTCGCGAGCGCTCTCATCGACCGCGCGCTGGAACACGCGCGCGAGGACGGAGCGGGCAGCATGTTTCTGGAAACCGCGCTCCATAATTTTGCGGCTCGAGCCCTGTACGAAAGGGCCGGTTGGGCGCGCGAGGCGCGCTTCCTCAAGTATAATGCGCCGCTTTGATGCCGGTCGTTTAGGGAAAGCTGGCGGCATGGATTTGACCCGCGAATTTCCCCGCGGCCCGCGCGAACAGCTCGGCGGTCTCATGCTTTTGCCGCGCGCGATCGACAAAGCGCGCGCGCAGCTTCAAGGGACGCTGGGAGAGTACATCTACTACGATTGCCGTTTCAATCGCAAGCTTTTCAACACGCTGGGCGTAACTGACGACGAATTTCTGGATGCCGTACGGCGTTCGCCGAGCGACGACGAGGTTGTCGAGTGGATTGGCGATTTCGTGCGGCCGGAACGCGACAAAGTCGACAAGATGCATGCGTGGGTCCTGCACAACGAGCCGTCGGCTGACGAGCATAAAGAGTTCTGCGACGAACTCGAGAAGATCGATCCCGGAAACGACTACGTAAACACGTGGACCGATTTGATCGACCTCGAAGAAGGACGCCTCGAGAAAGAAAGCTCGACCGCAACCTAATCAAAAAAAGAGGCCCGTGGAAACCACGGGCCTTTGGCCGGGGGTGTGCGAGGCCATTACTTGACGACGTGCCAGTCTTCGATCTGGTACGCTTTTCCGCTGGCGCTCACGACCAACGTGCCGTCACCGAAGGCATCGACGTTGAAATTGGCGACCGTTGCGCCGCTACTGGCAAGTGTGCCTGAGATAAAATGCTCGTTGCTCGGCGAAACACCGCTGTTCGTTTGGACGTTCAGCGTATCGCCGTTCGTGAGCGTACCGTTGCTGATCGTGAGGTTGCTGAGCACACCGTTCGCAAACGTTGCCTGGACCGGTAGATTCGAGGACCCTTTGAGCGTACCGCCCGCAAGGGTGAACATCGGCGTCGAGATTGGACAGCTCGTGTTCTGCACGCCGCTCTGAATCGAGAGTCCGCCGATGGGTCCGGTGTACAGGTTGCCGGCGTAGGTGAGGTTCCATGTCACGCTTCCGTCGCTGTTAATCGTTCGCGTGCCGTTTCCGATTGTGCCGGCCCAGCCGAACGTTTCGTTCAGTGCCGAGTTGCCGGTGGCGTTGAAGCCGGCGGAGTCGCTGCAATAGGTCGAGCTGTTGCCGCTGAGGGGCAGGACGGCTAGTTCGCCGTCGCCGTCGATTGTTTTCACACCGTTCACATCGAGTTCACCGGTGTGCGTGCGGTCGAAGCCGTTCTTGTAAATCGGGTAACCGAAAGCGTCGAACGACGTGTTGATGTAGTTCACGGTTTCCGTGTTCACCGCGGCAGCCGTGCTGCTGTTGAGCGCGAAGAGCGAGACGGTGCGCTGAACGTTTTCGGCGCTCGGCCCGGTCGAGGCATAGATGCGCACGGCGTCGCTTTGCATTTGCGTGCAGCCGTTGTCGTAAAACACGATGCGCTCGGTGGAATTGGCGTCGCCCTTCTTGTCCGGAGCGAAGAATTCCACACCGTTACTGCAGCTGCCGTCGCCGAGCGTTTTTACCGTCGCAAGATTCGTCACGACGCGCCCGTCGGATTGCAGCGGTGAGGAAAGGGACTCATTGTACGAACTGATCTCGCCCATCGGCGCGCCGACGTCGTTCGCCGTATTGATTGAATCTTCGGTTTGCTGCGTAATGGACGCGGGGTTTCCGCCTCCGCCGCCGGTTGCCGGCGGTACCGTGCCGGATCCGCTGCCGCCGCCGCATGCGGTGAGGGTGCTTGCCGCGATCAGCGTCATGGAGACCAAGAACCTTCGTGCATTCATTGCAAAAACTCCAAAATCGTGGTGAAGAGAGGGTGCTTGATCCGGTTATAACTGTAAGGGAGGAGGCGCTTCATGAGCGGCCCCTAAGAGAAGCGCGAGAAAACGATTAGAAGTGCTCCGGGTTGGGGGTACAGGACTCCGACCGGGGCGCATCGTACCCTGGTGAGCCGTCGGGGACCCTTGTGGGTAGGTGGCCGAGTGGTTAAAGGCAACAGACTGTAAATCTGTCCAGCGAAAGCTGTACGCTGGTTCGAATCCAGCCCTGCCAGTTTTCCGTCCCGGAACGCGCGGGCGTTGCATAGTGGTAGTGCTTCTGCCTTCCAAGCAGACAGCGCGGGTTCGATTCCCGCCGCCCGCTCCAATCTTCGCCTCAGAATGACGCACTGGTGGCACAGCGTTTCGCCATGATCCGCGTCACGGGTGTGAAGCGCAATACCAAGCGCAAGGGCGAAATTTCTGAATTGCGAGTAATGCACGATCTCGTGCGCGCGGGTTACCTCGTATCAATTCCCTTCGGGGAAGATCACCGATATGATTTGATTATTGAGAAAGACACTGTTCTATCTCGCGTCCAAGTCAAGACCGGCCGGCTACGTAAGGGCGTGGTACTCTTCAATTGCTACAGCTCGCACACGCATCGCGGAGGCTCGGCTTGCCGCGTGTACACGGGTCAGGTAGAGTATTTTGGCGTGTACTGCCCGGACAATAACTGCACATAGCTCATTTCGATAGGCGAGATGCCGGTGAAACTCGGCATGTTACGCGTGGAGCCGGCGAAGAATGGCCAGTCGAGAAAGTTGCGCTGGGCCGACCGGTACCTTTTGTTTCGCGGCGATGCAGGAGGTAGGGAAATCGTCAGCTGACGAGGTACCAAGGTTGACCCAAGAAGTGCCGCCGTAGCTTAGTGGTAAAGCACGTCTTTGGTAAAGACGAGAGCGCGAGTTCAATCCTCGCCGGCGGCTCCAGAATTCAATGAAAGCTCGGTGTGAAGTGCCGGGCTTTCATTATTTAGTGAATTGGCAATGCGAAGGCGGCGCTCGTACCGAGCGAGATGAGAATCGCGAACGAGGCCCAGAAGCGCGCGTAGCGCATGCGTGAGGGACCGTAAAGCGAAAGCTCGATGACGAGCAGCTGCGCAAAGTAGAGAATCGCTACGACGGCGCTGAGAAATATTGCGTCACGAAACGGCAGCGTCGTCACGTCGAGCGCAAGACCCAACTGCACGAATGGAAAGAACCAAATCATATAGCGTGGACCGTTGCCGCTCGCATCCGAGTTGAAATGCAAGCCCAAGGGGATGCGATCGGGGAGCGCGTCATATCGAGCGACGGTAATGACGCACGTCGCCGCAACGATGAGAAATGCCGCAGCCGGCAACATCGAATGCTGCATATCCCGGTTTTCGTCCGCGGCCGGGTGTTACCTGAGCGGGCGACGGAGCCTTCACTCGGCCCCGTGAGTCGCGGATTCTTCCGATTCTCTTCTTTGCGGCGTGCTAGTATGAGGGCATGTTGGCACAGATGACGGTCAACACGAACGCGCACCCCTACCACATCCAGGTGATCTCGTTCTGGTTTTCGCTCGTGCCCGCGTTCGTCGTCATCGCCCTAATTCTGTTCGTTGCGTATTGGGGCTACCGGCGAAACCGTCACCGTAAAAGCAGGCACTCCGTTCGCTAATCACCGAAGCATTCGGGCATGCGTTTGCGCCCGCTGCTTCTGTTGGGAGCGTTGCTCTCTATTCTTGCCGGTTGCTCGGGCAGCAACACGGGTGGCCCGCTTCCCACGATCGGCGGTCAGCACGGCGTCGGCGTTTTCGACGGGTCAACTTTCCCGTGCGTCGTCAGCTATGACGGTTTGGTGTGGTACGCAGTGCCGGCCGGAGCGTTTGCACCGATTGACGTTACGCGCGAACAGTGCAGCGCCACGAATTTGCAGGCCAACACGGCTGCGCCGATTCCGAGCTGGGCAAAACCCAGCGGCCCAACTCAAACAATTTTTGTCGCGACCTCATTGCAAGAGCTGGGGCCGCTCGGTGGGATGCAGATCCTCGAATCGGTCGCGCATCCGCATCACGTACCGGTAACGTGGCTTATCGGCAATTTGGGATATCTGGTCGACCAGTCGGCGTACGATGACGAACACGTGCAAAACGGCGACGACGTCGAAGCGGAACCGGGAAACGAGCCGGTTCTCGAGCATGCGTTCTCCTGGTACAAGCCGCTGGTCAGCGTCCAAATCGGTGGACGCGGGCGTCCGCAGCGCGACCCCGCTTCGTTCATGTCCATTGGTGAAGACGCGTTCTGGGGAATTACCTGGAACAGTCGTGGAACCGACGGAATCGAAGACTACGGCGCACCGTGGGGCAGTTATTGCGCGGACGTCACGTCGTACAAACGCCCGGCGCCGGACGCATCGTGCGCGCTGCTCGCATTCGAATGGACCGCCCGCGATCTCACGCGCGCATATCTAGCCTCACAGGAAGCATCGTTCAGCACGGACCCCGACGATCTGCAGCAGCGCGGCGGGTTTTCGGTGCAGGC
The DNA here is from genome assembly GCA_035294905.1 of Vulcanimicrobiaceae bacterium. Taxonomy (GTDB): domain Bacteria; phylum Vulcanimicrobiota; class Vulcanimicrobiia; order Vulcanimicrobiales; family Vulcanimicrobiaceae; genus DATGJX01. The sequence continues at coordinate 31,774 of DATGJX010000183.1, read as the reverse complement.
TGCTCAGCAGTACATTGCCGCAATTGCGGACGCATATGCCGCGGCGGGTCAATCGCAGCCTATCGTGATGATGTCGCAGCAAGAGAGTCAAGAGATGTTCAACGCCGGCGATCCGCAGATTATGGATGCGCTCTATGGGCGCGTTGCTGCCGACGGCATGAAAACCGAAACACTCGCGCAGGCCTCAACGGACGCTCGCGCATTCTCCGCACAGCCGCGTGCGGTGGCGTTCCCATTCATTGCGGGCGGGCCCAACGTCTCGTCGCCGATGTTGAACGGCGATACGTTGTATCCGGGCACAATCGATTATCACGACACCGTCGCCGGTATGACGTTCATCGCCGGGCAAACGTTGCCGTCGCGCGTATTTCGATATGCGGACTATCCGGTTTCTGAAAATGCCGTGCCGCTGCCGCAAGTGCCCCCGTCGCAACTCCCGGCTCTTACGAACGTCGCCGCGGGCGGCGGCAGCATCGGTTTCGATTTCACGGCTCCAATCGCGTTACATTATGGCGTCGCGTTATGGAGCGATCCCGTACTCCTCGGGCTGAGCGGAAGCGGCGTTCACCCCGCAGGGCACGCAGGCGTCGTGCTGGTTTTCGATCTGCAGCCGGGGCACAACCAAATACTCTTCGCGTGTTCGCGGTGTTCGAGCACGACGTTCTCGTACGCTATGTGAGGTCCGCTTCGGCGGCGGCGTACAGATCGTCGTCTTCCTTCGAAATGCGCGCTTCCAGCGCTTGGTGGAATAGGTGCCACTGGTGCTGCCACTCCTCGAACCGCGAAGCGATCGCGCCTTCCGCCGACCAGAGGTTCCACAAATCGTAAAACTGCGCGCGCAAGCCGCCCATTTCGCGGCGGTACTCTTCCGCTTTGCTGCGCACGATGATGTTTGCGCTTTGTGCCAAACGCGGGTAGAGCCAATCGTCTTCGAGTTTGAGGTGCGCAACGAGCACGGCGCGGTACCGGCGCAGTAACGGCACGACGGCGGCCGGGCGCTGTTCTTTGCCGACCTCGTCGGCGAGATATCGCAGAACCGTATGATGATCGCGGCACGTCTGCACGTCGATGCGCTCGTTGAGGACGGCCGTGGCGCGTACGGTGCGATAGCGCTCGGGCAGCGGCGTATGCGCCGCGAACTGGGCGACGAGGCGCTGCATACCGGCTGCGTCCCGCTGTGTGAACCGTGTGTTGATAGGACTGTCGATGTCGAACACGCCGTAAATTGCCGGCGGTTTCAGGATGGGCACGACGAGCTCGGACCGTGAGGCCGGGTCGCAGGCAATGTGGCCGGCGAACGCATTCACATCGTCGACGACCACGGGTTTGCCGCTCTCGAAAGCGCGATTGCACACCCCCTCGCCTTTTGGAAGGCGCGTGCACGCCGGCTTGCCGCCGAACGGCCCTAACACGAGGCCTCGCTCATCCGGAAAGTAGAAGCCGGCCCAGTTCACGTCCGGAAGCGAGTGATAGATGAACGCGGCGAAATTCGAGGCGTTGGCGAGAAAGTCGCCGACGTCTTCAAGCAGGGAGGCAGTCTGACGCTCCAGGAGATCGTAATCCACGTCTCCTTCGTGTTCTTCCGGATGGTGCATTTCGAGCATTCTACCCCGCAGGAGGGAGCGGCGCCTCCGTTGGGCTGCACGGGTCGCCTGCCAGTTTGCCGAAAACGAGAGAGGCGGGATTTTGCGGAGGTGGCGGTGGCGACGGAAGAAGTGGTCGTTTCGCAGCGCGTACGTGAACAGCGCGACCGGGCGCTGGTCCGGCACGCGGCGTCACTCCTTGCTGCGGATCTCTCTTTGGGCGAACTCTTCGAGCGCCTGTGCGAAGTGCTTGCGGACTACATCGATGCGTCCGTGGTTTTTATCGCACTCGAGCAGCCCGACGGCAGCCATACCATCGAGTACTTCCACGATCACGGCATCATCAAGCGTGCGCCGCACATCAAACTTACGGAAGGGTCGCGTTCGCTCGAAGTCATCCACACGGGCAACATCATTTGGGGGAATCGCCCCGACCAGTGGGTCGGCGAGCAGCGCATTCCGATCAATATCGATCGCCCCGAAACTGACGACACGGTTGCGGCAATCTTCGTGCCGCTGCGTACGGCTTCGAAAGTCGTCGGCTGTCTGTCCGTGCAGACCACCCAGCCTGACGCATATGACGAGGGTGAAGTCGAACTCATCGCGGCAATTGCGCATTACTTGGCCGTAGCCGTCGAAAACCAGCGCATGTATCGAACGCTGCTGCGTGCGGCCGATTTCGATCCGCTCACCGGGTTGGTCAGCCACTCCCGCTTATTGCGCGAAGTCGACGATCTCATCGCGCGCACGACGTCGGCCAAACCGGCCGTCGCGGCTATGCTGAACGTCACGAACTTCGCGATGTTCAACGATACGTACGGGTACGCAGAAGGCGATTCCGTGCTGCGCGCCATCGCCTCCGCATTGAACGAATTCAGCGCGGAGATTTCGTCGATTGGCCGCTTCGGCGGCGACGTCTTCATGGTGCTGCTGGGCGCGCGCTCGAAGGACCAAAGCATCGAGCTGGTGCGCCGCATCGAACAGCGCTGCCGTCGTCTGTCGTACCACGGGCGCGGTCAGTCGATCCCCATATCGGTTGCGTGCGGCTACGCCTTCGTGCCGACCGATGCCGCAAACCGCGCGGAATTGCTTGCGCTGTGCACGCATCGCACGCGGCTGAGCCGTAAACAAGGCGGCCGGCCCATCGGCGAAGACGACATCGACGCGAATCAAGTGCACGGCATCTACGCCGGCATTGAAACGATCGTCGACAGCTTGCTCGATCGCGATCCGTTCACACGCACGCACTTATTTCACGTGAACGCGATGGCAAAGCGCTGGGCGGAGTTCAATCTCGGCCTGCGGCCGGAAGACTTTGCGACGATTCTGCAAGCGAGCCTGCTGCACGACGTCGGCAAGTTGCTTATCTCCGATCGCATTCTCGTCAAGCCCAGCAGTTTGACCCTCGAGGAGTATCGCGCAATTCAAAACCACGCCGAGTTCGGAAAGAACATCCTCTCGCGATACAACGGCTTCGCGGAAGTCGCTGAAATCGTCGGGCAACACCACGAACGCTGGGACGGACTCGGTTACCCGGCGGGCTTGCGCGCCGAGCATATTCATCCGCTCGCGAGGGCCGTCAGCATTCTGGACGCCTTCTCGGCGATGGTGATGGACCGCCCATACCATCGCGGAATTCCAGAAGAGGCAGCGCTCGCGGAAATCGAACGCTGCTCCGGAACCCAGTTCGACCCGCACTACGTCGAACGGTTCCTCGCCTATCGCCGCAAGGGCTGACGGCCGCCCGCGCGTAGTAAGGCCGGGGTCCCTGCCGGCTTTGCCAGTTAGGGGGCGTGGAGCCAGAATGGCGGAACGCCTGTTAAACTTACGAGGTCCCTGAAATCTTCGCAGAAGATTTTGGGGTGATACCCGGGCGCCCGTAGCTCAATTGGATAGAGCAAGGCACTCCTAAGGCCGAGGTTGGCGGTTCGATTCCGCCCGGGCGCGGGATTCTTGCTTGCTCGCCGGCTTCCCCCCGCGAAGCAGCGAGCAAGCACTCATATTGAACGCGGATCTTTCGCGGGTATGATGGTTGCGGGTCGAAGAATGCGTGTGCTATACTGGGGCGTCAAACGGACCGCCGGTCCGTTTTATTTACGTTGTGTGGTAGAGGAACGTGGCAAAGAAAGAGAATCGCGTGATGGTGGTCATGGCCTGCACGGAGTGCAAGCGTCGCAACTACAACACGCAAAAAAACAAGCAGAAGACCACCGAACGGCTCGAGCTGAGCAAGTATTGCCGCTTTTGCCGTTGCCATAAGCCGCACAGAGAGACGAAGTAGGTCTTTCCATAGGGCGGTAGCTCAATTGGTAGAGTCCTCGTCTCCAAAACGAGTTGTTGCAGGTTCGAGTCCTGTCCGCCCTGCCAATCTTTCAGGAGTAACCTCGTGATGAACAAAGCCCCCGGCGGTTCGCCGGACGGTGGGAAAAAGAAAGCGCCTGCTCCCGCGCCGCGGTCTGCGAACGCGTCGATGGCGCGTACCGCCGGCAGCATGAATGCCCAAGAGTTCGTGCGCGGCGTGTGGCTCGAGCTTCGCCGCGTAACGTGGCCGACGCGTGAAGAGTGGGTGTCCGCAACCGTCCTTACAGTCGTTCTCGTGGTGGCCATCGGACTGTTCACGTGGGCGTGCGACTGGGTCTTCGGACAAATCTTCAACTGGGTACATCCGCCGATTTCATAATGTCAGATTTTTCTTTGGAACAAGATCGCGACCAGTTCGCGATAACGGAAGAGACCCACGAGTCCGAGTCGCAGGCACTGACCGAGTCGTCGAACGCCGACGATTTGACCGATGCCGCCGTAGTCGCGGACGAGATCGAAGGCTCGCCCGACGCCGACGACCTGCTGCAGGACGAGCGAAAAGAACGCGTTCGCGGCAGCAAGGACGATCGCAAGCATTGGTACGTGATCCATACCTACTCGGGCTACGAGAACAAAGTCAAAGCGAATCTCGAGCGCCGCATCCACTCGATGAACATGCAGGACAAGATCTTCCGCGTGCTCGTGCCGATGGAAGACGAAGTCGAGTTCAAAGACGGCAAGCGCAAGATCACACCGAAGAAAGTGTTTCCCGGTTACGTGCTCGTCGAGATGGATATGGACGATCAGTCCTGGTACGTCGTGCGCAATACCTCGGGCGTGACGGGATTCGTCGGCAGCCCGGGCGCGGGTGAAAAACCGGTTCCGCTGCAAGACAAAGAAGTGAAGACGATTCTCAAGCAAATGGGCATCGAAACGCCCAAACTCAAGATCGACTTCAAGAAGGGCGACCGCGTCAAGGTCACGTCGGGTCCGTTCTTCGACTTCACCGGTATCGTCGACGAGATCGCGCCGGAGAAAGAAAAGGTTCGCGCGCTCATCTCGATCTTCGGTCGTGAGACGCCCGTCGAACTCGAGTTCTACCAGATCGAAAAAGTCTGAATGTCGTCCTGAGGTTGTAAAATTGTCATCCTGAGGTATCGAAGGACCTCACCATGACAAGGCGGAGTGACCCCGATCGCCTGTCAAAACGCAGGGGCAGACTACTAAACAGTCGAGGTAACAATGGCTAAAAAGGTCGTAGGCAAAATCGGCCTGCAGATTCCGGCCGGGAAAGCAACGCCCGCGCCGCCGATCGGACCGGCTCTCGGTCCGTACAGCTTGAACATCATGGACTTCTGCAAGCAGTACAACGAACGTACTGCCTCGCAGGCGGGCATGATCATTCCGGTCGAGATCACCGTGTACGAGGACCGGACGTTCACGTTCATCACCAAGACGCCGCCCGCGTCATTCCTCATCAAGCAGGCGCTCAAGATCGAATCGGGCTCGAAGGAGCCGAATCGCAACAAGGTCGGCAAGCTCACGAATGCGCAGCTCGAAGAGATTGCGAAAGTAAAGATGCCCGACATCAACGCGAACGATATCGACGCGGCGAAGAAGATCATTGCCGGCACGGCGCGTTCGATGGGCGTGGAGGTGGAAGCATAATGGCTCGTTTTCACGGTAAGCGCTTCCGCAGCGTCGCGGGAGGATTCGATCGCAAGCAGCTTTTCGACGCGGGTGAAGCGGTCGCGATTGTGAAGAAGAACGCGAACGCGAAATTCGACGAAACGGTCGAGGTACACATTCGCCTCGGCGTCGATCCGAAGAAGAGTGACCAGAACGTTCGCGGTACGGTATTGCTGCCGCACGGCACGGGACGCACGGTTCGCGTCATTGCGTTCGCCAAAGGCGACAACGCCAAAGCGGCGGAGGCTGCGGGTGCGGACGTCGTCGGCGAGCAGGATCTCATCGACAAGGTCAAGGGCGGCTTCGCAGACTTCGATGTTGCCGTCGCAACGCCGGACATGATGGCGGCGGTCGGTAAGGAACTCGGCCGTATTCTCGCGCAGAAAATGCCGAACCCGAAGGCCGGAACGGTTTCCGCGAACATCGCGCAAGCGGTTCGCGACATCAAGGCCGGTAAAGTCGAATACCGTCTCGACAAGACCGGCATCATTCACACGATCGTCGGCAAGGCGAGCTTCGCGGAGCAGCAGCTCGCGGAGAACGTCGCGACGCTGCTCGATGCGATCGTCCGCGCGAAACCTGCAGCCGCAAAGGGCACCTACTTGCGGAGCATCACGCTCACGAGCACGATGGGTCCGGGCGTAAAGGTCGATCCCAACCGGGTAAAGACGCACGCATAAGGGGCGGGCTCCGTATTTAAAAAGCCCACCGGGACCGATGGGCTTTTTCTTTTCTCCTAAGCAGGCTGCGGTTTCGCCGCCACGCGGCGATCGATGGTGTTGTAGACGTCGAAGTATGTAATGCGCGGCTGCGGCATCCCGGACTCGACCAATGCGGGCGCGAGTTTCGCGTCGACAAAGCGTTCGAAATCCTCGCGGGAGCGCCAGTGATCGATTGCGCAAATGCCTGTCGGCGTTGCAGTCGTCCAATGGAAGATCAAACCTTCGGGCGGATCCGCGACCACGTTCATTCGCTCGTTCGCGCGATCGACTTTCGAAAACAGCTCTTCCGTGTCTCCCTCCGCTTCGACGAAGACGCCGACACCTTTATGGTCGGTGCCGCGGCCTACGACCATCTCGTGGACCGGAGTGACGGAGACTTCGGGCGCCTGAAGACCTTGCTTTGCGGTGAGCGGTCCGATCTTCTCTTGAGCGAAACCTTCGAAGTCTTCGTGTGTTTCCCAGACGTCGCAGACTCGCAGTCCGTCGTCAACGGGCGCACACCAGTGATAGATACCGCCTTTGGCGGGATTGTCGCGTACGCCCATTTCGTCGATGACGGCGTCGTAGATCGTACGCACGTCGCGATCGTCGGGTTTTTTGAAGAACATGACGACCGATATGGCCATGTGATCCCTCTTTTCAGTGTGTGCAATAATGGTGCAGATAACGTACGCTTTTTTACGTCGGATTGCGTAGAGCATGGTCCATTAGAATCAGGGTAAAAAAAGACGCGATGCATGCGCACCGCCGCCCGCTTCTACGCCGAATAAGCTGGTCACGGCCCGCTCTGTGCGCAGCCGCCGATCTCGTTGTAAAGCGCTAAAAAAAAGAACCCGCCGAAACCGGCGGGTTCTGCTGCGCGCCCAGACGGAATTTACTGCACGCAGCCGCCGGCCGAGTTGCTCCAAAGCGGCTGCGTCGGGAACGTACCGGTTGAGAAAGATGTATTTTGCAGATCGGTCCATGCGCACTTGTCCGCGATCTCGTTTCCGCTCGCATCGTACCACGCGTCGAGCTGAGGGTCGTTCATCGCTTCCGCGGCTTCGTGTCCGCCGACGATCGTCACGCCGTCGTACGTGCCTGGGCTGTTTACAGAACCGGAACCGCAGCTCGCGCCCGCATCGGATTGGTACGGCAGGTCGGTAAACGAAACGGTACCTTGGCTTTCGTTTTCGTCGCTATGCCACGCGCACCACTGCGTGCGGAAACCGCTCGGATCGTGCCCGGACTCGATCGCCACGACGTAGTTCGCGTCGGTTCCCGCAAAGCCGAAATGATTGACGCCGCGTTCGGCTTCGGTCCCGACTGCGCTGCTGCCGGGTCGTGACGGCACCTTCGACGTGTCAATCCACGTGCCGGAGAGCACGGCATTATTGTTCGTATGCCCGCTCGAGTCGGTGTACTGCGTGAGCGTGCCGGTCCACTGGCTGCCGTTGAAGCCGTTGTAGAAGCTGGTGAGCAGCTTGTATTCTTGATTACCTGTCGTCCAATTCGATCCCCAGAAAATCAGATAGATCTTCGGATTGTGCTGTACGGGACCACCATGGTACGTCATGTTGTTGCTGCTCGCATGCGCGAACACGGTACGCGAAGACGGATACAGGTCGCTCAAAACGGTAACGCCGCGCGCCGGAAGGACGTGCAATGTAAGCCCTTCGTCAACCATCGCCCGAGATTGGATCGATGGTCCGCCCGGAGCGGTTTGTTGTGTTTGTTGCGAGGACGTCGGAACCGATTGCATGCCGCCGCTGCAGGCCGCCAATAAAGAAGCAACGGCTGCAATGGAAAGAAGCCGGGATATTCTCACTACACACCTCCACAAAAAATGCAGCAAAGAAGGACCTACCGTTTAGAATGTTCCGCCGCTGGAGGCGCGCCAAACGTAGGCAAAACGCAGCTATATTAAAAATAGAACCCGTCGAAACCGCGAGTTCTGCTGCGCGCTTAGAACGGGAATTATTGGACGCAGCCCCCGGCCGAATTGCTCCAAAGCGGTTGCGTCGGGAACGTGCCGGCTCGAAAGCGCCCCCTTATTTTGCGCTACTTTACAGTGGCTTGATACATGCGAAAAGCACTTAGACCACCGTTACCTTCCCACTGCCGAGATCGTAAACGGCGCCAACCACATCTACGGTGTTTGTGCGCACGGCCTCCGCCAGAATGGGTGTGGAACTACGAAGTTGCTGGGCGTTTAGGCGCACGTTCTCGACGACGGCATTATGCAGCCAATCCCCCGGATTGTGCTGCACCGCCTTTGCGGCGGGCTCGATCGCGGCGGCCAGACTCTGCATGTGCCCCGGAAGCGGCTTGCCGGTTTTGACGAAGTCGACGGCGGCCTTTACGGCGCCGCAGGACGTGTGTCCGAGCACCATGATCAAGGGTGATTTGAGGACAGCCACGGCGTATTCGATGGACCCGAGAATCGCATCGGTAATGAAATTGCCGGCGAGCCGCACGGTAAAAATGTCGCCCGGCTCGTGGTCGAAAATCGTTTCTACCGGGACCCGCGAATCGGCGCATCCCAGGACGGTCGCGAACGGCGACTGGCCGCTTGCGATTTGACGAACCCGGTTCATGAAGCGTCTGGGGATCGGCTGATCGGAACTGAAACGGGTGTTGCCCGCCATGAGGTTCTTCAATGCGGCCGCGGCCGACATCGGCGGGTCCGCATTCGCCGCCAAGGAATCTGAAGGCACTCCTGCAGCCAACAGGCCAGTAGACGTAGACATCAAAAACGTCTTGCGGTTCATCGAACAGCCCTCCTCTTCCGGCCAATCGAGCCCTTTCAGGCTTTTGTCGTAACTTGCCTGGAGGCCCGGACCTCTGTTATGATGACCGACGGCTCCGAAGACCGTAGGTCTCCCTCCGGGGAGATAATGTCGCAAACGACGCCTACCGAGGACGTGATATGTGCGCTCCTGCGCCCTTTTTTGCGTTCCTCCGGTGCGGATGGAGCGTCTTTTGTTTTTAAAGGACCAAACAGCTTCATGCCAACCGCAAAAAAAGAAGCCGCGATTTCCGAACTCAAAGATCGCATTTCGGGTTCCGGAAATCTGTTCTTCACGAACTATGCGGGTTTGACCGTCGAAGAGATCACGCGTCTGCGTGGTGAGCTTCGCAAAGACGGCAGCTCGTATGCGGTCGCAAAAAACACGCTGTTCTCGATTGCCGCCGGCGACGAACTGGCAAAGCAACTCGAGCAGTTTCTGCATGGCCCGACAGCCATCGTGTTCGCCGGAACCGATCCGGTGGCACCGGCCAAGGCCCTCAAAAAATTCTCGGACGACGTCAAACCGATCGAAGTCAAAGCGGCGTACATCGAAGGCCGCGTCGTCGACGCTGCAGCGGTGAAAGCGCTTGCAGCGCTGCCTTCGCGTGAGGAACTCATCGCGAAGATGGTCGGTTCCATCGCCAGCCCGCTGCGCGGACTCGTTACCGTGCTCTCGGGCAATCAAAGCGGACTCGTCCGCGCCCTCAACGCTATCCGCGAGAAAAAAGAAGCCGCGGCTTAGAACGCTAAAAGGAGACTTACACGTATCATGGCAGTTGCCGAAATCATCGATTCGATCGATAAACTCACCGTGCTCGAGCTTGCGGATCTCGTCAAACAGCTCGAAGAGAAGTATGGCGTCAGCGCCGCCGCTCCGGCGATGATGATGGCCGCTCCGGGCGCAGGCGCCGGTGCGGCCGCTCCGGCCGCAGAGAAGACGGAGTTCGACGTGATCCTCGCGGAAGCGGGCGCGGAGAAGATCAAGGTCATCAAGGCCGTTCGCGAGATCACCAGCCTTGGTCTGACCGAAGCCAAGACGTTCGTCGAGAGCGCGCCGAAGGCCGTGAAAGAAGGCGTGAGCAAAGACGAAGCCGAGGCCGTCAAAAAGAAACTCGAGGAAGCGGGCGCAAAGGTCGAAATCAAGTAATTTCGAGCCGCTGCGAGGAAGCACTGAGGGAGCGAGCCGGAAGGCTTCGCTCCCTCATCGTTTTTCTAAGGGAGACATCGGGTGGGATCTGCGCACCAGCCGTTCGCGCCGACGGCACTCTTTTACGTCATCGTTATCGCGCTCTTTATTTGGCGCACGGTGCGCCCGCAGCGCATGAGCACAACGCGTCTGTGGATCATGCCGATCGTGTTGCTCGCTCTAACGGGTTTCAGCATCTACGCAACGATGTACGCTTCCGTTTTGCAGGGAGTGATGCCCGCACCCGCATGGCAAGTCGCGGCCGTGATGCTCATCGGAGCCGTGCTCGGAATTCCGCTGGGGTTTCTGCGCGGGCGCCACAGCGAAGTAAAGCCGACCGATCGTCGCGGGGTGATGTACGTGCACAGTTCACCCTTGATCGTCATCATCTGGTTACTCGCATTCGTGGCAAGGGCTGCGGTGCGGGCGTTTCTGCCGCACGCGGGTTCCGCGGCTGCGCTGGGCGGCGATGGGCTCCTGGCGTTTGCCATGGCGGCGATTATCACGTCGTACTACGCCATCTACAAAAAGTACCAATGGGCGGTGCAACAAGCGAGAGCCGCATAGAGTAACACCTCGCGAGGGAGGCAAGCATGCAACAGGTGCAACCGCGGCGATCGTACGCCGGATGGATCGCGCTGGCGATTGGCGCGATCATCGTGATTTCGATGATCTCCTCGTACAACGGACTGGTTACGCTCAGCCAAGCCGTCGACGCGCAATGGGGGCAGGTGCAGAACGTTTATCAACGCCGCGCCGACTTGGTGCCAAACCTCGTTGCCACCGTCAAAGGTGCCGCGAACTTCGAGAAAAGCACGTACATCGCGGTGACGCAGGCGCGCGCCAGCGTCGGCCAACTCCCACCGGACGTTTTGAAGAACGCCGTAAACGATCCGAAGGCGATGGCGCAATTCGAGCAGGCGCAGAACACGCTCGGCAGCACGCTTTCGCGGTTGCTGGTAACCGTCGAAAACTATCCGCAGTTGAAAGCGAACGAAAACTTTCTAACGCTGCAAGCCCAGCTCGAGGGCACCGAAAACCGGATCGCCGTCGAGAGGCGGCGCTACAACGAAGCGGCGCAAGCCTTCAACACGCGGCGCAACACATTTCCGACGAACATCTATGCAAGTCTTTTCGGCGCACAGTTCAACTCGAAATCGTACTTTCAGGCGCAGCCGGGCGCTCAGAACGCACCGCAGGTAACCTTCCCGTGAGGCTGCCTGACGGCGATCGCATCCGAGAAGCGATCGACGCGGCCCAGCGTGGAACTTCGGGTCGCATCGGCGTTCGCATCGTGCGCGAGAAGAGCAGCGATGCGCTCGAAGACGCGCGCCGGCATTTTGCAGATGCGCGCTTGCACGAATATCAGCATCGCAACGCCGTCGTCTTGTTCGTCGCGCCGAATGCGCGCCGCTTTGCCGTGTTCGGCGATGCGGCAATACACGAGCGCGTCGGTGACGTGTTCTGGCAGAATCTCGTCACGGATATGCAGCCGTTCTTCGCGCGCGGCGACATGACCGAAGGGCTGCTGCTCGGCATTGGGCGTGTCGGTGAGCAACTCCGGCTGCACTTTCCCTCGGAAGTTCCGGTATGATCGCGGCGCTAGCGCTTGCGGCGGCAATCGCTCTTCCGCCGGCGCCCACCGACTACGTCACCGATACTGCGCATGCGCTTAGCGCGAATGCGGCCGGCTCGATCCGTCAGGAGCTGCGCGCGTACGATGCTGCGACCGGCAATCGCATTCTCGTGTACATCGGCGAGAGTACCGGTGACGTCCCGCTGGAAGATTGGACGATCCGCGCGGTCGAACAGTGGAAGGTCTACTCGAGCAACAAGCAGGATGGCGCCGTGCTGTTCGTGTTCATGCGCGATCACAAAGTGCGCATCGAAGTCGGCTACGGTTTGGAAGGAGCGCTCCCCGACGCCGACGCGTACCGCATCATTCAGGAAACGATCGTTCCAAAGATGCGCGCAGGCGACGTCGACGGCGCCATTCAGGCGGGCGTGGATCGCATGCTGCTCACGATAACGCCGTCATTCAAAGATAAAATCGGCCATCAGGTGGCGCAAGCGCAGCAGCAAGATAGCAGCACGAGCGATGCCATTGCGTTTCTGATTATTTTGCTGGTCTTCGGCGGGCTGTTCGCGCTGTTCGTCGTTTCAATATTCAACCGGCGGTGGCGTTCCATGTGGTATTGGGGCGGCGCAACCGGCGGATGGCGCGGCGGTGGTTTCTCATCCGGCGGCGGATCGTCGGGCGGATTTTTCGGCGGCGGCGGATTCAGCGGCGGAGGCTTCGGCGGCGGCGGCGCGTCCGGAAGCTGGTAGTTCTCACATTTCGCGCTGCATGCTCGGATACGTTGACTGCTGCTGGCGCCGAGCTCCGCACCCGCCGGCATATTGATCGTAGAAACCGGAATAGGCGAGCGGGGTCGCGCACGACTCGTTCCGGTTGAAGTTCGAGAACATAGACGGATCGCTTGCGAACTCGTTTTCGAGCGCGTCGATGCGGTGAGCATCGCTTGGGTGGTCGGAGAGGAACTCGGGCGGATTCTGCATGTTGCTGTTCTGAAAGGCTTGCATGAGCCACACCATGCCCCACGGAGTGAAGCCGGCTTGCGCGCACGTGATCGCTCCCTTGTGGTCGGCATTCTCTTCCACGTCGCGCGAGAAGTGCAGCGCCTGCAGGTTGGCGCCGATATTGATGAGTCCGTTTACCAGGCCACTGTTACGGCCGAACAGGATCGAGGCTATCCCCGCATACAGCGAGAGCCGCTGATCCTTCGCGTAGAGGTTGTACACGTCGTGGTGAATGTCGTGCGACGTTTCATGGCAGAGAACGCCGGCCAGCTCTTCTTTGTTCTTGACGAAGTGCATCATGGCCGTCGTCACGTACACGTTTCCGCCCGGTACGGCGAATGCGTTCGGGTCTTTTTCGTTGACGAGAATGAAGTGGAACGGAACGAAGTATTGCCGGTCGGCGACCGCTGCAATTCGTTGTGCAATCGGATTGAGAATGTTGTAATACGGCGAACTCGCGATAATCTCGCCCTTTTGCTGCAGCTGCTGGTATTCTTGTTGTCCGATCTGTTGCTCCGTCTGCTCTTCTTGCGTGTACGCATACGCGGGTGCAATACAAGCGAGCGCCAGTGCGGCTGCTGTAATAAGGGCGGCTAAGCGGTTCATGTGATTGTTGTTGTTCTTTCCTCTCTGCTGCACTAACGAAAACAACAGCGCTTCGAGTTACCAAGCGAGCGAAACTATCAAAATTGGGGGCGGTGATCACTGCGCGTTTCTTAAACTGCCTAAATCCGGGGTGAAATGGGGCAGCACTTGGTAATTAAAGTCGCGTTCGTTTTTGTTATTTCGCTCTCGTTGCTGTTGGTGGAGATGCCGACGTCTGCCCAGACGTATCCACCCGTCGTCCTCAAGCGGCTTGGGCGTTATCCGGTGGTACCGTCGGTCGAATCCACTGCCCGCTTGCGAGCAAGCCGCCGCACGCTCCTCGAAGCGGCGAAGACGATCCCGCTTACACCAGACGAGTACGACGCGTTGGACGCCGAACTCACGCAGCCGCGAGTTTTGCAATATGGTTTGATACCGCGGCATCTCGATGCGATGACAAGCGGCCCTGCACCGTTCCATGCGCTTCACAACGTCACGATTCCGGCGAAGGAGTACGGCTGGCATTTGACGGTTACGCACGGCATTCACCGGAGCGACATTTACATCCCGAATGCCTGCGGCAACGTTTCCGTCGTGCGCTCGATCGAAAAAGCGAAACCGCCGGTACGGCGCCGCGGCACGTCGATAAAGACGAGTCCGCAACCGTCAGCATTGCCGCCCACGCAGGCACCGTCACCTACGGCTTCCCCATCTCCCGCCGCCGCGCTGACGCCGACACCACCGCCGCAGAAAAACAAGACCTTCTTGCAAAGATACTGGCCGGTGCTTGCGGGTGTCGTCGTACTATGCCTATCGCAAACGCGTATTGGAAACTTCCGGGTCTGCTCGTTCGGTGGGCACGGCTCGCATGGGTCGACGCCGGCTCCCAAGCCATCCTCGAGCGGCCCGCCGGGACCGCCGCCGCCCCCGCACTCGCCTACACCGAAGCCGACAACGACGCCGATTCCGTCGCCAACGCCGACGTCGCATCCGACAAACACGCCGCCTCCGACACCGCCTCCGACGCCGACACCGCATCCGACGATAACGCCGTATCCGACGCCGACGCCGACGTCGCATCCGACGACGACGCCCTCGCCGACCCCGAAACCGACGTGCACGCCGAAGCCGACGCCCTCGCCGTCACCCACACCGAAGCCGACCTGTCCGCCGAAGAGCTCGTCGATGCGGTACGCGGCGTCGGTCGCGCATTCGAATTCGCCTTACTGGCGATGTGGGCAGAGCGTGCAGCGCTTCCAGCGCGCGCAGCTGCCGAACTTCCTCAAAGCAATCATCAAGGGTTGGGGCGCGCTCTCCACACCAAAGAATTGGCAGAGCATCTACTTCCAGTGGCCGTTCTAACCAATCGCAGAACCTGCAAAATAAAAGGCCCCGCGAAATGCGGGGCCTTTTATGTGTGCGCGGCGAGCTCGGATCAGTGGATCATGAACGCGACGAGCAGGAGCGCAACGATGTTGAGCACCTTGATCATCGGGTTGATGGCCGGACCAGCGGTGTCTTTGTACGGATCGCCGACCGTGTCGCCGGTGACCGCCGCTTTATGCGCTTCGGAACCTTTGCCGCCGTTGTGACCGTCTTCGATGTATTTCTTCGCGTTATCCCACGCGCCGCCGCCGGTCGTCATCGCGATTGCGAGGAAGAGTCCGGTGACGATTGCGCCGACGAGAATACCGCCCATGATCTGGGCCGTGGCAATTCCCGGAAACACGCCGATTGCGCCGAGGATGACGACGATCACCGGAACACCCACCGGAATGAGCGCCGGAACGATCATCTCTTTGAGCGCCGCACGCGTTACGATGTCGACCGTAGACGCGTAATCGGGACGAGACGTGCCCGCCATGATGCCCGGATTGTTCTTGAACTGCATGCGCACGTTCTCGACGACTTTGCCGCCCGCGCGACCCACCGCCTCCATCGAAAGCGACGAGAAGAAGAACGGCAGCATGCCGCCGACGAGCAGACCCGCGATAACGAACGGGTTGCTCAGCACGAATTCGCCCTGAATGTTCGCGGGACAGTGATAGCCCGGCAGCGAGCAATGATTGACGAGTTCTTGCAGGAACGATGCGAACAGGACTATTGCGGCAAGGCCCGCTGAACCAATCGCGTAACCTTTGGTGACCGCCTTCGTCGTGTTGCCGACCGCGTCGAGTGGGTCGGTGATATTGCGAACTTCATCCGGAAGCTCCGCCATCTCGGCGATGCCGCCCGCATTGTCGGTGATCGGGCCGAAGGAGTCGATTGCGACGACGATACCGGCCATCGAGAGCATCGCCATGACGGCGATGCCGACGCCGTACAGACCCGAAAGCGCGTACGAGCAGAGAATGCCGATGACGATCACGAGTCCCGGCAGCGCCGTGGCTTGCATCGAAACGGCAAGCCCGCTGATGATGTTGGTCGCGTGCCCGGTGATCGACGCGTTCGCGATGCGCTTGACCGGTGAGTACTGCGTACCCGTGAAGTACTCCGTGATCCACGTGATGAGCGCCGTGATCAGCAAGCCGATTGCCGCGCATCCCCAAATCGCGACGGGCCCTTCGTTATGTCCTTCGACAGTGATGCCGCCGCCGAACTGTTTGACCGTCACCCAGTAGAACACGCCCGCTGAAATGATGCCCGCAATCGCGAGCCCGACGTAGAGCGAATTCATGATCTTCGCGCGGTCGACTTTGCCGATGCCCACGAAGAACGTGCCGATGATCGAAGCGATGATCGAGATTGCGGCGAGCACGATCGGGAACGTGTCGGCACCCGAGACCTTGCCGAGAAGCAGATTGCCGAGCAACATCGCGGCGACCGTCGTAACGACGTACGTTTCGAAGAGGTCCGCCGCCATGCCGGCGCAGTCGCCGACATTATCGCCCACGTTGTCCGCAATGACTGCCGGATTGCGCGGATCGTCTTCCGGAATTCCGGCTTCGACTTTACCGACGAGGTCGGCGCCGACGTCGGCGGCTTTCGTGTAGATGCCGCCGCCCAAGCGCGCGAAAACCGAGATCAGCGAACAGCCGAAGGCCAGGCCAATCATCGCGTTGAGCGATTTGGCCGGATCGCCGCCGTTCACCGAAAGCAGAATCCAATAGTATCCGGCGACGGCGAGAATCCCGAGCCCGACCACCAGCAGACCGGTGATCGCGCCGCCGCGAAACGCGACGTGCAGCGCGGAACTCAGCCCGCTGCGTGCAGCTTCGGCGGTGCGCACGTTCGCGCGCACGGAGACGGTCATGCCGATAAAGCCTGTAGCGCCGGAGAGGATTGCGCCGATCAAAAAGCCGACCGCGGGCTGCCATCCGAGCCCGACCCAAATGACGATGAACAGCACGACCGCGACCAGCGCAACGGTGGTGTACTGACGCTTCAGAAACGCCATCGCGCCTTCTTGGATTGCTGCCGCAATCTCTTGCATGCGCGCGTTGCCGGGAGAGAGCCGCATCACCCAGCTTATAAGGTACAAGCCATACAGGATGGCTACGACGCCGGCACCCATCCCCAAATAAAGGGCGACGTAGGTCCCGATTCCACTCTCAGAACTCATGCGATTCCTTCGGTAAAGTGCAGTAAAAATAGCCCCCCACAACCTGTCACCCTGAGCGGTGTCGAAGGGGGGACCAAAGCCATCGGGTTTGAGGAGGCTCCCGCCTAGTCCTCTTGCTGCTGCATGAACCGGTCGAACGATTCTTTGACGACGCGGCGCGCTGCGGCGGCGTCTTCCCAGCCTTCGGTCGCGGTTTTCTTACCCTCGAGCAGTTTGTACGTCTCGAAGAAGTGCGAGATCTTGCGGATCAAGTGCGGAAATATCTGCGTGTAGTTATGGATGCCGTCGAACGAGGGCTCGCCGACCGGCACCGCGAGCACTTTATCGTCCTCCTTCCCCTCGTCAACCATTTTGAGAAGGCCGATTGGGCGTGCGGCCACCAGGCAGCCGGCAAACGTCGGTTCGATCGTTAAAATCAGCACGTCGAGCGGATCGCCGTCGAGCGCGAGCGTCTGCGGCGCGAAACCGTAGTCGCCGGGGTAGTGAATCGGCGAATGCAGCGCGCGGTCTAGGCGGAAGATGTCGAGCGTCTTGTCGTACTCGTATTTGTTGCGCGAGCGCTCGGGGATTTCTACGACGACGTTGATTTCGTCCGGCGCGTGCTCACCCAGCGGCAAGTGCAGATAGTTCTTTTGTGCGGCGATCGGCATCGCGTCCCGTTGTTCCCCACCCGGAGAACGCGTCCCCCCAGGCGAAAGGCCCCTCGCGATGGTGGAACAGGTAGAGTTTCTCGTCGTCGGCTGCGGGCCGGCGGGAGGAACCGCGGCACGCGAAGCGGCGCGCGCGGGCGTCGAAACGATCGTGTTGGACAAGGATCGCATCATCGGGGAAAAGCGCGTGTGCGCGGCCGGATTGCGCCCCGGATTTTGTGAAACGTTCGACGTGCCGCGATCGATCGTCCACTGCGATACGCCCCGCCTCGCACTCTTCGACACGCGTTTTCGCCAATACGAAGTGTTCTTCGGCCCTGGTCACACGACGACGCGCGAAGAACTCGACGGTACGATCGCAGCCTTCGCACGCAAGGAAGGCGCGCAGCTCCGCCCAGGAGCGCTTTTCAAGGAACTTCGGCGTGACGGCGACCGGATTTTGGTCGACTACGCCGACCTCGCAAGCGGCGAGCAACGCACGGTCGCTGCGCGTCACGTGTTTCTCGCACAAGGTTCCACCGCGAAGCTCGAGCGTGGTGAATTCTCGTACGATCGCTGGCAAAACGGACTCGTCACCACGCTGCAATATCGCGTGTATTTGGAACGGCCGGCGGCGGCGATTGCCTATCAAACGCTCGAAATGCATTATTTTCCGACGCAAGACGGACGTATGACGGTCGCATGGATGTTTCCGAAACGCGATCATCTGGCGATTGGTTTGGGCGTCATGGGGAAGATGCCCGGCGCGCAGCTTCGTGAAGAACTCGACATTTTCACGGAGCGCGTGCGAGCGCGGCTGTATCCCGGCATTCCGCATACGATTAAGACGGAAGGGCATCTGCTCTACGGCGACGAGCCGCGCCCGGCCATCGCATCGCCGGGTGCAATGGTCGGCGGAACGGCGGCAGGACTGGTCGATGCGACGAATGGTGAAGGAATCTTCGAGGCCGCCATGAGCGGTCGAATGGCGGCCGACGCCGTCGCAAGCGGCCGCAACGGAGGCATCCCGGCGCACCAGCGCTACGAATCGGCCGTCAAGCAGCGTTTTTACCGGCGGCTGCGACATCGGGCGCGTCTCATGCGCTACTTAGAACAGCGTCCCTCACGTTACGCGCTGCTTTTCGATCAGCTGGCGAAGGCTCCCCGATTTGCCGATATTCTCCAGCGAGAAGACCACGAACGCACGATGCTCGATCGCCTGTATCTCTACGGACAAGCGCTGCGCTTTGCCGCTCGCGCGCACATGCCGGAAGTTTAATTCTTGCTCGTCACCATCAGCGATGCCGAGTTTCGGCAGTTGCGCGACCTCATTCGCGATCGCTTCGGCATTTATTACGACGACACCAAGCAGTTCTTGCTGCAGAGCCGTTTGCAAACCCGTTTGGTCAAACGCAGCGTGTCGGATTTCGGCGCATATTACCGGTTTCTCACGACCGGCCTCGAGCGGCAAATCGAGTGGGACGAACTGGCGTCGGTTCTTTCCAACAACGAAACGTATTTTTTCCGCGAGCGCGCGCAGCTCGACGTTCTAGCGAGCGAAGTCGTCGCCGACGCACTGCGCACCGGCGGCAGATTGCGTGTGTGGTCCTCGGCGTGTTCGACCGGAGAGGAGCCGTTTTCACTTGGAATGACGCTGCTCGAAACGCACAAGCTCAACCCCGCACAGATTCAGATTAAGGCGTCGGACCTCTCTCCCCGCGCGCTGGAACGCTGCGGCGTCGCCTTTTACCGGGACCTCAGTTTCCGCGCCACGCCGCCCGAACTTATTCAAAAGTACTTCCGGCCGTTCGAAGGGGGCTTCCTCATCGCAGAAGAGGTGAAGAGGCTCGTGGACTTCTTCCGCATCAACCTGCTGGATGCGGATTCCGTCGCGGCGCAAGGGCCGGTGGACGCCATTTTTTGCCGGAACGTTTTGATCTATTTCGATAAACCCACCCAGAAGCGTGTCGTCGAAGCCTTCGCTCGAGCGCTACGTCCCCGAGGATATTTGTTCTTGGGGCACGCGGAGTCGATCATGCGGCTGACCGACTTGTACGATCCGATCGTGACGCCCAAAGCGATTTATTATAGGTTGAAATCGGATGGCCATTAACGTTCTGGTCGTGGACGATTCCGCGTTCATGAGGCGCGCGATTTCGAGAATGCTCGAAGGCGAGCCGGATATCATCGTGTGCGGCACGGCGCGCAATGGGGAAGAAGCCGTGATCAAAGCGGGTCATCTGCACCCCGATGTGATCACGATGGACGTTGAAATGCCCGGCATGAGCGGACTGGATGCCGTGCGCGAGATCATGTCACGCGCGCAGATTCCGATCATCATGGTGAGCGCGCTCACGCAAGAAGGTGCGGAAACGACGTTCCGCGCGCTGGATTTGGGTGCCGTCGACTTTATTGCGAAACCCGATGCCGCGTACGTCAACATCAAGGACGTGGCGCGCGATCTCGTAGCGAAGGTGCGTGTATTTGCGCGGCGCGGCACGAGGGGTCACGTCGGCGCGCGGCCGAAGGTTGCGCTGCCGCCGCTTGCCGAGCCTTTGCCGCCGCGCACGGTGCATACGGATCTGTTCGAATGCGTCGCGATCGGCACGTCGACCGGTGGTCCCGTGGCGCTGTCCAACCTCGTGCCGCTCTTGCCGGCGACGTTCTCGACGCCGATAGTCATCGTGCAGCACATGCCGCCGGGCTTCACTCGTCCGCTTGCGGATCGGTTGAATCAGTCGAGCCAAATCACGGTCGTCGAGGGCGCGGAGGGTATGGTGCTGCGCGCGGGACAAGCGATTATCGCGCCGGCTGGACGCCAGCTCGTCGTGCGGCGCGTACGCGGCAGCGACGAAGTGGAGGTGCAGCTGTGCATGGATGAAGCGAATTCGCTGCATGTGCCGAGCGTCGACGTCATGGCCGCATCCGTGGCCGATGTATTCGGCGCAAGCACGCTGGCGGCAATTCTCACCGGTATGGGGCAAGATGGTGTGGTCGGTTTACGTAAGGTAAAGGACCGCGGCGGATTCGTCATCGGGCAAGATGCCGCAACGTCTGTGGTGTACGGAATGCCGCGCGCAGCGGCGCAAGCGGGGTTGGTCGATCGCGTACTTCCTCTCGATCAGATTGCTCCCGCACTGTGCGAACTAACGAACACTTCCTTCGCACGCTCTTAACCGAATCCGCGCTAACGGTACGGGCATCCGGTAGGAGCGCTGGCCCGCGCGGGCAATAAAGAGGGCAGCAAACGAGCGTCATCGCTACTCGGAGCGTGAATGAGGTTAGGCCGGAGTTCGCACCGCTACGTAATCGGCGGCGTCGAATTATCACGAGAAGAAATCGTTCACAAATACTTGCATCTCGTCAAGTATGTTGCCGGCCGTATTTCCGTTAATCTCCCTCCCAACGTCGAACTCAACGATCTCATCAACGACGGGATCCTCGGGCTTATCGATGCCATCGAGAAGTATGACGACGCCCGCGGCGTCAAGTTCGAGACGTACGCGATAACCAGAATCAACGGCGCCATTCTCGACGCCCTGCGCTCGCTGGACTGGGTGCCTCGCGCGGTTCGCCAGCGCGCTCGCGAGCTGGAACGTGCCTATCAGGAACTCGAGGCGCAATTCGGCCGCGTTCCGAACGAGGACGAATTGGCGGCCAAGCTCGGAATTTCGCGTAAGGAACTCGATACGCTGATGCAGCGCGTGCGCGGCACGGCACTGCTCTCGCTCGAAGAGTTTCTCCCCAACGAAAAGGGCTATGAGATACCGCTGGTCGACACGCTCAAAGACGGCGATAACGACGTCACCACCGCCGTCGAGCAGCGCGAAATTCGCTCCGCCCTCGTGCGGGCGGTGGAAGAGCTGCCGCCGCAAGAGCGCACCGTCATTTCACTTTATTATTTCGACGGCCTGACGCTCAAAGAGATCAAAAGCGCGCTCAACGTTTCGGAGTCGCGCGTCTCGCAAATTCATGCACAAGCCGTCATCCATCTGCGGCAGAAACTGCGGGAACTGCGTTCGGATTTGGGCTATCGCGAAGGCGACCCGAACGTCAAGCAAAAGTATCTGCGCAAAAATCCGCCGGCGGCCGATAATATAACCAGAGCCGGCTAGGCTTCCGCGCAGGGCGGCGAGCAACCGGCCCGAAATTTGCGCAACATGGCCATTCGACCGGTCGATCTCCAGCTTGCCTACATGGCTGCACCACAGAACGCGGCCGTGCTCAGCAATGCCCAGGACGCGCCCCAGGCCGCGCAGCAGGCGGCCCAAGCCGCATTCGCAGCGGAAGTCATGCAGCGTCAAGAGACTGTCGACGAGCCGGTCAAAGTCGAGGGCTCGAAGGTGCGCGCCCGAGAGGACCAGGAGCGCGAGGACGGCGGTTCTTCGCCGGACCACCGCCGAAGGCAGGCTTCGGAAGAGGAGCAGGCCTATACGGCCGGCCCACTCGGACTTGCCGGCGAAGGCGAGCACCTCATCGACGTCACCGCGTAGGCGGGAATGTCGACCGATCCGCTCTCCATAGCGATAAGCGCCCGCGTAGCAGCCGCCGAAGCGGCCATGCTGGAAGCGGCGATCAGCATCGGCGCATCCGCCGAGTTGCTGCAAGCGCAGATTAGCACGGGGGACGTCCTTACGGCGGTCGTTCTCCCGCCGCAAAACGGTCAGGACTTCATCGAGATTTTGGGTCAGCGCGTCGCGGCGCAGTTGCCGCCCGGGGTCAACCCGGGGGAAACGCTGCTCCTCCAAGTGACCGGCTTTTCCGGAACCCAAATCTACGTTCGTAACCTCGGCGCGCCCGATCCGCAGAATCCGCCCGAAGCGGAAGGTGAAACGCCGCCGCAAACCGCGGTTCTGACGACGATTCGCACATCGCCGCCGCAGCAATCCGTACCGCAGCAAACTGCTGCGCCGCAACAACGTGCGCCTGAAGCCGCGGCACCGATTTCGCCTCCGCGCGAAGTGTTCGTTGCGGCGTCCGTTCGGCAAGCGCCGGCGGCGCCAACCGCATCGGAAGTAGCGCCGGCGCCCGAAACCATCGTGCGCGGCGTCGAAGCGCGCATTGCAGCGGCGCAGGCTGCGAACGCGCCGCCGGCTGCGAAGGCGCCGCCGGTTGCAAAACCGCCGCCGGTTGCAATGCCTCAGACCGCAAAGCCGCCGCCGGTGATTCCGGCGCGGACTGCTTCAGCGATGCATGCCGTGGCGCAAGCCGTAGCGGGTGCAAAGGCACCGATTCGCAGCGCCGCCGCGCAAACCGTACAGCGCGTCGTGCAAACCGTCAGCGAGTTTTTGCGCGCTGCGCGCGTACCGGACACGCCGTTCACACGTATGGCCGCAGCGATTGCATCGCAGGCGCCGGAACGTTTGCCCTCGGTTTTGCAGCGCCTGGAAGCTGCGCTTCCGAGTACGTCCGACGATCCGCGTGTAGGTACGCTTCGCACCTTGATCGGCTTTACGGCGCGTCTCAATCCCGCCAACGCGGAAACGCTGCGCGCGCAAATTTCCGCATACCTTTCGAACGTCGTCGAAGGGGTCGAAACCAAACTCACGCAGTTGCTTCAGGCCCACAAGCAAGCATCGCCGGCGGCGCCGCGGCCCGAGCAGCAGACGCAAGCACCAGGAAAGCCCTCGACGCCGCCTCCGGCGCCTCCGAACGCGCCGGTGAACGGCGAGACACCGGAGCTGCCGCCTACCGTCGCCCAGGCCCGCGTGGCCGAGCGCTCGGCGGCAATCGACTACGATCTGAAGTCGGTCGTGCTTTCGCTGCTGCGCGATCCGACGGCAGCGCGCACGCCCGCGATGACGCAAGCCTTGACGGAAACGGCGATTACGCTGACGGGAGCGCAGGTAAACACGCTTTCGTTTTCGCAGCAAAACCCCGGAACGTTCACGCTGTCGCTGCCGGTGTTTTATCACGAGGGCGGTAAGCCCGCGCAGATTCGCATCTCGCGCGACGGCGGCTCGGGCGGCTCGAAGATGGACGCCGACAATTTTCACGTCGCGTTCGTTCTCGACACGGCGAATCTGGGCACCGTTGCAATCGACCTGCAGACGACCGGACGCACCGTCAAGGTGGACGTAAAAACCGAAACCGACAAATCCGCGGTGCGTTTTGCAGATTCGCTCAGTTCGTTGCGCACGCGTCTGGAGGATCTGCGCTACCGTGTTGCGTCGGCGGTCGCTAGTGCGTTGCCCGCAGCGTCGAAATCGAAGAATGGCACGGTGAACGCCGAACCGAGCGTTGAGAAGAAGCGCGGATTGGACCTGCGCGCATGAATCGCTTCTACGATTTCCGCAAGAAGGTTGCACCGCGTCCGGCTGCCGCTGCGCTGAAGTACGATCCGGTCGGACATGAGGCGCCGCAAGTCATTGCCGCCGGGCGAGGTCTCATCGCCGAGGAAATCATTCGCGTCGCGAAAGAGCACAACGTTCCGTTGCACGAAGACGCCGAACTCGTGGAAGCGCTCTCGCGTCTCGAACTCACCGAAACGATTCCGCGCGAATTATACGCCGTCGTCGCGGAAGTTCTAGCGTACGTATTCCGCGTGGACTCAGAAGCAGCCAAACGCAGCCACGCCCGATAAGAAGCCGTCCTTAAGGCGAGCGCGTCATCCTGAGGTATCGAAGGACCCCGGGCACCGTCGAGGGGTAACACTCAGCATGAAGCAACGCAAACTCGGCGAGCTGACCGTTTCCGCGCTCGGACTCGGCTGCATGGGTATGTCCGATTTCTATGCCGGACGTGACGACGACGAATCGATTGCGACCATTCACCGGGCAATCGAACTCGGGTGCACGTTTCTCGATACTGCCGACGTGTACGG
Source organism: Vulcanimicrobiaceae bacterium (assembly GCA_035294905.1). GTDB lineage: Bacteria > Vulcanimicrobiota > Vulcanimicrobiia > Vulcanimicrobiales > Vulcanimicrobiaceae > DATGJX01. Next base: position 7,344 of record DATGJX010000183.1, on the reverse strand, counting down.
GGTGGGCAAGAACGAAGAACTCGTCGGACGCGCCATATACGACCGGCGCGACAAAGTCACGCTCGCGACGAAATTCGGCAACGTGCGCGGACCGAACGGTGAATGGCTGGGCGTCAACGGCAAAGCCGACTACGTCAAGTCGGCATGCGAAGCGAGTTTGAAGCGTCTCGGCGTCGAGACGATCGATTTGTACTATCAGCATCGCGTCGATCCGAAGACGCCGATTGAAGAAACCGTCGGCGCGATGGCGGAGCTCGTGCGTGAAGGGAAAATTCGCTATATCGGACTGTCGGAAGCGGCGCCGCAAACGATTCGCCGCGCTCACGCAACGCATCCGATTAGCGCGCTGCAGACGGAGTATTCACTCTGGACGCGCGATCCGGAACGCGACGTTCTTCCGACGGTGCGCGAACTGGGTATCGGTTTCGTCGCATATAGTCCGCTCGGGCGCGGATTTTTGACCGGCCGTTTCAAGAAGCATGAGGATTTGCCGCACGACGATTACCGTCGCAACCATCCGCGTTTTGCAGGCAAGAATTTCGAACGCAATTTGCATTTGGTTGAGGTCGTCGATGCGATCGCGCGAGAGAAACGGGTGGCTCCATCGGAGCTCGCGCTTGCGTGGCTGCTCGCGCAAGGCGAGGACATCGTGCCGATTCCAGGGACGAAGAAGCGCCACTATCTCGAGGAAAATCTTCGAGCGCTCGACGTGACGCTCACCGCAGACGATGTGCGGCGCATCGAAGAAGCGTTCCCGTTCGGCGTAGCCGCCGGCGAGCGCTATCCCGAACAAGCCCTCGCCGCCCTAAACCGGTAGCGCTTGCCTACTCAAGGGATCGAACAGGAGTTCGATTCCCAGCACGGAAGAGGGGTACTCCGTGAGCTGGATTGCCAAGTTGCGGGCCTCGTTCGGCAAGGCGCGTGAGACGCTCTCGGGGGTGCAGGCATTGGGCCGCGCCCGCCGGCCAATAACGCCCGAACTCTGGGAAGAGCTCGAAGAGCTGTTGTTGTTGGCCGACTTCGGTGTGCCCACCACCGAAAAGATCATCGGCGGCCTCAAGACCGTCGCAAAGCAAGAACTCTGGGCAACCAGCGATCAGATCGTCGCGCGCTTCCGCAAAGACGTCGAGCGTTTTCTCACGCTGCCGAATCCGGAACTGCAGATCGATGAAAAGCCGGCGGTGATTCTCGTCGTCGGCGTCAACGGTAGCGGCAAAACCACGACCATCGGCAAACTCGCGACTCGGCTGCGTTCCGAACGCAAACGCGTATTGCTCGTGGCAGCCGATACGTTTCGCGCGGCAGCTGCGGAACAGCTGCACATTTGGGCCGAGCGCAGCGGCGCGGATTTCATTCGCGGCAAAGAAGGCGCCGATCCGGCCTCGGTCGTGTTCGACGGCCTCCAAGCCGGCAAATCGCGCGGCGCGGACGTAATCCTCGTCGACACGGCGGGACGGCTGCAGACCAAAACCAACCTCATGGAAGAGCTGAAGAAGATGCGTCGCATCATCGAGCGTGAGATGGGGGCGCCGCCGGCGGAAACGCTGCTCGTGCTCGACGGCACGACCGGCCAGAATGCAATCTCGCAAGCAAAACTCTTCAACGAAGCGACCGCGCTCACGGGCGTGGTCGTCACCAAATTGGACTCCACGGCCAAAGGCGGCGTGCTCGTCGCCATCGTCGACACGTTGGAAATCCCGCTCAAGTTCGTCGGCCTCGGAGAATCGGCCGATGCCCTTCAGCCCTTCGTCCCCTCGGAGTTCATCGAAGCACTATTCGAGGGAAGCGGCTTTTGAAATGCCACCCCGTTGGCATGTCCCCCGGTTAGCGTGATACTACAAGCGGGACCGCCCGCACTTACGTACGCACACAAGTTGATTGGAGAGAAGAATGGCACAGGATGAACGGCAGGTCGCTCTGAGCAACGCGCTCGCGCAAATCGAGCGGCAGTTCGGCAAAGGCTCGATCATGCGCATGGGTGAGATTCAGGAGCGCATGTCGTTCGAAGTGGTTCCGAGCGGTTCGATAGCGATCGATCTCGCGCTCGGCGTCGGCGGTTTCCCGCGCGGACGCATCGTCGAGATCTACGGTCCGGAATCAAGCGGTAAGACGACGCTCGCGCTGCACGCCATTGCGGAAGCGCAAAAGAGCGGCGGCACTGCGGCATTCATCGACGTGGAACACGCGCTTGACCCGAATTACGCGGCGGCGCTCGGCGTGGACCTGGACAATTTGCTCGTCTCGCAGCCTGACACCGGTGAACAAGCGCTCGACATCGCAGAGATGCTGGTACGCAGCAACGCCGTCGACGTCATCGTCGTCGACTCGGTCGCCGCGCTCGTCACCAAAGCCGAACTCGAAGGCGATATGGGGGATGCGCACGTCGGCTTGCAGGCGCGCCTCATGTCGCAAGCACTTCGCAAACTTACCGCCGCGATATCGCGCAGCAAGTCCGTGATGATCTTCATCAACCAGTTGCGTGAAAAGGTCGGCGTCATGTTCGGCAATCCCGAAACAACCTCGGGTGGCCGCGCCCTCAAGTTTTATGCGTCGATTCGGCTCGACGTTCGCAAACTCGAACAAATCAAGGTCGGGCAGGACGTCGTCGGTTCACGCACCCGCGTCAAAGTCGTCAAGAACAAAGTCGCGCCGCCGTTCCGCCAAGCGGAATTCGACATCACGTACGGCCACGGCATCAGCAAGATGGGCTCGATTCTCGACGTCGCGCTCGAGCGCAACATCGTGGGCAAGAGCGGCTCGTGGTATACCTACGGCGACACGCGCATCGGTCAGGGACGTGAAAACGCGAAAACGTACCTCGAAGAGCACTCCGATCTCGCCGACGAAATCTCGGCGAAGATCCGCGAAGAACTCGCCGGCCAAGTTATGTCCCGCAACGGCCACGCCACAGCCGCACCTGCCGCAGAGTAAATGAACGCTTGGGTTTCGGCGCTGCGCATGCTCGCGCAGCGCCGGCTCACCGAAGCGCAGCTCTGGCAAAGGCTCGAGCGCAAAGGCTACGAAGGCGGCGACATCCGTGACGCGGTAACACGCTGCAAACGCGACGGATATATTGACGACCGGCTTTTCGCGCAGCTGTACGTCGAGCAAAAGCGCAAGGCGGTCGGCAACGTGCGGCTCGTAGGCGAACTCGTACGGAAGGGTATCGACCGCGACGCTGCTGCCGCCGCGGTTTCAAACGCATTGCTCGACGAAGGCGAGCGGCTCGACGATGCGTTGGACAAGCTCTTCCGCACCAAACCGGAACTCAGTTATCCGTCAGCGGCACGCGCCTTAGAGCGCCTTGGCTTTCCGGCGTCGCTTATCTATCGCAAGCTGCGCCACCACGCAGCGCAGTTCGGACCGTTTGCGGATCTCACATATGATCCGTCACCCAATCGAGGATGAGCGTGTAGTAGCGATCCGTTTGCACGGGTTTGCTTGGTGAGTGATGTGCGCCCGGAATGCCGATGAAGCGCACCGGAATGCCGCGATCGCGCAGGGCGTGATAGAGTTCGAACGACTCGCTGATCGGAACGGTTTCATCAGCCGTTCCGGACAGAATCAGCGTCGGCGTCGTTATTGCGCTTGCATACGTGATGGGCGAGCCGCTCTTATAGAGCGATGCCGCGTTAGGATCCGTTGGAGCACCGCCTAGCGAATCGCGCGTCCACGCGAGATTGCCCGCTGCAGAAAGGTCGTACTCTTCGCGCCAGTCCGTTACGCCGTCCGCGACCACGGCACTGCGCCAAATATGCTGATGACCGATGAGCCACGTCGTCATGTAGCCGCCGTAGGAGTGACCGACGATCGCAATGCGTGACGTATCGATGACGCCCTGCGCTTCGAGTTCCGCAATGCCGCTCATCACGTCGCGCCCGGGCCCGGTTCCCGGATCGCGATAGATTGCGTGCTCATGCTCATCGCCGAGATTGTCGCTGCCGCGATAGTTCGGTTCGAACACGACGTAACCGCGCGAGAGCAAACCATAGCGAAGCCGGCCAATTTCTCCGCCGCCGAAACTCTGCGACGATGCTGCTTCAGGGCCGCCGTGTATGTAGACGACGAGCGGCCATTTCTTCGCGGACGTATATCCGAGGGGATACGAAACGATACCGTCCGACTGCTCGCCACCCGATGCGCGCCATATAAGTTCCTTTGCAGTCGGATATTGATACGCTGAGAACGCCGCGTTCAGCGAGGTGAGTTTCACCGGTTTGGCAGCGGTGTTCGCCATCACGTACAGCTCGGGCGCCGTGACCTCGTTGCTGAGCACCAACGCAATTTCGCCCGTCTTACCGGCGTCGAAATCCATGACGTTCAGATCGCCGAGATCGAGTCGCTGCGCCGCCGCGCCGTTCGATATGCGCCAGAGGCCGACGCCGATGCCGTCGTCCGCCATTACCACGCCGCTCTTTCCGTCCGGCAGCCACGCCATCGCGAGAATATTGCGGTCGAACGAGGCAGTCACGTCGCGTGTCGCACTCGATGACGGTTTTGCGATGAACGCCTTCATCATGCTGATCGGTCCCGGTCCTTGTGGATACAGATACGCAAGTGTATCGTCAGTTGGGCAGAACAGCGGCTGATATTCGTACTTCGGATGCGACGTGAGCAGGTGGACTGCGCCGGTATGCACGTCGACGATCGCGATCCTCGTTAGGTCGCTGTCGCTGTCGTCCGCGTCGGCTTGCCGCGTGAACGCGATGTAACGGCCGTCGGGCGACCACGACGGATCGCTTGCAGAACCGGAGAACGGAGGCGCCGCTTCGAGCACGCTCCACGTGCCGTGCGTGAGCCGTTGCGCGGTACCGCCGCTCGTCGCAATCAACCACAAGTGCGAAGGCTGCGGCGGCCCGTCGATGAGGTAGCCGTCATCGTGAATCTCAAACAGATCGTCGTGTTTCCTCGCAGCGGCGGCATTCGACGGATCGTCTTGCGTGACGTACGCAAAGCGCGTGCCTTCGGGACTCCAAGCGTACTGTTCGACGCCGTTCTTCGCGTCGGTTATCTCCGTCGCGCGGCCGCCCGCGGCCGAAACGACGAACAGCTGATTTTGCTTATGCCGTCCACGATCGATGTAGGCGATGCGATCGCCGCGCGGCGACCACTGCGGATCGGAGAGCGCGTCGCTCGCGCGCGTCAGTGCAATCGGCGTCCCGCCCGATGCGCTGACGACCTCGAGCGTGCTCATGCGCTTGTCGGTGCCGAAATCGTTGACCGTTTTTACGAACGCGATTCGGCTGCCGTCCGCCGACACGCTCGGCGAGCCGATTGTGACAAGGTTACGGAACGCGGCGAGGTCGATCGGCGCTGCGTGCGCGAATGTTGGCACACTCATCATGCCGATTGCTGCGAGTAAAACGATGACACGGTTCATACGTCGTTAATCGCCGCCTTGCTCGGGAACCACCTGCCCGTAGTTGAGCATCGCGACGAGCAAGACGCCGCCGATGCAGTTGCCGACGAACACCGGGATCAGGAAATTCACGACGTACTGCGCCCACGGCCATGCGCCGGCAGCAACTGCGTACAGCGCCTCCACGGAACCGGCGATGATATGGCTCAGCCCGGCGGCGCCTACTAGCCATGTGATGATGACGATGATCCAAACGCGCTGCGGATTAGCCGCCGGCAAGAGCCAAACGACCAGCGCGATCAGCCATCCGGCGAGAATACCGCGCCACAGAATCTCTCCGAACGTGGGATGCACCGCTTGCAGTCCGATCTGCAAAAACGCCGCCTTCACGTTTGGGTTGAACATCGCCGTTTTCGCGACGACCTCGGCGAAAATCGCGGCCCCGATCAAATTCGTGATCAGCACGATCGCCCAGAGCCGCAGCATCTGCACCAATTTCTTCGGTTTGCCCGGATCGTCTAGCACGGGAAGAATGGCGGTTAACGTGTTTTCGGTGAAGAGCTGCTGACGTCCGAGAATCACGATGAGAAATCCCAGCGTGTAGCCGAGATTTTCAACCAGCGTGCGCCACGGCTCGTTTGGAAGAAAGGCTTGGAGGACACCGGTGCCCACGAGCGATGCGCCCATCGAAAGTCCGGCGGCGAGCCCGGAAAAAGCGAGCGCGAGCGCGGGACGCGAAATTTCCGTTTCGCCCTCGCGCCGAACCGTTTCGAAAACCACTGCGGCGCGCAGCGAGGAGCGCTTGCGGACCTCTTGCTCTTCGTCGTGCGTGAGTTGCACGATATTGCCGCCCTGCGCCTCCGCCGGCGTCCCGGCGGATTCTTGCTGCTCGTCGCTTGCCACGCGCGCAGTGTACCCTTGTCCACTTTCACATAACCGTGGGCACTATCACCCGCATGCCTGCACGTACCGTGCTCGTGGCGGAGGACGATCCCGCAATCCGCGAGCTGCTCTCGCATCATCTTCAGCGCGAAGGCTTCGAGGTATTGGCGGTTGGCGACGGCAACGCCGCGTTGCGCGCCGCGCGCGAACTTGCCGACGTGCTCGTCTTGGATATTGGTTTGCCCGCAGTCGACGGCCTCGACGTCGCGCGCACGCTTCGCCGAGAGAAATGCGACGTGCCGATCGTCATGCTGACCGCGCGCGTCGACGAGATCGATCGCATCGTCGGTTTCGAATTGGGCGCCGATGATTATATTTGCAAACCGTTTTCGCCTCGCGAAGTCGTGGCGCGAGTAAAGGCCGTCCTGCGGCGCAGCGGCGCGCCGAGCGAGCAGAAGCCCACGCTGCTGAGTTTCGGACGTCTGGAGATCGACGAAGCGGCGCGTGAGGTTCGCATCGACGGAGAAGACGTCAAACTCAAGCCGCGCGAATTCGCGCTGCTGCTGACATTGGCGAGCAATCCCGGCGTCGCACTTTCGCGCCGAACGCTTCTCGAGAAGGTCTGGGGTTTCGATTTCGACGGCGACGAACGAACGGTCGACGTTCACGTGCGACGGGTCCGCTTGAAAATCGAAGAAGAGCGCGACCTCCCGCCGATGCTGCAAACCGTCCACGGCTTTGGATACAAGTTCTCACGTTCGTAAGCGTCCCGAAACGCTCCGCGCGCTGCGCGAGCCGATTTCGTGCGCGCTAAGACGCGGACCGGTTCCCTTACTCGTGCTGCGCTTGCCGGAATTCGAACGCATCGCTTGGCGCAAAGGCAAACGCGCGGCGCAGCGGCTCGAACGCTTGACGATGGCCGCGTTCGTGCAATCCGCCGGTACCGTGCTGCGTGTGGGTGATGTGAGCGGTCACGATCCGGGCAGCGACGTCTTCGCGATCGTCATGACGTCCCCGTCACGCGAATGCCGGGCGCCGTCTCCTGTCGATATTCGCGCCGTGCTGGAACGCGCCGCCGCCGCAATCACGCTGCGAGTCGAGCT